>NZ_AECZ01000001.1 GCF_000179555.1 Solidesulfovibrio fructosivorans JJ]
ATTATTTAATTCCAACATTTTGGAAAGCTTGAATCTTTTCGGAGAACACAGCCAGAGTCGGCGGTTTTGACTGTTGGAATCAGGACAACGTGCTGTTGCTTCCGTACGGGATGCTTATCATCCCGACATCCGCGCCCCGGCCAACCCGCGAACCGACCAACGGATCAACGAACCACCCACTCACTCACTTATTCACCCCCTAGCCAGCCGAATGAACCGAAAAGTACGGATTCCCGTGAGGCGAAATCCATCTTTCTTCTCCGAGGGGAGGACTTGCAACATCGCAGGGAGCCCGATATTTGAAGGCCCGGCGAAGCGCATGGAAGAGAAAGATCCCTTGAGCCCCGAGGCAGTCCGGCTTCTGGCCGCATTGGCCGCGCAGCCGGAAACGGCCTTCCCGGATCGCGTCATGCCCGGCGAGGTGGCGACGCGGCTCGGCTTTGCGCCGGGAAAGGCCTGGCGGCTCTTCCGGGCTCTCTTCGACAAGGGCTATTATCAATACGACATTTCGGCTTACAGCGGCCGGCTGACCGAGGCCGGACGCGCGGCCGCAAAGGACTTGCGCAAGTGAAATTGTACCAGCATTGCTTAAGCGCCGTCCCGCTGGCCGTGGCCGGTTACGCCGCCGCCGGGGGAAGTGTGGCGGCCGGTTTCATGGCCGGTTTCTCCAGCGTTCTCATGGACCTCGACCACGTGGCGGACTACGTGATCCACAATCGTGGCTGGGGCGGGGTGGAGGATTTTTTCAAAAGCTGCGAGGAAGGGCGGCTGACGAAGCTCTATCTCGTGATGCACGGCTTCGAGTGGCTGATTCTCTTGTGGCTTCTCATCGGCACGGGCGCGGCCGCGCCCTGGGGTGTGGGGCTGGCCATCGGCATGTCGGGCCATATGCTGCTCGACTGGCTCGGCAACCGCCACATCGTCAAACCTTCGTTTTACTGGCTCTGGTTCCGGGCCCAGCACAACTTTGATGGCAACGCGCTTTATCGTGTTCCGCCGGGCATGGCCGTCGAGGTCGTTCGCGAAAATCGCGTCTGATGTCGCACCCGTAAAGAGACGTCGGCATTTGTAATGGCCCCGGCTTTTGCCAGGCGGGGGCCATTACAACAAAAAGGGAATCACGGCGCGAACGCGACGCCGGTAGGCCTTGTAAGGCTCTCCGAACTCCTCGATGAGCCACCGTTCCTCCAGCGCCAATTTGCGCCACAGCGCAAGGATGGCGAGCGCCACCGCCGCCACGCCGCGCCACTGGCCAAGCGTCAGGGCGGAACCCGCGAACGCCGTCAGCAGGCCGGTATAGATGGGGTGGCGGACTAGCGCATACGGTCCCGTGCGCACCAACTCGTGACCGGATTGGATCGACACCACACCGCTCCAATTGGCCCCCAGGCAATGCCGTGCCCAGGCGGCGAAAAGCAGGCCCAGCGCGGTCAATCCGATTCCGATCCAGAAAAGCCCTTCTCCAGCCGGCGCGAACCGCGCTCCGAAGCCGGGAAGCATGTCCGACGGCAGCGCCATGAGCGCTCCGGCAAGGATAAGCGTCATCACCTGCGCGCGGTACGAGCCGGCGCTGTCCCTGCGGATCGTGGGCTTGGCGCGTTTTGCCGTCGCCCGCCAATAGAGCAACCAGAGAAGCCATAGTCCGGGAGGTAAAAAGGAGTGAATCATGGTTACGGGTACCTCAATCTGTGTGACAAAATCGTGACAGCGTGGCGGGTGCCGCGGTGGTGCGCCCCCGAAGCGAGGCGTACGAAGCGCTTTTAACGTCTGGCCTGACGCCCGGTGGGGCATTGGGATTTGACCGGGGCGTGCAGGGCGAGGCGCAACTCGGGGTCCAGGGGCGTCTCCACGGCTTCGGTCAGGAAGAAGGCCGGGGAATCGTCGAGCACCTCGAGTTCCTTGGTCCGCACCACGTGGAAAAGTTCCCCCCAACTTGTTGCATAGAGCACATCCGCCGTCACGGAGCGGCGTTCCTCGCGCGGGGTAAGCAGGTTGACCGCGATCAGGGCGGCGGTGATGCGTTCCGGGGCCAGCCCCCAGGACAAGGGCGGGCCGAAGGTCTCCCTGGCCGGAAACGCGCTGTGGATGGCCGCGAGCAGCCCGGTGACATCGGGCAGGGTGAGCGGCGCCGGCAGGGTCGACGCGCCAAGGGGCATGCCCGGCCGATAGAGTTCGTTGGCCACGATCCAGGCGCAAAGGCGCGGCAGGGAGGCGTCCTGGCGCACGGTTTCCCGCGTCCGCGCCCCGCGATCGCCGCCGCTTCGCGGCTCGCCGCGCACCACGAAGCCTTTTTCCCTGGGCGCGATCTCCTCGTAGCCGAATTCCAGGGAATCAAACAGGTCATGCCCCGGCCGCACGAACGGCAGCCGCATGATCTTGCCGACCTTGCGGCCGAAACTGGCGGCGATGCGGCGCGACAGCATGGTCTGGTCGCGTTCGGTCAGCCCGCCGCCGCTGGCCAGTTCCCGGCTGCGTTCCTTGAGCCGTTCATAGGCGCGCAGAAAGTATTGGGTAATGGCGTCGCCCAGGGCCGTTGCCGCGGCGAAGCTCGCCTGTCCGATCTTGGTTTCCCGTTTGGGCGGCGGCGGACACCCCCCGCCGGGCGTCGGGGCATAGGGAAAATAATGGTCGAGCAGGGTATCGCCGTCCCGGCCGATGTATTCCTCGCAGGGATCGAATCCGGTTTTTTGCATGAAGGCCTGGCGCAACAACTCCACCGCGCCGGCCTGTCCGGCACGCTCGTAATGCCGGCTGACTTCGCGGAAGAGCAGGGCGTACGGGTCGCAGTGCCAAAGCCCGCCAAGACTGGCGAAAATCGACTGCTTGAGGGTGTCGCACAGCAGTTCCGGCGTGCCCGGGGCGGCGGCGTATTTTTCCAGTAGCCCGAATTTCATGATGGATTTGAACGGGCTCGTTAAGGATTTGACGATCATCCACAACGAGGCCCCGAAGTATTCGTCTCCGGCGATGGATTGCACGCAGCCGAAATCGAGGCTGTCGGCCGCGATTTCCGGTTCGGAGCGGACAAGGCCGGCCAACGCCTTGGCGTAGGCTTCCGGGGCGATGCGCGGGGCCATGCACCACCATGCCGGTTTCCGGCCGGCGACGACCAGCGCCGTACGGTAGAACTCCTCCTTGAGCAGGCAGCCCTGGGCCGAGCCGTAGCCCTCGTCCTCGGAGTAGCCGAAGACATTGTTGCGCACATCGGCGACGGTCATGCAGAAAAAGTGGATTTCAAGCCCACGGTCGGCCATGGCCTGGCGGCTGATGGTTTCGAGCTTTTCCTGGAAGGCCGCGTAATCCGGGCGGGAAGCCGCTTTTTCGTTCAGGCATATCCAGACGTCGAGATCCGACTCCGCGCCCTGGGCCACGGTGCCCATGCTGCCGATGGTGTAGACCGACTCCACGCCGATGGGGGCCAGGGGACGGCTTGCGCAGTCCGCTATGGTCCGACCGCCGTAGCGCGCGGCATGGCGCACGGCGGGAAGGTCGGGATAATACCCGGCGATGCGCGCCGCCGGGGCTTGCCGCGTGCCCGAGGCGTCGCGCACGAAGGGCGCTTCGATAAGCACGGGCATCATGTCCAGAAAAGCCGCGCCTTCCTCGCCAAGACGTCTTCTGGCCCAGGACAGGCGGCGCTTGTTGTTGGCCAGGAGCGCCCGTCGCCGCCGGGCCAGGTCGCGGGAGAAAAAGGCCGCGTCGCAACAGGCGGCCACAAGGCGCAGCCCCGGCCCCGAGGCAAGCTCCGCGGGCAGGGGGATGTCCAGTTCGGTTTCGGCCAGGGCCTCGGCCTCGTCCTTGGCCATGGCCCCCAGGATATCGGATTCGTCCGTGGCGCCGGAAAAGCGTGATCCGGCGAAATAACAGCCCTTGGTGCGCACGCCGCGCAAATTGGCCCGGGGAAAGGAGGCCATTTCGAACAGGCAGTCGGAAAAAAGCGCGCCCCGGGCCGAGAATTCGTGCAACGCCGCCCGCACGAGGCTGACGCCCCGAAACCGGCAGCGGGAGAGCTTCAGGTTGATGGCGGCGGCTCCATACAGATCGCATTCCCAGGCTTCGACCGCATCGAAGGCCAGGTTGCGGCCTGTAATCGAGGCAAAGGAGCACAGCCGCAGTTCGCAAGCGTCGAAGCGAACGTTTTCGAGAACGCTTTTGCTGAACCGGCAGTCGGCGAAGCGGCAGCCGCGAAACGCCACCTCGGAAAACGAGCTTTCCTCGAAGCCGACGTCCGTGAACTGGCAATTGGTGAAGGTCGTTTTGGCGAACGCGGCATGCCCCAGGCTGGTCGCCCGGAACGTGGCCTTGGAAAGGGCGGCTCCGGTCACCTGCACGCCGTCGAGACGCGCCCAGGACGCCTGGAAGTTGTTGATTTCGCCGCCGGCCGCGAGCGTCCGGAGAAGCCCCTCGGTCTTGCCGTTGAGGGCGTCCGCGTCAGGGCCGCCCACCATGGTTTTGACGCGCCGCCAAAGTCCCTTTTGTTCCTGCTGTCGGTCCGTGGCAGCTCCGGGCATCGTGGGACGGGAGGGAAAAGGACGCGCCGCGGCCCTGGCCCTGGCGGCCATGTCGTCGGTGAGAATCTGCCCCAGGGCGGGGGGGGCGATGCCCGATTTGAGCGCGGCCCGGGCGGCGGTTTCCATGGTCCGGGGCATGGCCGCGGCCAAAATGGCATAGACCGAGGTCAGCGTCCTCTGGCGCGTTGCCGCCGGAAGCGCCCGCAGCAACTGGCCAAAGGCGGTCAGAGGCAGGTTGGTCAGAAATGCGCCCAGTTCGAGCAGCCGCTCCGGCGCATCGGCGATGCACGCGGCGGCGGCGGTTGCGGCCTGGGCGGGATCGCACCGGGCCAAGGCGGCCAGGGCGGCGGCCGCAAGCGAAGGTTCCGGCGCTGCGAACAGGGCTCGAAGGGGTTTTGCCGCCACGGCCGGGTTGACGCCGGGCGTTTCGGCCAGGGCGAGACACACCGTTTCGGCGGACACCTCGTCCATGTCGCCGAGGCGCAGGGCCAGCTTTTCGATCAGCGTGGGTTCGCGCAGGCGGCCGATCACCCGGGCCATATACCGGGTCTGTTCGGCGGAAAGGTCCATCTCCAACAGTCGGTGCAGCCACATGCCGAGCCGTCCCCGCACCAGGGCATTGCGCACGGGCAGGGCCGGATATTCGTGGCGGTTGGCCAGAAGGTCGAGCAGGATGAGCAGCTCGTCGGGCACGCGCTCGACCACGTCGGCGATGATTTCGAGGCAGAACTGGTTCGTTTTGGGACGCGAAGGCCGGGGACGGCGGTAGAAGGCATTGGCGAAAAGGAGCTTTTCCTCGACGCCGAGCGAGCCGAGGATGGAGATGGCCTGGTCTTCGGGCAGTTTTTCCAGGTAAATGACGGCCAGGACCTCGCCTTCGACGCCCAGGCGGAAAAGGAGCCCGAAGGCCTGCCTGGCGAAATGATCATCGCCGGCGGCGAGCAGCGCGGCCAGGAGAAAAGCCAATTCGGATGCTTCGCCGGCCGTGGCCGGGTCGTTGACGGCGCCCCGGTCGATGAAGGCCAGGGCCTGCCGGGCCAGGGGAACCAGGGGGGACAGGTCGGAACCCGGCGGCTGGGACAGGCCGGTGCGCAGGGTCCGCATGATGGTTTGGGCCGGGGAGCCCGGCCGGGTCACGATGTGCCCCGGTGGATGGCGGCGAAGGCCCTATGTGCGGGGTGCGGCGTCCACATAGTAGGAAACCTGTCTGCCGGGATTGAGATAGTGGAGCACGTCCGGGGCCAGTTCCACCGGTTTGAGGGCCTTGATCACGGTCAGTTCCGTCTCGATGACAAGGTCGATGATGAGCGCCTCGCGTTTGGGAATGTCGGGATGGTAGACCTTGATGGAAGGACGCATGGAATCGCGCATGTTGGCGGAGACGACCATGCCCTGCATGCCGTTGGACAGCTCCACCAACGTGCCGGGCGGGTAGACGCCGAGCTTGCGGATAAAAAAGGTGACGGCCTTGGGGTCGTAAAAAGCGCGATGCTTGTAAAGCGCCTTCATGGCCTCATGGGGCGTTACGCCTTCCTCGCCATCCTTGCCGTTGCAGAAGCGGTCGTAGGCATCGGCCACACTGGCTATGCGCGCGCCGAGGCTGATGGCCGAACCCGCGAGGCGGGCGGGGAAGCCCGAGCCGTCGATGTGCTCATGGTGTTGCAGGACCAGGGATTGGGCGGCGGTGGGAAAGCCGGGCACGGCGGCCAGCATTTTCGCCCCGATCTTGGGGTGCTCCATGTAGTATTCTTTGAGCACCTTGTTCATGGTCAGCATACTGCCCTTGCTGAAGCGCTGAATGGGCACCCGGCCCTTGCCCACGTCGTGGAACAGCGCGCCAAGGCCGACCTCCTCGATATCGGTCTTGCCGACGCCCAGTTCCTTGGCCAGCATCATGGACAGCACGGCCACGTTTAAGGCGTGGTAGTGCTTGGCCTCTTCCCGCATCTTGGCGGTCATGACGTTGATGAGGACATCGAGATCGGACAGGAAGACGTCGGCCATGGGGCCGACCACTTCGCCGGCGGCTTCCAGCACCTCGGCGCTGGGGGAGGAAACGCGCTTTATGGCCTCGACAACCTTGTCCATGGCCTTTGCGTAGCGTCGCTCGCAATTGGCGAAGCGTTCGAGCCGCTCCTTGTTGCGCTCGATGGTTTCGCGCTTGAGGCTCGAGAGTTCGGCCGAAACCGGGGTGCGGGCGGCGGTCCAGGGCCCTTTCTGGGGTTTGCCGGACATGCCGTCGACCTCTTCCAGCGAAATGGGCAGGCGGTCGGATTTGTCCGGCACGCAAAAAACATGGGCCAGGCCGAGGGAGAGCACCTTGGCCACGTCGGCCTCGCTTTTGAGCTTGAACCCTTTGGCCGGGAACGGGTGGGTGAGCCCCGGCTCGTCGATGCGGATGAAAAGTCCGGGGCAGAGCTGTTCCACCAGGATGGGGTATTCGTCGATGTGCATGGGACATTTTTCCTGAGTGCGCGGCTCCGGTCACGGCCTGGACGCCATCGTGCCGTCCGACAGCCGAACGCAAGGCATTTCAAGGTATATGCGCCTGGGAAAAAACCTGTCAACTCGCCGGGCGCGGCTTGCCGAAAATACCGGCCACGGCTATGGTAGTCAGGCGCAGCCCTCTTGCCTATGGAAAATTCCGCCCCGCCCCCACGCAAACCCGTCAAGGGCGTTTTTTCCACCGACGCCCAGGAATTTCAGGGAAAAAGACGGATTGGCCACCTGAGCCAGCGAATCTTCGTCTACGCCGTGGAGCAGGACGACGGCCGCGTCCTCATCCAGCGCTTGAGCCGCAATTTCATGCCCGCCGGCGCCAGGCGCTTTATCACCAGGGAGAGCCTCCTGGCCGACTACCTGCCCGAGCCGTCCATCTACATCAACAAACTTGTGCCGGTCATGCGCCGTCTGGAGGAGACCGTGGCCACAGCGGATCGGCATCGGCAGCGGCAGGAACTTTTCACCGCGGAGTTCGAATACAAAAATGTGCTGCGGGTGGACGAGGAACACGTCAAGGCCACGTTCGGGCTGGGGCTTACCTATCTTGAGCGCCAGGAGAAGCAAAACGCGGACATAGTCTTTCAAAAAATCATGCGCATCGAGGCGGCGTTCACCCCGGAGCATAAGCATTTGTTCAACGATTTCGGCATTCAGATGCGCAAGCTCGGCATGTACGACGAGGCCATGCGCTATTACATCCGCGCCTACCATCTGTGCCGCACAGATGAACACCTGCTCTACAACATGGCCAGGACCCTCTATGAGAAGGGACGGCTCAAAAGTTCCCGGATGATGTTGACGCATGCCTTGCGTCTCAATCCGGAATTTCCCGAGGGCAAGGCGTTTATGGCCTACCTCGATTCCAGGCGGCGCGGCGAGATGCCGCCGGAGCCGCCGCTCGAATGATCCGCCGGTTTCGGGCCTGTTGTGCCTGTCGATGATGCTTTCTTTTCCGAATGCCTTCGGTTGTCTTGCTGGTTGTGCTTGTGCGCGTCCTCTCCGCTTCGTGATCGTCCATTGCGCCGGAATATCCCGGTTTCCCTTTCATAATTGACAAAAATGGCATAAACGGAAATACTATTGCGCCTACGTCATGCATCCGGCACGAAGCCGGCGTAGATTTCCCAACCAAGCAGTTACAGGGAGGGACGGCCATGGGGCGGTTCAAGGTCGGGGTCAGGCTTTTTGTTTCCGTGATCGTCACCTCGCTTATCACCGTGGGCATCGCGGTTCTTGGCTATCAGGGGCTGCGCCAGACCGGGGCCGGCGTCTCGGATGTGGCCGGTGAGGCCCTGCCCTGCGTGGAGGGGCTCGGTTTCGTCAAGGAGGGGATTCTCGCCGCCCAGTCGGCCGAGCGCACCATCCTCATTCCCGAACTGGGCAACTCCAAGGAATTCGACCGGCAGCGCGAGAACCTGCAAAAGGGCCTGGACCTGGCCGACCAGGGCAGGGCCATGGTGGAGGGGCTCCTTCGCGGCGACGAGGAGGCGGCCCAGTGGAAGGTCTTCAACGCCGCCCTGGCCGACTGGCGCGCCTCCAGCGCCAAGGTGGTGGACCTCGTCTCCCGCAACAAGCGCAGCAACGCCTTGACCATGTCCATCGGCACCTCCATGATTTCCTTGCGCAAGGCCATGGCCGCGCTCAATTTTCTGCTGGAACGCAGCCGGACCGGGGCCGACGCCATGGCTTTGTCCGTGCAAAAGGAAGCCGGCCGGCGCGGCATGGTTCTGATCGTGGCCGGCGCGGCTTGTCTGCTTCTTTCCATCGCCCTGGGCACCCTTGTCACCCTTTCCATCGTGCGGCCGCTGCGCAAGGGCGTGGCCTTCGCCCGGGCGGTGGCCGACGGGAATCTGGATGCGCGCCTGACCGTCACGGGGCGCGACGAGATCGGCGAGCTGGCCGACGCCTTGCGCCGGATGCTGGCTTCGCTGCGGGAGAGCCTGGAAGCGGCCAGAAAGCGGGGTGAGGAAGCCGCCGCCGAGGCCCAAAAAGCCTGCGACGCCACGGCGGAGGCCGACGCCCACCGTTTGGCCGCCGAAAAGGCGCGCGAGGAGGGCATGCTCGACGCCTCCAGATGTCTGGCCGATGTGGTGGCCGTCCTCACCGACGCGGCGGCCGAACTGGCCGAACGCACGGCGCAGGCCACGCAAGGCGCGGACGAGCAGGCCGGGCGGCTTTCGGAAACCGTCGCCTCCATGGGCCAGATGAGCGCCACCGTGCTCGATGTGGCCCAAAACGCCGCCACCGCTTCGGAGACCGCGTCCGAGGCCCGGGAGCGGGCCATGGCCGGTTCCGAAGTGGTGCGCAAGGCCGTCGACGGCATTACCGCCGCCAGGGACAAGGCGCTTTCCCTGGCCAAGGACATGGCCGAACTGGGCAACCGGGCCGAGGGCATCGGCAATATTCTCGGCGTCATTTCCGATATTGCCGACCAGACCAACCTGCTGGCCTTAAACGCCGCCATCGAGGCGGCCCGGGCCGGCGAGGCCGGGCGCGGCTTCGCCGTGGTCGCCGACGAGGTGCGAAAGCTGGCCGAAAAGACCATGACCGCCACGGCCGAGGTGGGGCAGGCCATCCGCGACGTCCAGGCCGGCACCCGCAAAAGCGCTGACGGCGTGGGCGAGGCCGTGACCGTCATCGAATCGGCCACAGCCCTGGCCGGCGAATCGGGGCAGGCCCTTGACGCCATCGTCTCCCTCGTGGAAACCGCCGCCGACCAGGTTCGTTCCATTGCCGCCGCTTCCCAGGAACAATCCGCCGCCACCGACGCCATCGAGAACTCCATCGCCGACGTCAACCGGGTGTCCGGGGAAACGGCCGAGGCCATGGAACGCGCGGCCCTGACCGTGACGGGCCTTGGCGAGCAGACCAGGATATTGCAGGGGCTCATCGACGAGCTGCGCGGTTCCGGCCAGGCGGCTTTGCCGGCCTGAGACGGCCGACCCTCTTGACCCCCCGGGTGAAAACCCCTAGAATGCCACGTTTACGTTCCAAACGTCACGCAAGCGCGACACAACAGTCGCCGCCGGAATGGTTTCGGCGGCGGACAGACGCAACGGGGGAAGGAAAATGGGGCTTCGTACTGATTTCATCTGGATGGATGGCACGCTTACGCCCTGGGATCAGGCCAACGTGCATGTCCTCACCCACGCCCTGCATTACGGCTACGCCGTGTTCGAGGGTATTCGGGCTTACGAGTGCGTCGACGGTTCCTCGGCTGTATTCCGCCTCAAGGAACACACGGCCCGGCTGTTCGGGTCCGCCAAGATCCTGGGACTGACCATTCCTTTCACCCAAGAACAGGTAGCCGCCGCCTGCGTGGAAACCCTCAAGGCCAACAAGATGGCCGCCGGTTACATCCGGCCGCTGGTGTTCGTCGGTTTCGGCTCCATGGGCGTCAATCCCGCCGACAACCCCATCCGGCTGTCCATTGCCGTGTGGCCGTGGGGGGCCTACCTCGGCGCGGAAGCCTTGGAAAAGGGCATCAGCATCCGCACCTCGAGCTACACCCGCTACCACGTCAACTCCATGATGACCAAGGCCAAGGCCGCCGGCAACTACGTCAACTCGGTGCTGGCCAAGATGGAAGCCCTGGCCGACGGGTTCGACGAGGCCATGATGCTCGACGCCGCCGGCTATGTGGCCGAGGGCTCGGGCGAGAATATCTTCATCGTCAAGGACGGCGTCATCAAAACGCCGCCCCTGACCACGGTCCTGGCCGGCATCACCCGCGACAGCGTCCTTACCGTGGCTCGCGAACTCGGCTACGAGGTGGTGGAGCAGTTCTTCACCCGCGACGAGGTCTACGTGGCCGACGAAGTCTTCTTCACCGGAACGGCCGCCGAACTGACCCCTATCCGGGCCGTCGACCGCCGCGTCATCGGCGAAGGCCATGCCGGTCCGGTGGCCAAGGCGCTCCAGACGGCCTTCTTCAAGGTCGTCAAGGGCGAAAATCCGGCCCATGCCGACTGGCTGTACAAGTACGGTCTGTAGTACTACACCCGGGCGGTCCCCAAAAGCGGGGCCGCCCGGATACCCTTCATGAGCACCACCAGTCTTACCGCCAAATACAGGCCCCAGCGTTTCGCCGACGTCGCCGGCCAGGACGCCATCAAGCGCATCCTGTCCCGGGCCGCGGCCGAGGACAAGATCGCGCCGGCCTACCTTTTCAGCGGCACGCGCGGCGTGGGCAAGACGACGCTCGCCCGCGTGCTGGCCAAGGCGCTCAACTGCGAGAGCGCGCCCACGGCCGAACCCTGCAACGTCTGTTCCCAGTGCCGTCAGATCACGGCCGGCGTTTCCCCGGACGTCATCGAGATCGACGCCGCCACCCACGGCAAGGTGGAGGACGCCCGCAAGCTCAAGGAAGACGTGGGCTACGCGCCGCTCCAGAGCCGCTACAAGGTCTTCATCATCGATGAAGCCCACATGCTGTCCACGGCGGCCTTTAACGCGCTTTTAAAGACCTTGGAGGAGCCGCCCGCCCGGGTCACCTTCATCCTGGCCACCACAGAGGCCCACAAATTTCCGGCCACCATCATCAGCCGTTGCCAGCATTTCCTGTTCAAGCGCCTGGCCCAGCCCGAGCTCGAGGTCCATCTGGCCGGCGTGCTCGACCGCGAGGCCATCCATTACGAATCCACGGCCGTAAGCCTCATCGCCCGGCGCGGCGCGGGCAGCGTACGCGATTCCATGTCGCTTCTGGGGCAGGTGCTGGCCCTTGGCGGGGCGGAACTGACCGAAGCCGATGCCCGAGGGGTGCTGGGGCTGGCCGGTCAGGACATTTTTTTCGGGCTGATCGAAGCCATCCACGCCCAGGACGGCCCGGCCGTGGTGGAGTTGTTGCGCCAAGTGCTGGAGAAGGGCCTGGACATCGGTTTTTTTCTGCGGGAGTTGGCTGGCATGTGGCGCAATCTGTTTTTATTGCGCCAGGCCGGGCAAAAAGGACTGTCCGTGGTCGATCTGCCGGCCGAGGACAGCGGGCTTTGGCTCGATTGGGCCGGCAAATTCGACGCGGCCCACATCCACGCCTGTTGGCAGATGACGCTGGAAGGCCAGCGCCGGGTGCTGACCAGCCTGGAGCCGGCCCTGTCCCTGGAACTGCTGCTGCTCAACATGGCCTATCTGCCGAACCTGCTCCCCCTGCAAAATCTTGCCTCCTGTTCCGTCCCGCCGGAGCGTTCGGCCGGGTCCGCTCCGGGCGGCGCGCCCGCAAGCGGGACTTCCCCCCGGTCTCCGGCCGGGCCGGGGACGCCCTACGGAGCGCAGTCGCATGGGGGCCATCCCCAGGGCTCGTCCCGCCCCGCGCCGCGTCGTTTCGCGCCGTCGCCGTCCACGCCCGCTCCAGGCGCTTCGACCGGAACCGCAGCGCCGCCACCCCACGGGCAGGGAGGTTATGCCGCGAGGCAATCGCCGTCCGCCGCCGGCCATGCCGCCGTGGCCGAACATCCGGCTCCCCCCCAGAGTGCGACCGCTGCCCCGTCCGGGCCCCGAAACTGGGACGGATTCAAGCGTTTTGCCATGAAAAGCGGTGAAATCTCCGGGCTCAAGCAGGCGCGCGGCGAATTTGTCCCGGACCCCGAACCCGGCCAGGTGCGCATCCTCTGCACCAACGCCTTTCATCGCAGCCAGCTCAGCCATCCGGACAAACTGCGCCAGCTCGATGCCCTGGCCGCCCAATATTTCGGCCCCGGCGTCGCCGTGCGCGTGGATACGGCCGAGCCAGACACGGGCCGTATGTCCGGCGAAACGCTCAGCGCCTATATCGACAGCCGGCCCGAAGTGCGTCAGGCTGTTTCCGATTTCGACGCCGAGATCATCGAACGCAAGCCCCGCTGACAGCGGGACACAAGGAAGGTTCACCATGAAGGGAATGAACGAGCTGGTGCGCCAAGCCCAGGTAATGCAAAAGAAAATGGCGAAACTTCAAGAAGAGCTTCAAGAACGCACCATCGAGGGATCGGCCGGCGGCGGCATGGTCACGGCGGTGGTGTCCGGGGCCAATGAGCTCAAGTCCATCGCCATCGACAAGACCGTCGTGGACCCGAATGACGTGGAGATGCTCCAGGACCTGGTGCTCGCCGCCGTCAACGACGGCCTCAAGAAGGCCAAGGCCATGATGGAAGAGGAAATGGGCCAGCTTACCGGCGGCATCAAGATGCCGGGACTTTTCTAGAGGCGCCTCCGGCGGCCAGGGGGAAACTTTTTTCAAAAAGTTTCCCCCTGGCCCCCCTTCAAAAACTTTCAATAGGGGTTGGAAGCGGATTCGGTAAGGGATGAAAGGCTTCTGGCATTTTTTCGGAAATGGTGGAAGATTTTTCTCTCATAAAGACAAAGTGTTGCTGTTGTATGAAGGATATTTCGCCATTGGCGCATATCCCGAACCGAAGCCGGGAATTGCCTTTTGGTATGGGGCGAACGACCAGCCAGCCGCATGAACGAATCCGGACGAACCCCGATGAAATCCAACGAAAACGCGGCGTCGACCTTAACGGAAAACACTGTGCCCCCGACGGTCAACCCGGGACGCTGCCTCACCGAGAGCATCGGATAGAACGCAACAATGGCAGTACAGACGACATTGCCCGCGCCGCTGGTGGAGTTGGTCGAACAGCTCGCCCGCCTGCCTGGGCTCGGCCCCAAGTCGGCACTCAAGGTGGCCATGACCCTGCTCGAATGGCCGCGCGGCCGGGCCGAAACCCTAGGTGAGGGGATTTTGCGCCTGCGGGAGCGGCTTTGCCTGTGCTCACGCTGTTTCGGCCTGTCCGAGACGCCGGTGTGCCCGGTGTGCGCCGATCCTTCCCGCGATTCCCGCCAGCTGTGCATCGTGGCCCAGTGGGATTCCATCATGCTGCTCGAGGAAACGGCCCAGTTCGGCGGGTATTACCTCGTGCTCGGCGGCCTGCTCGACCCCCTCGACGGCGTGACGCCCGGCAACCTGCGTCTGGACGCCTTGCGCGCGCGTCTGCGGGAGGGCGACATCGCCGAGTGCATTCTGGCCCTGGGAGCGACGCTTGCCGCCGAATCCACGGCCTCGCACATAAAAAACCTTCTGGCCCGGGAATTCCCGAACGTGCGTCTGACGCGTCTGGCCCAGGGCATTCCGCTGGGGACCGAGGTCAAATACGTGGATAAGGAAACCCTGTCCCAATCCTTGCGCTACCGTCAGGATCTGTGAGGCAAGCATCCGCCATGGCCGATGCGGCGCCAGCCAACGAATTTTCGGCGGAAGTGCAGTCCGTCACCTTTTTCAGCGAGGAGACGAACTACCTTATCGCCCGGGTCAAATCCAAGGATGAGCCGGGGCCGTTTTCCATTGTCGGCAACATCGGGCCGGTGACCCCCGGCGAGATGCTGCGCGTCACCGGCACCTGGGTCACCCATCCCAAATACGGACGCCAGTTCCAGGTGAGCGTCGCCGCGCGTGAGATGCCCGCCACCATTAACGGCATCCGGCGCTACCTCGCCTCGGGCATGATCAAGGGCGTCGGCGGGGTGCTCGCCACGCGCATGGTCGACGCCTTCGGCGAAAAGGTGCTTGATATCCTCGACACGGAGCCCGAAAAGCTTCTGGCCGTGGAGGGTGTGGGCAAAAGGAAGCTCAAGGAGATCGTGGCGTCCTGGCAGGCGCAGCACGAAGTGCGATCACTCATGCTTTTTCTCCAGACCCACGAGATCGCGACCACCCACGCCGGCAAGATTTTCAAGCTCTACGGCAACGAAGCCGAGGCGCGCATCCGGGCCAACCCTTACGAACTGGCCTACGAGATTCGCGGCATCGCCTTCAAGACCGCCGACAACATGGCCCTGCGCCTGGGCTTTGCCCCGGACAGCCCCGAGCGCATCCAAGCCGCGTTGGTCTACGTTCTTTTTTCCATGGGCGACCAGGGGCATCTGTTCGTCCCGCGCGACCTGCTTTTCGAAAAAACCGCGGCCATGGTCGGCGACGTGTCCCCGGAGCGCCTGGAAGAGGCGCTTGCCTCCCTGGAGGCGCTCAAGCGTATAAAAATCGAGCCCATGCCGGACCGCAACATCGAGGCCGCCGTTTATCTGCGCCATTATTACGCCCTGGAAGTGGAAATCGCCCGGCGTCTCCACGAGCTGGCCACCCATCCCGGTGCGGACTTGCGGGGCAAGGTGGAAAAGATCCTGCCGGCCCTGGAATCCGAAGCGCGGCTCCAGCTTTCCCCGGAGCAACGGCAGGCGACCGTGGACGCCTGCGCTGAAAAGGTCTTCGTCATCACCGGCGGCCCGGGCACGGGCAAGACCACCATCACCCGCATGGTGGTGGCCGCCCTTGACAAGTTGTCTTTAAAAGTCAAACTTGCCGCGCCGACGGGCCGAGCGGCCAAGCGGCTTTCCGAGGCTACCGGCGTGCCGGCCGCGACCCTGCACCGGCTGTTGCAGTCGGCCCCGGACGGCACGTTCGCCTTGTGCGAGGACAACAAGCTCAAAACCGACGTGCTGCTGGTGGACGAGGCCAGCATGCTCGACGCCAGGCTTTGCGCCCATATGCTGCGCGCCTTGCCGTTTACGGCCCGGCTGATCCTGGTCGGCGACGCGGACCAGCTGCCTTCGGTCGGAGCCGGCAACGTGCTCGAGGACATCCTGGCCAGCCAGGCCGTGGGCAGCGCCCGGCTGACCCATATTTTCCGGCAGGCCCAGGAGAGCATGATCGTGGTCAACGCCCACCGGATAAACCAGGGCCAGTTTCCGCAGACCGCGCCCAAGCCGGCCCCGGAGGCGGATTTCTTCTGGGTGGAGATGGACGAGCCGGCCATGGTGCGGGACATGATCGCGACGCTTGTCTGCGAACGCATCCCCTGCGTCTACGGGCTCGACCCCATGCGCGACGTCCAGGTGCTTTCGCCCATGCACAAGGGCGAAGCCGGGACGCAGTCGCTCAACGAGGCCCTGCGCGGCCGGCTCAACCCCAAGGGGCCGGAATTGGTGCGCGGCACGACGCATTACCGTCTGCACGACCGGGTGCTGCAAACCAAGAACGACTACGAAAAGGACGTTTTCAACGGCGATATGGGACACATCGTGGAAGTCGACGCGTCCGAGGGCGAACTGCTGGTGTCCTTTGACGGCCGCAGCGTCGCCTATGACCGCACGGAACTTGACGAGCTGGCCCCGGCCTATGCCATCAGCATCCACAAGTCCCAGGGCAGCGAATATCCGGCCGTGGTCGTGCCGATCCTGACCCAGCACTACGTCATGTTGCGCCGCAACCTCATCTATACCGCCCTGACGCGGGCCAGGCGTCTGGCCGTCATCATCGGCAGCCGGCGCGCGCTCAACCTGGGGCTCAAAAACGCCGGCGGCGACGCCCGGTTCACCCATCTCAACTATCGGCTTCGGGAGCTTTTCAATGCAGCGTGATAGCAGCACGGCCGGCCGCGCGCCGGGCATGGCAGGGAGCGGTCCGCGATGCTCGTGAAAAAGGCCGCCAGCCTGGTCCTCCGGGTCATCCTTGTCGGCGGATGCCTCGTCTACGCCTTCTGGGGCATCGACTTCGCCCAGCTGTGGGCGACGCTCGTCCGTTACGACGACATGGCCCTTCTCTGGACCACGGCATTTTCTTTCGTCGGCTACGGGGTCATGGCCTTGCGTCTCAACTTCCTCTCCGGGTTCAAAGCCGGCAACTGGCTGTGCTTCAAGGCCTTTCTCATGTCCATGGCCGTCAACAACATCGTGCCGGCCAAGTTGGGCGAGCTCGCCAAGGCTTTTTACCTGCGCCGTGAATGCCATTTTTCCCTGTCGCGCAGCATCACCATGGTCTTTTGGGAACGGTTTTTCGACCTTAACGCCATTTTGGCCATGGGCCTGGTCGTGGCGTTTCATTTCAAACTCAGGATGGCCTTCGTGCCCCTGGCGGTGGGGGTCGGCGGCATTTGGGCCGCTTTGTGGGTGGTGCGGACCTTTCCCGATTTCGTGGGCCGCATCATCGACAAGATGCCGTCCAACCGGCTGGCCGAGTTTCTGGCCGAGCTGAAGCTGCAGGTCCTGCACGGCGTCACCCCGGGCTTCATGATGGTGCTTGGCCTGTATACGGCCGTCTGCTGGGCCTTTTACGCCAGCACCACCTTTCTGGTCCTTTTATGGGTGGCCAAGATGCAGCTGTCCTGGGGCCATGCGGCGGCGGTGTTCGTTATTTCCTCGCTCGGCATGGCCATGCCGTCCTCGCCCGGGGCGCTCGGGGTGTTCGAGGCGGCGGTGGTCTTTTCCCTGGGGCTTTTCGGCATGGACCGCTCGCAAGCCCTGGCGGCCGGGCTGGTGCTGCACATGGTGCAGTACATCCCCATCACCGTCACCGGGTTGATGGTCCTGGCCAAGAGCGGCCTGTCCCTGCGCAAGATCCGGGAAAGCGAGGAAGCCCTGGGCGAAGTGGAGGAGGCCTAGCCTATGCGGCCACCGTGCGTATTGACCATCGCCGGCTCGGACAGCGGCGGCGGGGCCGGCATCCAGGCCGACCTCAAGGCCATCATGATGCAGGGGGCCTACGGCCTTTCGGTCATAACCGCCTTGACCGCCCAGAATACGCGCGGGGTTACGGCCATCGAAGCGCCCACCCCCTGTTTCGTTGCCGAGCAGTTGCGCGTGGTCATGGCCGATTTTCCCCTCCGGGCGGCCAAGACGGGCATGCTTTTTTCCGAACCGATCATCGAGGCCGTGGCCCAGGGACTTTCCGGCAAGGACTTTCCGCTGGTGGTCGACCCCGTATGCGTGGCCCAGTCCGGGGCCAGGCTCCTTATGTCCGAGGCCGTCGCCGCGCTTACGGCGCGCATGCTGCCCCTGGCCGACCTGCTTACGCCCAATCGCCACGAGGCGGCGCTTCTGGCAGATATGGACATCGACACCCCGGCGGACGCCCGTGAGGCGGCCGAGCGGTTGCTTGCGAAGGGCGTCAAGGCGGTGCTTGTCAAAGGCGGCCATTTTTCCCCGGCCGGCAAGGACGGGGGGGCGGCGCTGGTGACGGACCTGCTCGTGACCGCCCAGGGCACGGTCCGGGAATATGTCCGGCCCCATGTCGCGACGCGCAATACCCACGGCACGGGCTGCACCCTGTCCGCGGCCATCGCCGCCCAGCTCGCTTTGGGCAAATCCTTGCCCGAGGCCGTGGAAACCGCCCGCGACTATCTCCAACTCACCCTGGAAACGGCCTGGGACCTTGGCGGCGGCGACGGCCCGGTCAATCATCTGGCGCCGTACCAGCGGCTTCTCGACGACTGAGCGCTGTCGTTTTCCGACTGATTTGACCGACGGCAAGCGGCCCCGTGTCCGCTGCTCACGCCGTTTCGTGCATCGAACCGTCCCTTCGGATCAATCCCAAAAGCCGGCCCGGGTAAACCGCAAGGTCTTGTTGCGGCAGCGCGGGCAAAGGTAGCCTCCCTCCAGGAGGCGCGCCACCATGCCGTCCGGCAGACGCCATGCGAGAAGCGCCGGGCCGTGGGACGGGGCGAGATGCGGAGAAGGCGGCCCGTGCGTGGGCCATGCATCATGCCGGAGGCGAATCGCCGGCTTTTCGAAAGGGATGGCCCGGCGTTAGCCCTTGGGCTTGCCGCCGTGCCGGGGCTTCATGGGACCCATCTCGATTTTGAGGCCGTCCGCGCCCAAATTGAGCGACACTCCCTTGCTGGTGGAGCGTAACTTCAAGATGACGCCATTGGTATTTTCCAGCCACTGCACGCCCTTGCCCTCAATGGCCGTGAAGCCGGCGCGCGCTTGGAAAAAGGCTCCGGGAAAGTCTTCCAGCCGCTTGAGGCGGTAGACTTCCCCGACGGCGGTGACCTTCGACACGCCCAGGCCGCCGACGCCCAACCCGCCGACCTTGAAGGGATACGTACGTCCCTTGAAGGTCACTTCGCCCCGGCCGCCCGTGGCGCTCAGGATGAATCCGCCTTGGCCGATCTGCATGGAGACATAGGCGCTGGGCCGACCGAGATCCTCGGCCAGCACGAGGGTGGGAGCCGCGGCACAGGCCAGAAGAAGAAACACGGTCGCCGCGATCAGGCTGTGTCGGAAAAAGGAAAAAAGAGGAAAGCGCATCATACGAAAACCCTTGCTGTTGTCGGGTTGTAACCTGGAGAATCGTATGTGCCGCTATACCTCTTTTCGCGGGAACTAATCAAGGAATTCGGGCAAAGACGGTGAGCCCATCAGGCGGGCGGCCCAACGGGGGGGCCGGTCCCGCGCCGGAAAGGAGCGTTTCCCTATCCGGCGCGTTGGAGCCGCTACAAGGAGGCCGCCAGCGGTCGGACGATATCGGCCTGGGTCGCGTCCTGTTCCCCGACTTCTTGATTCTGGGGCAAAAGCGCGGCCGCTTCGGCCTGGGCATACTGCGCCGTGAGCTCCTCGAACAGTTCGGCCACAGGCATGATGCGATCCACCCGCCAGGCGTTTTGGCCGGCGAAGGCAAAGCCTTGTGTAAGCCGTCCGCGTTGGGCATTGGCCAGGGCCAACGTAATGCAGTAGGGCGCTTTCCCGTGCTCGCAGGAATGGATGCAATGGTACGGACAGGAGGAGGGCGTTTTGTCGCCATTGGCGACGCGCTCCAGGAAGCCGTTGCGGATGGCCCGGCCGGGCATGCCCACCGGACTTTTGATGATGACCAGATCTTGTTCGGTGGCCGCGATGTAAGTTTGCTTGAAGCGTTCGTCGGCGTCGCACTCGTCGGTAGCCACAAAGCGGGTCCCCATCTGTACGCCGGCCGCGCCGAGGGTGATGAAGCGGCGGATGTCGGCCCCGGTGTAAACGCCGCCGGCGGCGATGACCGGGATGGGCAATCCGTTCGGCGCGGTGTAGGGGCCAAGGCCGGCAACGACCTCGGTGACGAGTTTTTCCAGGGCAAAAGCCGGGTCGTCGATCTGCTCGGCCTTGAACCCCAGGTGTCCGCCGGCCATGGGGCCTTCCACCACGAAGGCGTCCGGAGTGCGGCCGAAGCGCGACAGCCATTTTTTGCACAGGATGACGGCGGCCCGGGCCGAGGAAATGATGGGCACGAGCTTGGTCTTGGAGCCTTCGGTCAGGTAGGAGGGCAGATCGAGAGGCAGGCCGGCGCCGGAGAAAATGACGTCGACATTTTCCCTGAGGGCCGTTTTGACCAAGTCGGCGAAGTTGGCCATGGCCACCATGATGTTGACGCCGAGGGCTCCGGCGGTCTTGGCGCGAACGGCCCGGATTTCCCTGGCAAGAGTCCGGTTGTTGGCTTCGATATAATTGGAGGAAAAATCCGGTTCTTTCACGCCGATGCCCGCTGCGGAAATGACGCCGAGGCCGCCGGAGGCGGCCACAGCGGATGCCAGGCCGGAAAGTGAAATGCCGACTCCCATGCCGCCCTGGACGAGGGCCACGGGGAGAAACAGGTCACCGATTGTCAAGGAAGGGAACGACAAGCAAACTCCAGACGGTTAAAAGACGGGCGCAATGTTGCGGCGGTCAGGCGATCCAGCATAGAGATAGGTGCTCGATGAGCGTATCAGGGCGCGGCGAGAGAGGCAACAGGATTCATCGGCCGAAAAGCGCTTTGGGTCCGGGAAGCGGTGCCAACTTCGCTGCGAGGCATGAGAATGTTGTTTGCCTCATTTTGCAACTGTTTTGCCGCACAGGGCGCGGTCAACGGGAAATAGTGTCGCAACCGGCCATGGCGCGCACCTCGGCCGGTGTTTTTCCGGCCTCGCGCAGGGCGCGCAGCGTCAGGGACTTGTCGCGTTTGGCATAGCGGCGGCCCGTCGCATCGCGCAAAAGCGGATGGTGGCGGTAGCGGGGTGTCGGCAGATCCAAAAGAGCCTGCAACAGACGATGGATATCCGTGGCCGCGAACAAGTCCTGGCCTCTGGTGACCAGTGTGACGCCCTGCAAGGCGTCGTCGACCGTGACACTGAGATGGTAGCTTGTCAAAACGTCCTTGCGGGCCAGCACGACATCGCCAAAACGGGCGGGGGCGGCCCGTATTTCCCCCCGCGCTGCATCGTGCCAGGTCAGTTCGCCCGCCTGGGCGCAGGCCCGGGCCATGTCCAGCCGCCAGACGCAGGGGTGCGTTCGGACCCGCGCCGCGCGCTCGGATTCGGACAGGTTGCGGCAGGTGCCCGGATAAATGGGGCCGACGTCGTCGTTTTCCTGGGGCGCGGCGAGTTCCCCGATCTCGCGACGCGTGCAAAAGCAGGGATAAATGAGGCCCCTTGCGCGCAAATGGCCAAGCGCCGCCGCGTATTCCGCCATATGCGCGGACTGGACTCGCACGGGCTCCTCCCAGGTCAGGCCCAGCCAGTGCAAATCTTCCAGCATCTTCTGGGTGTAGGCCGGCTTGCAGCGTACAGGGTCGATGTCCTCGATGCGCAACAAGAAGCGCCCGCCGGCTTCCCGCGCCGCGCAAAAGGCGGTGAGCGCCGAAAAGGCGTGCCCCAGGTGCAAAAAACCGGTGGGGCTCGGCGCGAAGCGGGTGACGGTCATGTTATATGCGCCCGGCGAGACGCGGGACCACGAAGGAACACATCTCGGGAACGGGGCAAGGACGTCGGAATACACCGAGAGTATCCGAACAGTTTGCTTGAAAGAATTGGGGAATCTTCACTTCGATGAGGTGGGGCAAAATTCACTCAATAACGGCGTCGGGCCAGATTTTGCCCCGTTTTTGCCCCAAACGTGTCTCGGCTGTCAATGAAACACAGAGAGCTCATTGGAAGAAATGAGCCAAAAAGACAAGCCCCGAAGGGGTGATGGAATCAGCGGGGCTTGGTTGGAAGCTGATTGGCGGAGAGGGTGGGATTCGAACCCACGTGCCGGTTATTAGCCGACAACCCGATTTCGAGTCGGGCCCGTTACGACCACTTCGGTACCTCTCCGCTCGTCAAAGAAAGACGCGCAACGAATTTGGAAAAATACACCTCTTGGGTGGTCTTGGCAAGCATTTATTCGTTGTCCGTGTCAGCCGGCCGGCTGCGCCGCTCCCGGAAAAAGTCCCGCAACAGCCCGCCGCAGGTTGCTTCAAGCACCCCGGACAGCACATCGAAACGGTGGTTGAAAAAGGGCAGGTCCGGACCGGGCAGCATCGAGGCGATGGCCCCGGTGCGGGGGTCGGACGCCCCGTAGACGAGCAGCCCCACCCGGGCGTGGATCATGGCCCCCAGGCACATGACGCACGGTTCCAGGGTCACGGCCATAATCGAACCCGGCAGACGGTAATTGCCGACGTGGGCCGCGGCCTGGCGCAGGGCCAGAATCTCGGCGTGGGCCGTGGGGTCGTGGCGCGTAATGGGCGCATTGCCGGCCGCGCCGAGCAGTTCGCCCGCCGCCGAGAGCACCACCGCGCCGACAGGCGCTTCGCCCTGGGCGGCCGCTCCCCGGGCTTTTTCCAGGGCCAGCGCCATCACCGCCTCGAAGCTGGCCCAGCCCGGCGGGGAAGGGGGAAAGGGCGTGCCCTCCTCATTTTGTCCGGCGATAAATCGTTTGGCTGGTTGTAGGGCCATACGTGATTCGATTCTTATTTTACTGGTTGACCGGCTGGGGACAGGGCGGCCGCGTGCGGCGCATATTTTGAAGAATACGCCTTCGCGTCCGACCTGCCCCAGCCGGTCCCGGGGACACGTCCCTGGCCGGAAACTCTTGTCCCCCGATAGTGCCAAAGGATCGAGCGTAACATATCCCAATCCGTGTGAAAAATAAGATCCTACCGTACCAATGCGTTCCCTGCTCGCCATTGCCCCGGTGCAGCCTCAAACCCCCTTGAAAAGTTTATGAAGGGGGTTCAGGGGGAAACTTTTTGAAAAAAGTTTCCCCCTGGCCGCCTGAGGCATCTTTATTGAATTCTTCCCTTCCTACGCATGGGCGCGCAGGTGGGCCACGGCGTTTTCGAACAGCACGGTGCCGAGCATGGGGTGTTCGCCCCGGGTGTAGCCCGGATGGTTGGTGGGGTGGTTGAAGGCCTCGGGATGGGGCATGAGTCCCAGAATCCGCCCGGACGGGTCGGTCAGGCCGGCGATGGCGTGGGGCGAACCGTTGGGGTTGGCCGGGTATTCCATGGTGGCCGCGCCCGAGGCCGGGTCGGCGTAGGTCAGGGCCACGGCCCCGGTGCGCACGAGGTCGTCGAGAACGGCCTGGGACATGGGCACGAGCTTGCCTTCGCCGTGGCGCACGGGCAGGTCCAGGCGCACGACGCCCCGGGTGAACACGCAGGGGCTGGCCGGGTTGGCGGCGAGAGTGACCCAGCGGTCTTCGAACCGGGCCGAGTCGTTGTTGGCTAGACTCACCTGCCGGGCGAAATAGTCGCCGCCGAGCGCCGGCAGCAGGCCGAGCTTGACCAGCAGCTGGAAGCCGTTGCAGATGCCGAGGATGAGTCCGCCGGCTTCAAAAAAAGTTTTGAGCTGGGTGAGCAGGGTTTCGCCGTCCGTGGTTTGCGCGTGTTTCCAGCGCACTGCGGCGGCTTGCGCCGCGCCCAGGTCGTCGCCGTCGAGAAATCCGCCTGGGAAAATCAGGAAATTATACGCGTCGATCCGCGTCCGGCCGGCGATGATGTCGGAGAAAAAAACGATGTCCGTGACGTCGGAACCGGCCATGCTCGCGGCATGAGCCGATTCCACTTCACAGTTGGTGCCGTAACCGGTGATCACGAGGGTGCGCACCTGCGCCATAAGGGAATCCTCCCGGAGGTTCCTTGAAAAATTGCGCCCGAAGGCTTACTTTGCGCGGCTGAACATAAGGGGCCGCCCCGACCGCGTCAACCGGGCCCGTTACGTGGGGCCGGATCGTTTCGGCGCGGGCCGCCGGGTACGCCGGCGCGCCCCGAACAGCACACACATCAAGGACGGCATCAGCAATGAAGACCAAATTTATTTTCGTTACGGGGGGGGTGCTGTCCTCCCTGGGCAAGGGGCTGGCCGCCGCCTCCATCGGCGCGCTGCTCCAGGCCCGGGGGCTTAAGGTCACCATCCAAAAGCTCGATCCCTACATCAACGTCGATCCCGGCACCATGAACCCCTTTCAGCACGGCGAGGTGTACGTCACCGACGACGGGGCCGAAACCGACCTCGACCTCGGGCATTATGAGCGTTTTCTCGGCGTGCCCATGAGCCAGGGCAACAACTACACCTCCGGCCGGGTCTATTTCAGCGTCATCCAGAAGGAGCGCCGGGGCGACTACCTGGGCGGCACGGTGCAGGTGATCCCGCACGTGACCGACGAGATCAAGCGGGCCATCCTCGGCGTCGCCGGTGATGAGGACGTGGCCATCATCGAGATCGGCGGCACGGTTGGCGACATCGAGGGCCAGCCGTTTCTGGAGGCCATCCGCCAGTTGCGCATGGACCTCGGCCGGGAAAACGTCCTCTACATCCACCTGACCCTGGTGCCGTATCTGCGCGTGGCCGGCGAGGTGAAGACCAAGCCCACCCAGCACAGCGTCAAGGAGCTGCGCTCCATCGGCATCCAGCCCGACATCATCATCTGCCGCAGCGAGGTGGACCTGACGCGGGACCTCAAGGAAAAGATCGCGCTTTTTTGCGACGTGGACGCCGACGCGGTGTTCACGGCCGTGGACGTCAAGGACATCTACGAGGTGCCGCTCAAGCTCTATGCCGAGGGCGTGGACCAGAAAATCGCCATTTTGTTGCGCCTGCCGGCGAAAAATGCCGATCTGACCGCCTGGCGGGCCATGGTCGACCGGCTGGACAACCCCTCCGGCTCGGTCTCCATCGCCATCGTCGGCAAGTATGTGGACCTCAAGGAGGCCTACAAGAGCCTGCACGAGGCGCTGGTGCACGCGGGCGGCATCGCCGGCGTGTCGATCCGTTTCGTGTACGTCAATTCCGAGGAAGTCACCCGCGAGAACGCGGCCGGGCACTTCGCCGGCATCGACGGCATCCTGGTCCCGGGCGGGTTTGGTTCGCGCGGGGTCGAGGGCAAGATCGCGGCCATCGAATACGCCCGCACCCAGGGCATCCCCTTTTTCGGCATCTGCCTCGGCATGCAGTGCGCGGTCATCGAATACGCCCGCCACGTGCTTGGGCTTTCCGGGGCCAATTCCGAGGAATTCGACCTGACCACCAGCGATCCGGTCATCTACCTCATGCGGGAATGGTTTGATTTCCGCACGAAGAAGATCGAGCGCCGCGACCCTTCCTGCAACAAGGGCGGCACCATGCGCCTGGGCGCTTATCCCTGCGTGGTCAAGCCCGACACCAAGGCCGCCGCGGCCTACGGCGCCGGGGAGATTTCCGAGCGTCACCGCCATCGCTACGAGTTCAACAAGGCCTACGCCGCCGCCTTCGAAGAGGGCGAAATGGTGTTAAGCGGCCTGTCCCCGGACGGGGAACTCGTGGAGATGGTGGAATTGCCCGAGCATCCCTGGTTTCTCGGCTGCCAGTTCCATCCGGAATTTAAAAGCAGCCCCATGAAACCCCATCCGCTCTTCCGGGAGTTCGTCCTGGCGGCCAAGCGCCAACAAGGGGCGTAGGAAGCCGCGCCTCGGCGGCCAGGGGGGCAACTTTTTTCAAAAAGTTGCCCCCCTGGCCGCCTCATCAAAAACTTTCAAAAGGGAATGCGGGGCCAGCGCCGTATCCCGGGTGAAGACGATCGGAAGGGTCGCCTTGTTGTTCTTGCGCGTGGAAGCCTTACCTCTTTGGTGAGGGCGCGCAGCCGGGGCGAGAGCACTTTCGGGCGCGCGGTTGCGCCGGGAAAAAGCAAAGGAGGCGCGCCGTGACGCATGACGCCACGCTTGCCGCGGCCAGGGCCAAGGATATCGCCTTGCTCGTGCTGGATGTGGACGGGGTTTTGACCGACGGCGGCCTGTACGTCGACGGCCGGGGGGAGATCGCCAAGCGGTTTCATGCCCAGGACGGGCTCGGCGTCAAGGCGGCCCAGATCGCCGGCGTCGCCGTGGCGGTCATAAGCGGCCTGGACAGCCCGGCCGTGGCCGCCCGCATCAAGGAACTCGGCATCGCCGAATACCATCCCGGCCATTACCGCAAGGTGCCGATCCTGCGCGCCATCTGGGAACGCACCGGCATAACCCCGCAGCGGACGGCCTATCTCGGCGACGACTGGGTGGACGCCGGCCCCATGGGGATTGTCGGTCTGCCCATGGCCGTGGCCGACGCCCAGCCGGAAATTTTGGACCTGGCCCTTTGGGTGACGAGCCGGGGCGGCGGGCAGGGCGCCGTGCGCGAGGCCATCCGTTTTATCCTGAATGCTTCCGGACACCTCGCGGCCGCGTACGACTGGTTCCTGCGGGAACGGTAAGACGGGCGGATTGCCACGACCCTTCGATTGTGGCATGCTTTTTGTTGGGCGGGGGCCGAACACGCGGCGGCCCCGTCCGACACGAAAACCTTAAAAAGCGCGTACGGCGGTAGACATGGCCCTGGAACTGCGACAGCAGCTCAAATTGTCCCAGCAGCTGGTGATGACCCCCCAACTGCAACAAGCCATCAAGCTCCTGCAGCTGTCCCGGTTGGAGCTCCTGGAGAGCGTGCAGCAGGAACTTCTGGAAAACCCCCTTCTCGAGGAATCCATAGAGGAAGATCGGCAGCCCGAATCCACAATGGCCGAGGACAACCTCGGCCCGAGCGGCGACACCAGCGACGCGGCCATGGAAAAGGAGCTGCTCAAAAACGCCGAGTGGGACGACTACCTCGGTGATTTCGCCAGCACCGGCCGACAGGCCCAGGCGCACGAGTCGGAGATCCCGGAAGAGGGCATGGCCTTCGACGCGAGGCTTGCCTCCAAGCCCTCTCTTGAAGGGCACCTCGGCTGGCAGATGCGTCTGTCCAATTTCACGCCCAAGCAGCTCGAGATCGGCGAGGCCATCGTCGGCAGCCTCAACTCCTCGGGCTATCTGCGCGCTTCCCTCGACGAGCTGGCCCAGATGACGTCCACCAGCGTCGAGGCGGTGGAGGAAGTGCTGCACCGCCTCCAGCGTTTCGACCCTGTGGGCGTGGCCGCCCGCACCCCCAGCGAGTGCCTGCTGACCCAGATCGAGGTCTACGGCTACGACGATCCCATTTTGATCGAGCTTGTGCGCGACCACCTCGAGGACCTGGAGAAAAAGCGCTACAAGCCGCTGGCCAAGAAATTTCGTATCGCCATGGAAAAGCTCAAGGAATACCTGGAGCTGATCCAGACGCTCAATCCCATGCCCGGGGCCAGCTACGGCTCGGGCGATCCCATCTATGTGAGCCCCGACGCCTTCGTCTACAAGTACGGCGACGACTTCGTCATCCTGCTCAACGAAGAGGGCATGCCCCGGCTTAACGTCAATATGACCTACATGGACGGGCTTAACCCGAAGGCGGACAAGGACAAGGATTACCTGCAAGACAAGATGCGCTCGGCCATGTGGCTCATGAAAAGCCTCTACCAGCGCCAGCGCACGCTCTACAAGGTCCTGGAGAGCATCCTCAAGTTCCAGCGGGAGTTTTTTGAGCACGGCGTGACGCGACTGCGGCCGCTGATTTTAAAGGACGTGGCTGACGACATCAGCATGCACGAATCCACGGTCAGCCGCATCACGTCCAACAAATACGTGGCCACGCCCCACGGCATCTTCGAGCTGAAGTTCTTTTTCAACAGTTCCCTGGAACTCGACGACGGCAGCACGGTGGGTTCGGAGTCGGTCAAGGCCATGATCAAGCGGATCATCGCCGGCGAGAACGCCAAGAAACCCATCAGCGACGAGGCCATCGCCGATATGCTCAAGGAAGAGCTGCAAATCAACATCGCCCGCCGTACCGTGGCCAAATACCGCACGGCCATGGGCATCGAATCTTCGTCCAAACGCAAGGAAGTTTTCTGATGCTTCGGGCCGCACATGCGGCCCAACACCATGCCACCCGGAGGGATATATGAACATTACTTTTAATTTCAAGAATTTCGAGCCTTCGGATCATTTGCGCGACTACGCCCGCAAACGTTTCGAGAAGCTCGCCAAGTATACCGTCGCCACCGACGCCTCGGAGTTGCAGGTCAACCTTGCCGTGGAAAAGACCCGCCAGCTGGCCGACGTCATCTTCCTGGCCGACAATATGCACATCTCGGCCCACGAGGCTTCCGAGGACATGTACTCCACCATCGACATGATCCTTGACAAAGTCGAGGCGCAGGCCAAGAAGTTCCGCGAGAAGCAAAAGGACCGCCGCCGCCAGAAAGCCGAGGTCGTCCACACCCAGGTCATCAGCATAAGCGAGGATGCCGACGGCGCGCGTACGCCCACCATCGTCCAGACCGACGATTACGAGCCCAAGCCCATGGCCGTGGAAGAGGCGGCCATGCAGCTCGAAAGCCTCAAGTACGAGTTCATGGTGTTCATCAACTCCGAAACCGACCGGCCCAATGTCATCTACCGTTTGCGCAACGGCGACTTCGGCCTCATTGATCCTGGAACGGGAGCGTAAATGCGTCTTGAGGATTATCTCCAGCCCGATTTCGTGATCGGGGAGCTTGTGTCCGAGTCCAAACCCGACGTGCTGGCCGAACTGATCGCCCCGATGAAGGCCAGATGGCCCGATTTCGACGATGTCCGGGCGCGCCAGGTGCTGCTTGACCGGGAAAACCTCGGCACCACGGGGATCGGCGACGGCGTCGCCATTCCCCACGGCAAGATGGAGAACCTCGAGCAGATCGTCATCGTCGTCGGCCGCAGCTTAAAGGGCGTCAACTTCGATGCGCTGGATTTCAAGCCCTGCCGCATCTTCTTTCTCGTCCTCGCCCCGGAGCACGTGGCGGGCCTGCACCTGCGCATCCTGGCCCACATCTCCCGGCTGCTGTCCGACGAATCCTTCCGGCACGCCTTCATGAGCGCCGAAAACGACGCCGCCTTGTGGCAGGTGCTCACGGCCGCGGCCTGATACAACACGAAACGTCACCTCTCCGTGCGCCGACCGACACGCCGGCGCACGGGGAGTCTGTCATGTCGGGCCCGGGAGGGCGCGCGCCATGGAAGACTCGCCTGCGGCACTGACCATCGTCATTTTGACCGGACTTTCGGGTTCCGGGAAATCCACCGCGCTACGGGTCTTCGAGGACCTGGGCTTTTTTTGCGTGGACGGACTGCCCGTCAGCCTCGTGCCCAAGCTCATCGGCCTGTTCGAGGAGAAGGGCGGCCAGCGCTACAAGGGGCTCGCCCTCGGCATGGACGTGCGCCAGGCCGACATGGACACCGACTGGGGGGCGACGCTGGCCCAGGTCAAGGGCGCTTCGTCATCCCTGCAAATCATCTTCCTCGAAGCCGACACCCAGGAAATCATCCGCCGCTACGCCACCACGCGCCGGCCCCATCCCCTGGAAAGCGAATCGCGGGGCCTGGAGCAGGCCGTGGTCGAGGAGCGCACGCGCATGACGCCGCTTCGGGACGCGGCCGACATGGTGATCGACACCACCGATTTCTCCATCCACGACCTGCGCCGCAAGCTCCAGGAGAAATGGGCCTCCATCCGGGTGTCCACCGGCACCCTCAAGGTCCACGTCATGAGCTTCGGCTTCAAGTACGGACCGCCGTCCGAGGCGGACATGATCTTCGACCTGCGCTTTCTGCCCAACCCTTATTTCGAGAAGGCGTTGCGGGAAAAGACCGGCAAGGACGCGCCCGTGCGCGATTACGTCCTGGCCGCCGACCCGGGCCGGGAGTTTCTGACCAGGCTGACCGATTTCCTGCTCTATCTCCTGCCGCTTTACGCCAGGGAGGGGCGCTACCGCCTGACCATCGCCTTCGGCTGCACCGGGGGGCGGCACCGATCCGTCGCCGTGGCCGAGGCCGTCTTTGACACCTTGTCCAAGGCTGGTTACAATCTTTCCCTTGAGCATCGGCATATCGAACGCGGTTGATCCGGCGCGCGGCGGCATGGCCGCCCGCATTGCCGGCGAATCGTGAGGGTCGATGCGGCAGGCCGCGTTTGCGGCTTTCGTGGCGGCCGGACGGGGGAATGCTCCCGGTTTTGTTGGTGGGGCACTGCGGCAGCAGGACGCGTCGCGGCACAGGGCGGGAATTCCCGGCCAGCCGGCAGGCGCCAGGTTAGGGCCGATAACGGCCCCGGATGCGCGGACATGAATGGGGAAACCCGCTCGGAAACGCCGGTCGGCGTGGTGATCGTCACCCACACCGATTACGGCACATGGCTTTTGAAGGCGGCGGAATGCATCCTGGGCGCCCAGGATCACTGCCGTTGCGTGAGCGTGGACATGGCCACCGAAGTGGACCATATCCTGACGTCGCTCAAGGCCGCCATCAAGGAAACCGATCAGGGCGGCGGCGTGCTTATCCTGACGGACATGTTCGGCGGCACGCCGACCAACCTCAGCCTGTCGCTTTTGGGGTCGGGCCGGCTGGAGGTGCTTACGGGCGTCAATTTGCCCATGCTGATAAAAATTCTCGGCGCGCGGACCAAGCCCCTCGAGGCGCTTGCCGCCGAAGCCAAGCAGGCCGGCTGCCAGGGCATCGTCGTGGCGGGCGAGGTCTTGCGCAAGCGGGTGGCCGAGGGTTAGAAAACATGTCGTTCGTACGGGTTGACAACAGGCTCGTGCACGGCCAGATCATCGAAACCTGGCTGCCTTTCACGCATGCCCGCACGATCCTGGTGGTCAACGACGACCTCTCCACGGATTTTTTGCGCCAGGAGATCATGTCCCTGGCCATACCGGCGGGTGTGCGCATTGAATTTCTGCCGGTCGGCGACTTGTTGGGTTTTTTGTCCAGAAACCCCCTCGACGCCGAGGACGCCTTGATCTTGTTCGCCAGTTGCCGCGACGCCAGAACCGCCTATGAGTGCGGCTTCGGCTTCGGCAATCTCAATCTCGGCAATCTGCATTACGCGCCGGGGAAAAAGCAGGTCTGCCCCCATGTGGCCCTGTCCAAGGATGACGAGTCCTGCCTGGATTTCTTCCGGGACAAGGGGGTGCGGCTCGACTACCGTTGCGTGCCGAGCGATCCGCAGCAGTTGCGTTCCGTGTAGCGGCGCGGTCCTTGCGGGGGCGTCCCCGTATCGGAAAACGGGCGGAGAGTCGTCACGGTATTGCCCGCGAAGTGGCGCAGCATGCGTCGCGGGCGCATAAAGGGCGCGCCCTGGAAACGGGCGCGCTGCCGGCGAAGGCAGGCGGCCGACGGCCGCGACGGCCGCTTTACGGGCCATTCGACATGAACCCGCCCACGGAAATCGCCCAGGCGAGACGACGCGCATGACCCATCAGGCCGATATTTTGCTCCACGTGATAAGCGTCGCTTTTTTTTTGTCTTTTTTTCGTCCTTCCGCTTCTTTTTAAACGTCGCGCTGCTTGAGAGGCCGCTCGTCATCGGTTTTTTCTGGGCCGCCTGTTACGGTGATCTGGACACGACCCTGAAGCTGTGCCTGTTTTACGAGCTTTTCTGGCTCGACGGCATCCCCGCCGGCACCCACATCCCTCCCAACGCCGCCGCGGCGACCCTGGCCGGCCTGTCGCTGATGCACGTCTATCAGCTGTCGACGCCGGCCGAGGCGCTTTTTATCGCCGCGACCACGGCCATCCTGGGGCGGCTTTTCGCCACCCTGGAGGGCGCCCAGCGCATGATGGAGAACATCGTGCTGTCGCGGTACACGGCGGCCCGGGAGCGGTCCAAATCCCATTTCGCGCCCGGCCGGCTGGTGCGTCGGGCCTTGCTCGACATGGCCGCCTTAAACGGCCTGGCCTTCAGTGTGATCCTGGCCGGGCTGATCGCGCTGTACGCCGCGCTGCTGCCCAAGGTCTGGCCGTATCTGGCTTCTTCCGGGGCGACCTGGAGCCAGCTTTGGATACTGGGAAGCCTTGGCGGCGTGCTGTCCCTGCGCTACCGCCCGGCGTACATGCTGCTGGCCGCCGGCATGATCGTGGCTGTGGCCTGGTGCCTGCTGACCTGATGGTCCGGACGTGAAACGCCTCCGTGCCGCAATATTGTGCGAAAGGGAACTTTCGTGATTTTGACGGATAAAGCCATATATCCCGGATGGTAATGGCTCAGCTGCAGTGGGCCGGGGCCGAAAAAAGGCCGGCGGCCCGGGGAATTTGACTTGGCAACTTGCGTATTTTGGGATATTCTTCACAAGTTCTAAGTTGCGGCAGCCAACCCGTCAGGGTTATTGGGAAAACACACCAGGAGGACACTACTATGGCTTTGTATGTCGTTGGTCACAAAAACCCGGACACCGATTCCATCGCCGCCGCCATTTCCGTGGCGGACCTGATGAACAAGGCCAAGGGCCTGGACGCCAAGCCGGCCGCGCAGGGGCCGCTTAACCCCGAAAGCGCTTTCGTGCTCGAAAAGTTCGGTGTGGCCGCTCCGGAGATCGTCACCGACGCCGCCGACAAGCAGATCATCCTGGTCGACCACTCCGATCTGGCCCAGAGCCTGGACAACCTGGACAAGGGCGAGATCATCGGCATCTACGACCACCACAAGCTCGGCGACGTGACCACCCCCAATCCCCTGGAGATCCTGGTCAAGCCCGTGGGCTGCTCTTGCACCGTCGTCAAGATGATGTACGACTGCGCCAAGGTCGAGATCACCAAGCCGATGGCCGGCATCATGATGTGCGCCATCCTGTCCGACACCGTCATGTTCAAGTCCCCGACCTGCACCCCCGAGGACAAGGCCGCCGTCGAGGCCCTGGCCAAGATCGCCGGCGTGTCCGACTACATGTCGCTCGGCGTCGAGATGTTCAAGGTCAAGTCGGCCGTTGGCGGCACCCCGGCCCGCGATCTGGTCTTCCGCGACTACAAGGACTTCGACATGGGCGGTAAGAAGATCGGCATCGGCCAGCTGGAAGTGGTCGACCTGTCCATCCTCGAGCCGGTCAAGGCCGACCTGTTGGCCGAGTGCAAGAAGGTCAAGGCCGAAGGCCGTCACAGCGTGTTCCTGCTCCTGACCGACATCATGAAGGAAGGTTCCGAGATGCTGATCGTCTCCGACGATCCCAGCTACGTGAACAAGGCCTTCGGCGTCGACGTCAAGGGCGATTCCGTGTGGCTCGACGGCGTGCTGTCCCGCAAAAAGCAGGTCGTGCCGCCGCTGCAGAAGGCTTTCGCCTAGTTCCGACTCCGTTTGCCCAAAGGGGAGCGGCTTCCGGGCTGCTCCCTTTTTTTGTTGCGCAAGCCCGGTCAAGCGGGCATAGGGCCGGGGTGGGGGAGGGGAGATTGCCGCCTCCGCGGGTGCTTCGGAGAGGGGGCGCCCGCTCGCGGGGTTTCCGCTCCCCCCGTTTTGACTTGCCCGGCAGGGGCTGTCGGACGGCTCGTTGCGGCCTGGAGGAATTCCTCCAAATGGGCTAGTTCCTTATTGACAAGCCCGGGGGGCACGGATAGTTTACCGCTTCTTCGGGCAATTAGCTCAGCTGGATAGAGCGTTGGCCTCCGGAGCCAAAGGCCGGGCGTTCGAATCGCCCATTGCCCACCAAATGATTACAAGGGGTTACGGTGTTCATCGTAGCCCCTTTTTCGTTCCACGGATAAACGACGGATAAATTCCTTCCTCGAAACCTTCCCCGGGGTTATCCCCCTCATCATGGCCGGGAAGTACATCAAAACGCGATACACAGGCGTCTTCTACCGGGAGAGCCCCACCCGAAAGTGCTCCTACGGAGCGGATCGGTGCTATGTCGTGTGGTACCGGGACAGCGAGGGAAAGGTCCGCTGGCACACCGTCGGTTGGCATTCCGACGGCGTCCGGCCCACCGACGGTGTTGATGCCCGCGCTCGGTTGCTCACGGGCAAGGCAGACGACTCCGTAAGGGCAAACCACGAGGAGGCTCCGGCGGCGTGCATGACCGTCGGTAACATGGTCGCGCGCTATCTCAGCTGGGCCGAAGGGGAAGGCAAGCGCGTGGACCCGGAACGCGCCCGCTATGGCCTGCATCTCGCCTCGAAGTTCGAGGCTGTCCCAATTGATGCCGTCACACTGCAAATGCTCTGGGACGTCAAGGCGGCCCTGCGACGCAAGATGGCGGCGCAAACTGTGCGCCATTGTTTCGGGCTGCTGCGTCGAGCCGTCAACCATGCCATCGAGCTGGAGCTGTGGAAGGGGGAGAATCCTTTCGCCGTGAAACGGCATGGTCCGTTCAAGCTCCCGCGAGCGGACAACCAGGCTACGCGTTACCTGACCAGGCGTGAGGCACGCGACCTGCTCGTCGCGCTTGCCCGGCGATCTCAGCAAGTGCACGACATGGCCTTGCTTTCGCTCAAGACGGGGCTGCGAGCCACGGAAATCTTCGGCATAACCGGCCAGGACCTGGACTGCGCCGGTCGCATCATCCATATCCGGGCCAAGGGCGGCGAACCCCAGTCCGTGCCGGCGCCGGCGGACATCATGCGGATCCTGGCTGGTTATCGGCGGCAACCCCATGAGTACCTGTTCCAGGACGAAAACGGCGGGCAGATCATGTGGGGCATCAGCAGCACATTTGACCGCGTAGTCCGAGAGCTGGGCCTTAACGACGGGGTCACGGACAAACGCCGGCGCGTCCGGTTCCACACCCTGCGTCACACCTTCGCCAGCTGGCTGGCCCAGTCCGGGCAGGTCACGCTGCATGAACTCATGGAGATGATGCGGCACAAACGCATCGAAATGACGTTGCGCTATGCCCACCTCATCCCGGGCGGCGGCCGGTCGAAACTGCAGATCATCGATGACGCGCTGCTCGATCCAGACCATGGCGACTAGCCCCTGCCCGTTGTCGCGACGATGTGCGCGCGCAAGAAATCCTCGAAATCCTCGCGCAGGTAGATCACGCGCTTGCCCGGCTTGAGGTAGGGTGGGCCCTTGCCCGACGCTCGCCAATCCTCCAGAGTCCGGGCCGGGATGCCGTACTCGGCCTCGATATCGTCAGCGTTGAGGGACCGTTTCTGCGGGCGGATGGTGATAGGCTCATCCTGGCCACGCGGGTCCAGGACCTCAATACGGACCTCGATTCCGGAGGCCAATTCGGTGGCCACTGCGGCCAGCAGGTCATGTACGGCCTGCGTACGCCGCCCGGGACGCAGCTCGTACACCATGCGGCGGCCGCCGGCGTCGAGCAACACGCCATTTTGCACGGATTCGATGGTGATCATGCCTGCGCCCCCATCGCCTCGAGACATTGCAAGGCGTGTTGCGCCACCTCCAGGCTGCCGACCAGGCGCAGGCACTCGCGCATCATGGCCTCGGTGGATCCCATCGCGGGACCAGAGGTGACAACCACGCTGGGCAGGCCGGCATCGAGCGCAGCCCGGAGCGAGATCGCATAGTGGTCCGCATCCAGGCAGGCCTGGGCCAGATCAAGGCGCAGCTTAGCGGCCTTGTAGGCAACGGTATTGGTGCTCATGCGGCCTCCTTGGCCTGGGCCCGGTACGGCCCGGGCGTGATCGGAAATTTTGTCGGCGCGCCCCCCGTCCATCAGTCCGCCTCCACCAGCTTGAGCAGGGCCATGATGGCGGCCACGGCTTCGTAGCCTTCGCGTCGGATACGGATGCGCTCGTCCGGCTTGATGGTGTTATCGGCCAGGGCATCGGCGCAGGCCGCGATCAGCTCCCCGAACTCCTTGACCGCCACAAGGCACTGCTGCTGCACCGGGTCGTCGCCGTCCTCGATGCTGGGCAGGCGCACGAACACGCCGCCCATCTCCCTGGCCAGGAAGTGCAGGGGCTCGTCCGAGTCCGTGATGTCCATCACCGGCAACAGCCGGTCCACGCCGCACTTGTGCCCGGGCTGGCCGGACAGCTCGGACATCATGGTCGGGTAATGCCAGCCCAGCATGTTGGCGATGGTTTGCGCGCCGATGCCTGACGGCGCGCGTTTGACGAGCGCGTGCAGGATCGGGGTGAGGGACGGGTACTCGTGGCGTGGCATGCTGATTCTCCTGTCGGTTTTGCGTGGCTTGGGCCGCAAAAACGGGCTAGCCAGGGATGCTGGCCGCCCTACAGGGCCGGGTGGTCGGTTCTGGGTTTGGGGCCGCGTTTTTGGGGCACGGCCGGCTCAGGCAACAGGTCGCCCGGTATCCCCTGGGCGATGAGCCATTCGATATGTTCGCGCTTGGGCCTGCGGCCGGACAAAACATCCCCCATCGCGCCCGGGGACAGGCCGCGTTTTCTCGCCAGTTCCCGGGATTCAATGCCATTTTCGAGCAGGAAGATCCGCAGGCGTACTTGACGGGCCTTGTTATTGTTGCGTACTTTTTCGCTTAATCCGTTCATCGGAAAACCTCTCAACTTGGTGCCCGCAATTTCCGAGGCATCCCCTTGGGTGGCTGCAGGAGAAGCACAGTGAAAAATCTTGGGGTCCATTATGCTTCAAGCATTGGAGTTGCTCCTGGGGAAGACCCGAACTGGACACAGTTCGGCGTAATTGCAGAAGACACTCGGATCGGCTTCTTTCTGCCGACTCTTGAAATCCACGGCGTGTTCATGGCGATCCTCGGCTCTGCCGTTGAAGCAGCAAAGCAACTCCCTTTGGACGAGGTTGTTGAATCGCAAGCGCTATCTATCGAGCGCCAGATGCAGCAACCTGTTGAAATTGTTGGCATCCGTCGTGCAGCTGATGGCGATCTACTTCTATTGAACACCGGCGTCGGCACGCTGGCGTTTCAACTCACGGACTCCGCGAAGGAAGAACTCACGCAACTCTGCAGGGAGATTGGATAAATTGTGTTGGACACCGAACGGGAAAACCCGCAGGCGTGACCAGAACCGTGCCATCTGGCCCGGTTTCTGGGACAGGTTCGGGGAAGAATCCGTTGCCCTCCACGCTGAGGCAACAACGCCATGATGTTCATCTACCGAACCCGATTCGGAACCTTCAGCATCCGGCCCGATGCCGGCCGCTGGGTGCTTTGCATGAACGACGAAGCGCTTGGCTCGTACCATTCGCCGGAGTCGGCGGCGGACGATGTCTTCATGTGTGCAACGACATTCGACGCTTGGGATAGCCAGGGCACGGTGCATGAGCCGGAGTCGCTGGCGGAATGGGAGCGTCGCTAGGGTATCGGCGATGATGCCGTGCAACGCCTGATTTTCGGCTGTGACGGCGCGGAAGAAGGCTTGCTTGGCGCGCTGCCGGTCCCTGGAGAAGACGCCGATGCCGGCAACGTCGAGTTTCATGAGGTTTTCAATGCCGAGGATCTGTTCAGCCAACAGACGGGTGGTGGTCATGGTTGCTCCTCTCCTGCGGGTTGACGCCATCCAGTCGTGGAATAGGGGCGCGTAGTGGTTCGCTTGTTTTTTGGCTTAGAAATTTTACGAGACTCAGTCAACAAAAATCATGGATAGTGTTGACCAAAATTTCCGACAGTCATTGGCTGGGCGATTGAAACAAATTGCTCATCACTTTGGTTTGCAGGAACAAGAGCTCGCCCAACGTCTTGGAATTTCAAAACAAGCTATGTCGAACTATACTCAGGGGAGAAACGAACCCAAGCCCAGCATGCTTGCAAGCTTGGTCCATATTTTTACTATAAATCCCAAATGGATATTAACAGGTGAAGGGGAAATGCTTGGGGTAGGGGAGACAAGACATGGACTCCCTCTGGCGGAAGTTGACGATAACCTCACTCCAGCCCAGCGAGAGATGCTCACGTACAAGCGGACCATGCAGGAGTTGGGCGCGGCACCCGAACGGATCATCGATGGCATCGAAGCCATCGCCATGGGCAAAACCCGCGCCCCAAAAAGTACCTACAAGACCGCCGAGTCTCCGGCCGATCCTGGATATAATAACGTCCATGAGTCCAGGACTGACTTCGGGAAAGACATCTAAAGAGCCGATGCACTGAGACAGGACGACGATGGTGTTGGTTTGAGCCAACAAAGTAATGTGCAACGGACTTTTTAAAGCAACTCGAGCTGCATGGGATATGTATGATAGATAAAATTAAGATTGTCGGCTTTAAATCTTTGTCCGATGTGTCTATTGATCTTGGAAAGGTCAATGTCTTCATCGGTGCCAATGGGAGCGGGAAAAGTAATATACTTGAGGCAATTGGTGTTATGTCAGCCGCTGCCTCAGGCAAAGTCGATGACGAATCGCTCATGCGGCGTGGTGTAAGGCCTGGACTCCCGAGGCTTTATAAATCTTCTTTTAAGAATATTAGAACGCCTCCGCATATATTTTTTTTAGCAAGATCAAAAATGGTATCATATTCTATTGCTCTTAATAACCCATTAACGGATCCTCAATTGGCCTGGAGCTACAAAACAGAGAATTTTTCTCAAAATTCTGAATCTATTATTTCACGCGGTATTAGGGACTCTAAGAAATACAACAAGTACCAAGGTCTCGCTGCATTAAAAATGGTAGAGATGGAAAGTTCAAATTATGATTTTTCCCTGTTAGAAAGTCTTAATGATTATGCCATATATTGTCCAAACACCCCCACATTACGTGGAACAAATCCTGATTTACAACAAAGAGCACCTGTTGGATTGTCAGGCGGTCGACTGGCAGAGGCCTTGAGAGAGCTGCAATCGTATGCAATGAAAAATGATGAGGTTCAAGACTACTTAGACGAAATGCTTTATACTATGGATTGGTTTAGTAACGTTGACACAATGTCGTCTGCTAGCAGTTTACTATCTCCATCAGTTCCTAGGTCGAAATATATTATCAGGTTTACAGATAGATTTATGGATGCAAATAGAAATACATTGACAGCTTATGATGCAAGTGAAGGAGCTTTATATGTTATTTTTTTGGCAGTTCTTGCACTTTCGCAAAATGCTCCATCAATATTTGCCATTGACAATCTAGATCAAGCCTTAAATCCACGTCTAATTAGGGCTGTTGTAAAAACTTTTTGTCAATTAACAATTGATTACTGGGAAGATCAACAGATTCTTTTTACGTCGCATAACCCATTGGTGTTAGATGGCCTTCCTCTGGAGTCAGACGATATCCGTCTATTTGCTGTAAATAGGAATAACTTTGGTCACACACAAGTAAAACGTATAAAGATAACAGATGAGATGTTGAAATTGTGCAATGAAAACAGCTGGCCGTTATCGCGTCTTTGGACAATGGGTCACATTGGAGGTGTGCCCAATGTCTGATAAAGCCATTGGAGTTATTGCTGAAGGAATAACAGATTTCTATATAATAGAAGCTGCATTAAATGCAATTCTAACGGAAAGTTTTACAGTTAACCTCATTCAGCCAGAAGAACCAATGGGGTGTACTGGTGGAGGCTGGCCCGGCGTATATCGATGGTGCCGTCAGGTTTCTGCTGCCGGGGGAGAAACCCTTGCCAGCTCTCCCTTACTTTCAGAGTACGATATCATCATAATCCATCTCGATGCGGATGTCTCAACATCTCAATATAGCGATGGGAATATTACCGACAATCCAAATAACGATTTACCTTGTCAAATAAACTGGCCGCCAATTTGTGATACAATCGACAGACTGGTCGCAGTAGTCGAGGGTTGGTTGTCGCCCCTGGTAATTGATCCGCATAGTGTTTTATGTATTCCAAGCTTTTGCACGGAGAGTTGGGTTGCTGTTGGAGTTTTTGGGAAAAATGACAGAAGTATCCTTAACGATATAGAATTTTATGATAAAATTTATCAATATCTACATGGGATGCCTTCACGCCAACGCCTCGTTGGTACAAAGGATGGAAAGTTTAAAAAGAATACTCAAAAATACAAAGTTAATAGGTCTACTATTACCGAGAATTGGGATTTTATCAAAGAGCATTGTCTTCAGGCGCGAGACTTTAGTAACTCTGTTGAGCTGTCTCTTCTTTGAAATATGTGTGACTGTTTTGCAATCACCAACTTGTTTGGACTGCTTAAATATGAAGGTGTGAATTTTTTCTAAGATATACATCTGAAGAATGTAGGGAAAGGCTTTCAACGTCATCGAATTCAATAGCTGTGATGGTGAGAGGATATGGCTATTACAAAAGTAGTAAAAATTCCTCTAGTGATCGATGAATCTGATGAGATCCTTCGAAAGATCAAGTATCGTGCGTTCGACAAAGTAATGAATGAAGCACGGTATCTTGGGAATCTCGCTATTCGCTATGCCATTGCCTATGGATTGGAAAATATTCCAAATCAAATTGATGCGGAGACTGGAAAGCAGATCGCACTTGATACGACAATTTATCGCCATTTAGCCGAAAAACGAAAATACCTGCCAGCTGGCAACATGGCCACCCTGGAGCGGAACTTCGCAGTCAAAACATATCGGAATACCAACAAGGATGCCTGGGCAGGACGCAAAAGCCTCCCCACGTATCGCTCGCTCTTTGTTCCCTTCCGGCATACCGGCACCAAGATTGCCGTCGTCGAGCGAAACGGTACCAAGCAATTTTGCATCGACCCCCAGGGTTTTGGGGCAAGCTGGCTGAGCGACGAGTTGATTGCCGAGGTGCATGACGGCCCCATCGCGATCGAAAAACAACGTCGCAAGCTGACCCTTGTGTCCTGTTTCTCCTGGCGTGATCAGGGTGCGGTGGAAATCGTGCAGCGTATCGTCAACGGCGAGTACAAACTGTCCGACGGCCAGATCCAAATGGGCAAGAAGGGGCTGGTGGCGCTGCTCCCCTACAGCTTCGATGCCATCCAGCCGGAACTGGATCCCGCGCGCGTTTGCGGTATCGACCTCGGCGCGGTGATCCCGGCGGTATGCGCGGTTAATTTCGGACCGCAGCGCGCCTATCTGGGCGAGGGGAAAGATGTCTGGGCCGCCCGGTCGCGGTTTCGCGCCGAGCGACGTCGCTTGCAATCCCGCGCCGGTCTTTACTCCAAGACGAAAAACTGGCGGCGTTCCGAAAAAGAAGACAACTGGATTCAAACCTACTATCACGCGCTCACACGTAAGGTTATCAAGTTTTGTGTGCAGCATGGCTGCGGCACAATCCACATGGAAGACTTGTCCAGTTTGCGCCAAAGAGATGTCGAAAGCGAATTTCGACGATTGTTGTGGGTGCCGAGCAAGTTTTTCGAGCTTCTTTCTTATAAGGCCAAGGAAATGGGGATAGGGATCGTGAAGATCAATCCTCGAAATACAAGCAAGCGATGCAGTGAATGTGGTCATATCTCCAAAGGCAATAGAAAGTCGCAAGAGAAGTTCGTTTGCGAAAAATGCGGCGAGGGAAAGCGGCCGGTGAATGCCGACTATAATGCCGCTCGTAATATTGCCCTCGCGACTGGGGATGTGCTACTGCACGGATATATCGAGTCTGAACCTGACGCCCTGGGCGAAATGGATCAGCTCTGGGAGGGTGCGCAGGAGGCATAACGCCGTTGACTGCGATCCTGCGGTGGATTTCACCACCGGGGGGCGATAAGCGGAGCCATTGGCATGGCAGACGTCCTGATCGCCCGACTCCTGCCCACGACGCGAGTGGCGACGTTCTTTGACAGGCGCGAACCCCAAGTGGACGCGTTTTTCCCGGGAGGTTCGCGCGGCGGCCAACCTGCTGCCGTTACGGGAGAAGCTCATCTTATACGGCACAATTCGTATGAGGTGATGGCCACAGGAGCCTGGTTCGCGGAAAAGCCTCGACGAAGCGGCTCCGGGGGCCAGGAATCAAGGGGGCAGTCGCAACTCGCGCGTGTGCGGGGGATGAAGGCACAAAGAGTTTAGAGAAGAACAGGCTAGACTTTGTCGCAACTCGCGCGTGTGCGGGGGATGAAGGACCACATAGTCGTCCAGGACCCCCTCCGCAACGGGTCGCAACTCGCGCGTGTGCGGGGGATGAAGGAGCGAAACCCCGCAGGGCCTTATAACTTTCCCCGTCGCAACTCGCGCGTGTGCGGGGGATGAAGGATAGGTTTGAAACAAAAAGAGCCCGTGATAATTCGTCGCAACTCGCGCGTGTGCGGGGGATGAAGGCACCAGATAGAGCCACTGGATGGCGCTCCACTGATGTCGCAACTCGCGCGTGTGCGGGGGATGAAGGACGAATACGCGTTAGGCTTGCGCACAGTCAGGGGTCGCAACTCGCGCGTGTGCGGGGGATGAAGGTACTTATGGGGTTATTATGAACAGGACTTTGCAGTCGCAACTCGCGCGTGTGCGGGGGATGAAGGCATGCCATGGGGATACCTCCTATGCGCTCAAGCTGTCGCAACTCGCGCGTGTGTGGGGGATGAAGGCCGTTCCTGGCCATTTTTCGCCCCTCCTTACTCTGTCGCAACTCGCGCGTGTGCGGGGGATGAAGGCACCTTCTCGCACTTATCGCACTCGGCCTGGACCGTCGCAACTCGCGCGTGTGCGGGGGATGAAGGTCCTCCATCTGGACTTTGTAGAGCGTGGCGTTGTGTCGCAACTCGCGCATGTGTGGGGGATGAAGGTTCCACAGGTCTTCTATGGTGGCGGTCCCGTTGCCGTCGCAACTCGCCCGTGTGCGGGGGATGAAGGGTCGAGGAGATTGGTAAGCTGGAGACCCGCCTCCGTCGCAACTCGCGCGTGCGCGGGGGAGGGCGATCTCGAAGCCCTTAGCATGGACAGAGTGATGATCAGGGCAGATGAGGGTGGGCGTTAATCGAACTCAACGGATGTTTATATTTCTGGACAACGCAGGTCCCTTTTCCCTATGACGGGGCCATGCGCCCGCAACTCCCGCCCATCCCCCTCGAGGCCCGGACCTCGCAGCCTCTGCCGTTCTACCTGACGCCGGTGTCCGCCGGTTTTCCCAGCCCGGCCGAGGATTATCTCGACCAGGCCCTGGACCTCAACGACCTGTGCATCGCCCATCCGGCGGCCACGTTCTATGTCCGCGCCAGCGGGGAATCCATGCGCGGCGCCGGCATCCAATCCGGCGACATCCTGGTGGTGGATCGGGCCGAGGAAGCCCGGCCAGGGCGCATCGTCATCGCGGCCGTGGACGGGGAACTGACGGTCAAGCGCCTGAAGCACATGGACGGGCGTTTGTTCCTGGCCCCGGAAAACGACGCCTACAAGCCCATCGAGATCCGGCCGGAGTCCTCCTTCGAGATCTGGGGCGTGGTCACCTTCGTCATCCACCGGACCTGACGCCACCATGCCGCCCCGCCAGATCCTGGCCCTGGTGGACTGCAACTCCTTTTACGCCTCGTGCGAAAAGGTGTTTGTGCCGTCCCTGGCCAACCGCCCCGTGGTCGTGCTGTCCAACAACGACGGCTGCGTCATCGCCCGGTCGGCCGAGGCCAAGGCCGCCGGCATCCCCATGGGCAAACCAGCCTTCGAGTGCCGGGAGCTGTTCCGCCGGCACAACGCGGCCGTGTTCTCCTCGAACTACACGCTCTACGGCGACATGTCGGCCCGGGTCATGAAAACCCTAGCCCGGTTCAGCCCGAACCTGGAGATCTATTCCATCGACGAGGCGTTCCTGGAGCTGACCGGCATGCCCTACGACGTCGTGGCCTACAGCCGGCATATCCGGGAGACGGTGGGGCGCTGGACCGGCATCCCGGTCTCCATCGGGCTCGGGCCGACCAAGACTCTGGCCAAGGTGGCCAACAAGCTGGCCAAGAAGGACGCCTCCCTCGAGGGCGTGCTGGATTTCGAGGCCTGCGCGGATCCGGATGCCGTACTGGAGAGGGTGCCGGTGGAGGATGTCTGGGGCATCGGCCGGCGCTACGCCGCCATGCTCGAGCGTCTCGGCGTGCGCAATGCCCGGCAGTTTCGGGACCTGCCCCGGGACCTGGTCAAAAAACGGATGACCATCGGCGGGCTGCACACCCAGCTCGAGCTGCGGGGGATTCCGTGCCTCGACCTGGAGACCATCGCGCCGGTCAAGAAGTCGGTGGCCGCCTCACGGTCGTTCAGCAAACCGGTCCTGGCCATCGAGGACATGCGCGAGGCCGTGGCCACCTACGTCACCCGGGCGGCCGAACGCATGCGCGCCGCGCGCCTGCTGGCAAACGGTGTCACGGTATGGGTGCAGACCAATACCTTTATCGAAGGCGAGCCCCAATATGCGAATTCCGCCTATGCCGCCTTGCCCGTGGCCACGGCGCACACCGCCGCGATCATCCGGGCCGCGATCCGGGTGCTGGAACGCATTTTCCGCAAAGGCTACCGCTACAAGAAGGCCGGCATCATGCTGTCCGGCCTGGAGCGCCTGAAAAGCCGGCAGCTTTCGTTGCTGGAACCCGCGCCGGAAGCCGGGGGCAGGGGAGAGCGGCTCATGCGCGTGCTCGATGCGATCAACGACCGCTTCGGCCGGGACACGCTCACGTTCGCCGCCTGCGGCATCGAGCAGGACTGGCGTATGAAGCAGGCCCTGCGCTCGCCGCATTACACGACGAACTGGCGGGATATTCTGGAGGTGAAGGCGATTTGAGTTTTCAAAACCCCGCCACCCGGTTTTTCCCCTCGTCCTCCTCGATCGACCGCCGGCAATGACCGGCGCCGAAGACGCCATCCAGGCAGATTTCCAACGCGCGGCCCAGCCGGCTGCCGGCGGCGGAGGCCTTGCCCACCCGACTGGACACGGTCTCGTCCGGATCGCCGCCGGTCAGGGCGGACAGAAACTGATCCAGGCCCAGGAGCACATTCCAAAGGTATCGCTTCATAGGGTGCTCCTACATCTTGGCCACGCCGGCTTCGATTTCCTGGAGCCGCTCGTCCGTGGGGATATAGTTCTTGGCGCGCAGGATGGCGAGGGAGTTGACGGTCAGGGAATCTTGCATGTCCGCATAGCCGACCGCCCGGATGAAGGCCCACATGCGCTTGACGTCGGCGTCCGTGGCTTCGGCGGCCAGGAGCGCGTCAAACTCCTCCTGGGTGAAAAGGCGCATGAATTCGGCCTGGGAAAATCGGGTTTGCGGCGGCTGTGCCGGATTGTCGATTTCCTCGCGCCATGCCGTGACGGCTTCCAGAGTCGACGGGTTGGGGAACACATGGCGGATACCGCTGGCGTCCTCATAGACCACGGCCGGGTAGCCAGAAAATGCCGGCATCAACGCTACGGCCGTGGCGTGGTCGGTGACGACCTCGCCCGGAGCAGGGTCGGCTGCCTGCCAGAGGGCCAGCAGATCACGGCTGGGCGCGATTAAATCCGAGTGTAAAAGTGTCAATCCTTGTGCCATACATCCTCCCTATGCCCAGCCCATTTCGGCGAGTGTTTTGGCGGTCACAGCGCCGGCACCACCGTGACCGCAATAGGCTCCAGCGGCACCGCCCGTTGCTGCCATGTTGAGAGTGCCAGTTAACGCACCACCATATCCCAGGAAAACGCGACCAGCCCCATGGCCGGCGGCGACCACCCCATCCGTCGTTGCGTTGGCCGACAACAGATGTCCGGCAATAGCCGTCACGCTATTGCGCACCAGGACAATCAGAATGCCCCCAGGCCTGGACGATGCTATAGTGCTGTATGGGTCGCCGTCCCTATCGCCCGTAGATGTTGAGAATGGATAGCTAGAGCCCGTGTAATTTGTATAGACACCTTGCAACCCACGGATGCCGCCGCTCCACGGAAGAGCAGCACTGCCTGTTGTGCCAACCGTGGCGGAGTTGCCGTCTCCTTGCGCGTTGGTTGCCGGCTGTAAGATATTTCCACCTCCACCGCCTCCACCAGGGGCATTCACCCCTGCGTAGCCGGTAGGCCCATTCACGCCAATGGCACTCCCATAACCGTGGCATCCACCATAAACACGGGCGGTAGTGCTGCCGCATCCGGCTGCCGAGACGATGACCGGACCGGATGCTGGCCAATCCTTATAGTTCGCAGTGACATCCCCCGTTCCTGGCAACGGGCAGGCAAAAAGGGACGGATCAAAGATGGCGTAGCAGTTTTCCCGGAGCCAGGCCGCAAAGTCGTCGTATTGCGTACGATGGCCGGATAGCGTGATGGCGCGCGGGATAGCTATGTCTTGGACCGCCCATTTCGGCGATCCAGCCGCCCCTTTGCCAGCCATGTTGGGACGGGCTCCGGCCCCAAGGATCAAATCGTCACACAGCACACACCAGCCACGGTCCCGCTTTTGTTTCGTGAATGGCCCGTTAATTTCCAGCCTGCGATAGCGGGAAATGGTGATGGGGCCGTCCTCTGTGTTGGGGATCGTCAGCCCCGCAGCGGGCACAACCAAGTCGCCCTGACTGGGATAAAAATCGAAAATACGACGGCCAAAAGGTATGGTTTTAGTCCATTCTATTCCGCTTCTGGGCCTGTAATCAGCAAAGCTACGAGCCATGGCGCATCCTCTAGAAGTCCCCAGCCCAGGCGATGACTGTCAGAGTCTTATCGGCCGTGATTGCTGCGGCTGCTGCAACAGTTAAAGCTAGGCCGGCTTCCAGGGTCAGTGGATTGCCGTCATTGAGATAATCGAGCATCTCCACATAGGCCACGCCGGCCCCGCCCGCGCCGGCGGGAATGGGTACCGTCCCCAGGTACTGGTGCACGTCGCCCCTGGTCAGATGCACGTGCAGGTCGGCGGCGGCGGTGTCGTCGGTGGCTACGTGTAGGGAGTCCACCCGGGTGCCATTGGCCCCGGCGGTAAGGAGCGGCTTTTTCGAGGTGCCGTCGGCGCTCGTCAGCGTTACGCCCGGGGTTTTCGGCGTCCCCGCGAAAATGGGTTTGGTGTTCCCGGTGGTAGTTTCAGGCATAGCGGTCTCCTAAAATCCGTTGCAGTTTTGGGAGAGGTACAGATCGGCCCCGGCCGGCGTGTCTGCCTGCTGCGGCGCGTTGTCCGGGCTCTGCCCCAGCCAGACCTCGGATAGGTCTTCCTCCACGGCGATCCCTGTCACCGTGACCACCACGTGGCCGGCATCCGCGTCGTAGGTTGCCCCGGCGACGTAGCCGACGCCGGGAGTCGCCTGCGCAAGTTTGACCGCGCGACCGGGCTTGCAGTTGTCCAGTTGGGCGGCCGGGCCCGCAACGGCGAGCGTGGTTGCCGACAAGCGCGTCACGGCGGCATACGATCCGTCCGGCATTACAGGCCGTAGCCAGGCCCCGGCCTGATTGGCCGCGCCCTGGGCCATGCCCGCGTAGTCCGCACAGCCTTGGCCGATGGCGACGATGTCGGCATTGTAGGGATCGAACAGTTTCCGGTGCCCGCCCTTGCCGAAACCGCCGGGCACGGCTGTCGAATTGGCCGCTGCCCGGTAGAAGTTCTTGAGTCGCTCGATCGCGTCCGTGAACGCGCCCATGGCATCCTCCTAGCCAGTGATTTGCTCGACCTGGAAATTCATGGCCGTGTCCTCGACCCCGGAAAATTCCAACGGCGAGCTGTCGATGTTGCGCAAGATCCCGTAGAGGGACCATTGCTGGCCCAGCAGCTCCTCGTCCGTGTCCAGGCAGACCAGGATATCCCTGTCCAGGCCGCGATCCAGGGCCAGACGCAGGGCCCTGTTAGTGCCCTCGACCTGATCCATGCGCTCGATGCGGAACTGGGCCACGCGGCGCGACTTCCTGCGCCGGGAATAGATCGAGCCGGCCAGGGACCTGACCACCACGGTATCCGTCTCGGCGGCCAGGGTCGGCGTGCGCGTCATTTTCCCGGCCGGCACCCAGCCCGGCCCCATGAACACGCGGCCGATATCCAGATACCCGGCCGGGTTGGTGCGGTTGTCGAATTCCCACTGCCAGTAGCGCAGGAACTGCTGCTCGAGGATACGGACATACGTGCGCACGTCTTCGCCCAGGTCCTCACTGGAGATCCGGCCGGACCACCAGTTCTCGTCCTCCCATTCCAGGTCCGAGGGGGAGAAAAGGGGAGGGTAGAGGTCCAGCCAGCCGGAATCGTAGGCGAGATCGGAAAAATCGGCGTCGTTGTAGCCCGTAAGCCGCACCCTGCCATCGAGGTCGGCGTTGTGGCCGATGACGGCCACGGCCTGGATGGTGCGCTCGACGCCGAAATCCACACGGAAACGGGTGGAGGCCATGTCCAGGTCGCCCGACCGGGAAACCTTGGACAGGCGCATGTCCTGGAGGTTCTCCAGGCCGATGGCCCAATTGCCGCCCGACAGCAGGACCTCCGGGGCATCGAGGCGATTGGGCCAGGCGAGCAGTCTAGCCATACAGTTCCAACTCCGTGACCTCGTTTTGCCGGTCGACGTTCAGGCCGATCACCACAAAGAGCTTTCCGGCCGCCAACCCGAACCGGTCCATCACCAGCTCCACCACGTCCCCGAAATCGAGATCCTCCACCTCGTCCGGGAAAAACGGCACCCGCAGACGGGTCCGCCACACGCCGTGCAGGGCCTGCAAGCGATCGGCTTCGGCCTGGCAGGCGGCCGCAGATCGCAACAGCGAATCCCGCTCCAGCTCCGGGGCCAGGGGATGCACCGTGCGCACGCTCGCATCCTCGGCCGTGACCGTGCGCCATTCCTCGGCCAACCAGGCCCGGGCCTCGTCCGAGACCCCGCCGGCCAGGGAGGAAGCCGATTGCTTGCTCCAATTTTTTTGCCCGTTGAGCTTGGTGCGCCAGTAGGGCACGCCGCCGGCGTCGTCATGGGCGGGCAGCCACTCGATGGAATCCGAGTCCAGGATCTCCACCTCGGACAGACGGCGCTTGGGCGGTCCCACCGGCGCGGCCAGGATGCCAAAACGGATTACATTGTGGCGGTTGGGAACCCACCATGCGCCGATGGAGGTGAGGAGCGTGTCCAGCGCCGCATCGATGTCCAGGGAGTCGCCGGCCCCCACGAACAGGCACACCTCTGCCGCATTGGCGGCGGTCAGGGCGGCCAGATCGGCGGCCGAGAAATCGGCCTCGGTCCAGCCGGCCCGGGTGCGCAGGATACGCTCCACGATGCCGGCGGCATCGGCGACATACACGCCGTCCAAAACGTCGCCGTCGACATCGGCCGTGACGTCGCCGGCCGGCGAGGTCCACAGCCGGATGAGTCCCAGGGCCAGACAGGTGGCGTATTGGCCGGCCGTAAAGGTGGCCGCCTGGAGATCGGCCAGCGTGGCGTAATCCCGGGTGGCGGTCAGGGGCATCCCTTTGTCGCGCACCGCCCGCACGGCCCGGAGCCGGCCGTCATGGGCCTGGAAAATGAGCAGCGACGTGTTGACGCAGGTCAGCGTGATGTTGTCGCACGGTCCAAAGGCCAGGGGCTTTTCCTTGCCCTGCAGGTCGTCGGCCGTGCCCTCGACCCCCTCGGGCCCGGAATTGGTGCCGGCGTACAGGGTGGTCTGGATCGGCGTTTCCAGCTCGGCCTTGCGGGACCGGATATTGACCACCACCGTGTCCCAGCCCAGTTCCAGGCTTTCCACCACCCCGGACATGATGGTGACGGCCGTGTCGAACCGATCCTCGCCGCGCCGCAGCTCGAAGCGCCGGCCGTCCACGGCGTAGCCGGCCAGGACGTCCAGGCCGCCCTCCGGGGATACCATCTCGATCTCCCCGAACCCGCCGTCGGATACGCCGCCCGTCACGCCGTCGGCGAACACCGTGGCGTCATAGGAGCAGGGCACGGACAGGCGGCCGTCGAAATAGGTGTTGGCCGGCGAATCATCGGGCTTGGAGGTCATGCCGGCGTCGGCGAAATACAGGGCCGTCTCGGCCCGGGCCGCCAGGTCGTAGGCGGCGAGCTGCAGGAAATAGCTCACGACGCCAGCCTCCTGGCCAGACGGCTGGTCTGCCGCGCCAGGGCGCCGATGGCCTTGCCCTGTTTGGCGATGACGCCGGTCAACTCGGCGTGCGCGACCTCCTGCTGCCGGCGCTGGGCATCGAGGCGCATTTCGATGCCCGCCGTATCCACCGACGCCGGGGGCATGGAGCCACGGAAGGCCTGGATGGTGTCCATGGCGTTGTACACATGGGCGTCGGCGCCGAAACGCACCAGCTCCGGACCGCGCTCACCGACCATGGCCAGTTCGCCGGCCAGGGGATCGCCGCCGCCTGCGTATCGTTTGATCGACAGGGTGCCGTCGTCGATTTGGCCGGTTGCTTCCGTGGCTGTGGTCCCGAAGAGCGAGGTCCAATCAATGGCGGCATCGGTGGCCGTTTGGGCGCTCGAGGAGCCACCGGACATTGTGGCCAGCAAGGCAGCCGCGGCCGACGCCTGGGCCGCATTGGCCGCGGCGATGGCATCGGCGTAGGAACTCGAGAAGCTCGAATCGTTTATGGCCCCGACAATGGCGTTGACGCCATCGCCCCAGGCCGAGGCCAGGGTGCCCAGATTGGTGTTGACCAGGGTCAGCTGGTCGACCTGGAGGGTGAGGACGGAAATCTCCTGGTTTAGGGCATCGAGCTGGGCCTGGGCCTGATCCACCTGGGCCTGGGAATAGGCCTCGAGGCTGGAAAGGGTGCTGTCGGCGTGGTCGAACTGGTCGTAATACGCCTCGCTGTGGCCGTAATAGTCTTCGGCGGCGTTGAGGTATTCCTTGGTGACGTCGTCCAGATCGGCCTGGGCCTTGGTGTCCCCGGTCCTGGCCTTGGCCGCCGTGGAATCGAACGCGGCCTTTTTGGCCTCGAGCAATTCCTTGGGGGACAGGTCGGTCAGATGCTCGTCCCATTTGATGTCCCGGCGCAGGGCCTGGATGTCGGCCAGGAAACCGTCCCACAGATCGATGGTGTCCTGCAGGGCGTCGGCCTGATCGTTGAGGGCGTCGATCTGGTCATTGAGCCCGTCCACGACCGTCTTGTTGACGTCCTCCCAGGCCGTGCCGGCGCTTTTGAGCGACGAATCCCAGGCCTCGACCCATTGCGCGGCGTCGTCCCAGGCTTTGACCTGGTCGGCGGACAGCGCCGAGTTTTCCATGGCCGCCCGGTACGAGGACCAGAAATTTTCCAGGCTGACGCCGGAATCGTCCAGGGCGGCCAGGGCCTCGCCAGCGCCCTCGGCATAGTATTTCATGAGGCGCGTGGCCTGCTCGGTGGAGCTGTAGGCATTGCTAAAGTAACGGTTGAAGGCGTCGGTGACGGCATCGGTGGAGCCGAATGCGAGGACCAGATCCGAGGCGTAGGCGGCCTGGGCCAGCTGGCGCAGCTGCTCGCTGGTGGCCTGGACACCGTCGCTGGCGGCCCCGGCCTGGTCCTCGAGATCCTGGAGCGAGGCGATGGTTTCGTCATCGAGCACGCCGGACAACGAGTCGAAATCCATGCCGGCCAGGGTGGCCGTGTCACCGGCGGACTGCATCTTGTCCACGAGTCCCGAGATATAATCCTCGCCGGCCAGCCCCTCGAGGGACAGGCCCGCCATGTCCGTGATGCTCTTGACCGAGGCCAGGGCGGTGCCCAGCCGGGTCACGGTGTCGATGGCGTATTCGCCGTCCTGGGCCAGGGCATTGACCGCATCGGCCAGCCCCTGTTGCTGCAACCCGTACAACGTCATGGCGTTGGTGACGTTGTAGTTGAAATCGTCGAGCTGCTCCTCGGTCACGTCCCAGTCCGGGAAGCTGAAGCCGGAGAGGTCGGCATTGATGCCAAGGGAATCGAAGGAGCTGACGAGGCTGTCCGTGTACGCGCCGAAGGCGTCCTCGAGGGCGGCGGTGGTCGAGGCGTCCAGCGGCCCGGTGTTGCGGATCTCGTGGGAGGTGGACGTGCCGCCGAGCATCGAGGAGTCCGTGACCCGGTAGTAGTCCTCGCCCGAGGAGGAGAGGGAGGTGCCGCTGACTCCCAGGCTGTAGCCGCTGCCGGTCTTTTCCTCGGTGTGGGAGGAGGAGAACAGGGAAATGCCCAGGCCGACCAGTCCGACCACGGCGCCGAGACCGGATGCCAGGGAACCGAGCGACCCGATAAGGCCGGATGATCCCGCACCGATGGCGGTGGACACGCCTTCCGTAGCCCCTTCCAGCCCGATGATGCTGGTGTTCAAGGCGGGAACGCTATCACCGACCAAAGACGTCAAGGCGGTTTCCGTGGCCCAGGGAGCCGTCTCGCCAGCCACGGTGATTCCGGCGGACAGGGACTCCGAGGCCAGGGAGGCGGACGACGAACCGAACGAAAACAGATCCGACAACCCGCTGACGTCCTTGGTCCCGCTGACGAGATCCTTGAGCCAGCTCGACCCCGAGCTTTTCGAGCCGGTGATGGAGCTGGTGGCGTCGCTGCCCACGATCTCGGTGAGCACCGGGATGACGATGTAATTTTCCAGGGCGTACTGGGCGAGGCGCTTGAGGGTGTTCTTGAACATATCCTCGAGGTTGCCCATGGTGTCGGACCACTGGTCCGCATAACGGTCCGTGGCAAACAGGAAATCCGTGGTCGCGCCGGCCAGGGCGTCGGACAGCTCGGCTTCGACGTCCTTGATGCCGCTAGCGATATCCTTGGAAAACTCGACCCAGGCCGCCTGCCTGCGCGTCAGGTCGTCCTCCCAGAGGCCGAACTCGTCGGCCAGAACGTCCTTGAGGGTATCGAGGAAGGACTCCTCGAAACCGATACGGGCCTCGATCTCCTTTTTGCGCAGCTCGCTGCGCTTTTTGGATGCGTAGACCCGATAGGCGTACTCGGAGGAGGCGTTCTCTTTGACAGCGGCCAGATGGTTTTCCAGTGCCTGGGCCTCATCCGCCCAATACTGATCCGCAAGTTGACCGCCCTCCTGGAGGCGGTCGCGCTGGGACTTGAGCACGTAGGCCTGATAGGCATCCCACCGCGCCTCGGCCTTGGCGATGGCGTCGGCGTCCTCTTCATCCGTGCCGATCCTGGCCTCGCGCAGGTCCGTGACGTATTTCTTGTAGCCCTCGAGCCAGTCCGAGGCCTCCAATTGCGCCGGATCGGACAGGTACGTGCCCATGTCCCGGGCATACTGGGATGATTTTTCGAGCCCCTTCTCGAAATCCTTGAGCACGGCCGTCATGTGGGCCACGGGCCAGGCTTTTTCCGCCAGCTCCCAGGCCTTGGCGAAACCCTCGGTATCGCCCTTGGCCCCGATGAGCGATTTGCGGATGTCGGCGAAAATTTTCTCGAAGGTCTTGTCGACCTTGAGCGTCTCGCCCTCGAGGCCTCCGGACAGGCTGTCCGTCAGGCCGGCGATGGTAGACTGCACCTGCTCGAAATAGGCGTCCGATCGCTCGGTATAGCGGGCGGCGGCATTGGCCGCGGCGTCCGAAGACTTTTTGGTGCCGTCCAGGGAAACCTTGATGCCGTCCACGGCCTTTTGGGCCTTTTGGGCTTTGGGGACAAAATCGGAAGGGATGGTCGCGGGCAAGGAACCCGCCGCGCTGGTGTCATGGGAGGCGTACAGCTTGTGCGATGCCTGCGCCCTGGCCAACCCCTCGGCCACGGAGCGATCGTTGGCCGCATCGCCGGCAGTGGCCATGCCGTACAGCGCGCCGACGCCCGTGACCCAGGGGTTGCCCTTGGAAAGCAGCGCCCCCGTGCCGCCGCCCACGATCGCGCCCTGGAGCGGAGCAGGGAGCTTGTTCCAGACAGCAATGATGTCATTGAGGCCATTGACCGTGGCGGTCAGGCCGGGGACGACGCTGTGCAACAGATTTTCGCCCAGCGTGACGGCTCCGGTGGCAAGAGAAGTCAATGCGGCCCGGCCATCCGGCCGCGTGATCTCATCCTGGAAATCCTTCATCGCCTGGGTCATCATCGGAGCAAGGACTTCTCCGAAATCGATCGCCACCTCTTTCCATGTGGCGCCAAAGGTATCCCAGGCACCCTGGGAGGTGGACTGAAAACGCTGGAACGCGGCCTCTGTTTCCCCGGTCCCTTTTTCAACTTCCGTCAGGATGTCCGTGTATCGTTGCCAATCCTGGGCACCGAGACCGGCAATGCCGGTCAACGCCTCGGCGCTCTCGAAGAGCTTGCCCAGGGAAAAATGAGACTTGTCAGCTGTGGCCTGGAGCGTTTGCAGCGCCCCGGCAAACCCCTTTTCCTTGACCATGGCCACGCCGGACTCGTAGCCGAGCGCCTTGAGAACCTTCTGCATGTTCTCGGTCGGCTTGTAGAGCCCGATCATGATGGCGCGCCACTTGGTGGCCGCCTCGGCCGTGGAGCCCGAGGTCTGGGTGATGAGTGACAGCCCGGCCGCCATCTCCTGGGAAGAGACGCCGACCAGGTGGGTGGACTCGGCCACGTCGCCAATGACAGGCACCAGCTCGGAAAACGACGTCTGGCCCATTTTCTCGATTTTAAACAGCAGGTCCGAGGCCTCGGCCGCCGTGCGGATCTCGCCATCGAAACCCGCCATGGTCTTGGTCAGGCCCTTGATGGTATCATCCTGGGCCACGTGGGCGGCTTTTGAACCCTTGGCCGCCGTGGTGAGCAGATCCATGGCGCCCGTAGTGTCGGTCACCCCGGCGGAAATGGTCTGATAGTAGCCTTTGACCAGGGACGTCGGATCGCCCAGCTCCCGCGGCATGGCTTTGATGGCTGCGTCGATGTCGGACAAGCTCTGGTCCGTGACCTTGGCCATGTCCGTCAGGGCGCTTTCGTAGTCCCGGAAATCAGCAAATGAGCTGGAAACAACTCCCACCGCAGCCCGGAAGGACAGGTAGGCCGCAGCGGCAAGCGCGGCCTGCTTGGCCAGCGCCGCCATGGAGGAAGTTGATTTATCCGTTTCGCGGGTGGCCACGCCCATCTGCGCAGCCAGCTCCCTGTACTCCCGTGTGGTGAGGCCGGCATAGCGGCGCAGGTTTTCCAGGGCGCGGGAAGCGGCATCAGCGGCCATCCCATCACGCATGCGTTTTTCAAGGGCGGCCATTTCCTGGTCGGTCGCCCCGACAGCCTGTCCAAGGCTTTTAAAGGCACCGCCGGCTCGCTTCATGCGACGATCGACGTTGTCGGAAAATGCTTCGGACAGGCTGTCGGACCGCTTCAGGGTGGTCTCGAAGCTCCTGCCGTCGGCGGTGATATCCACCGCCAGGGTGCCGGCCTTGATCCTCACGCCCTCACCGCCTTGCCCTGTCCTTCTCCGCCTCGCGTTTCCGCTCGGCGTCTTCCCGCTGCGCCCGGAAGATCTCGCCATACAGGAGCTGCACCCGCTCCCAGGTTTCGGCCTGGTCCGGGATGCCCTCCATATCCATAAAGCCTTTCACGGCCATGAAATTCAGGCCGATCTTGTCCCCCATGGGCCCCACGATGAGCTGGTCGGCGCAACGCAGGTACACGGCAAAAGCAGTGGCGTTGTCCGGGAGCAGTTCGGGGCGGCATGTGGCGCATGGGGGTCCGTTTTTCTTGTGTTCGCGTTCGGCCGGGGTGTCCCAGCGTGAGATTTTAAAGGCCTGCCTGCACACGTCGCAGGGCTTGTGGTCAACGCAGGCCATCCACCAGCCTAGCTCCGCAAGTTTTTTCTTGCTTCTTCCCGCTCGGCCACCACGGTCTCGGCCAGCTCGTCACGGAATTGTCCGATAAGCGGGGAGAACGTCTCGTCATCCCGGGCCATGCGGATCTTGTTCTCGTCCGTGCAGGGCATGGGCGTTACACCGTCGGCCTCGAAGAAGTTTTCCCAGTTGGTCACGGCCGCGCACAGATAGGCATAGCGCTTGTGGCCCCTGGCCGGATTGACCTTGATCTCGCGCTGCATCGCGCCGTCGGCATCGGGGCGCAGCATGGTCTCATACAGTTCGATCTGGTCCTCGATGTCGCGCTTCTCGCCCGGCTTGAGGTATTTGATCTCGATGCGCGCCTTGTCCGGATCGTCCGGGATATCTCGCCACACCTTTATTTCGCCGGTCAGTCTCGCCATGGGAGGTCCCCCTTGTCCCCGTGTTGTTTGGGCGGCGTGCGGGCCGGGGGAACCCGCCGGGGCGTGCGCGCCCCTTGCCGCCCAAAAGATCGATGCGCGCGGCTACATCACCCCGGCGTGCAGGGTGACTGCCTCGCCGGCCACGGCATCGGCCACCGTGCCCTTGGAGCTGTCCAGGGTGAGTTCGCCGGCGGCCACGGCCGAGATGAGGAAGTGCTTGAGGTTGTTGGTCCCTGCGCCTTCGACGATCAGCGTCTGGTCGGCCTTGAAACCGGCGGCGGCGGTGATGCCCGCGCCGGTGATCTTGTTGCCCTCGGCCACGCAGGCGATGTCCGTGGCGGTGAGGTGCGTCTGGAAAGAGCAATAGAGCCCCCCCGGGACGATCTCCACGTCGACCGGGAACACGCCGTTCTTGTCCGCGTCGCCGGGCTCGTTCTTGGAAACCTGCCATACGGCCGACGGATCGTTGGCCAGGTCGACCATGACGAAGTCGTCGTAGTTGAGATACAAGCGGGCATCCTGGACGCACTCATTGGCCTTGATGTATTCCCGGAGCCGCTCCTGGCCGTCCGGATCCACCAGCACCATGTTGCCGCTGGCCGTGATGCGCGAGATCTTGCCGGTGGTGGTGAACTCGATGTCGAAACTCCGGCGGAACTCGGAAACGCTGGTCACGTCCCGGGACAGGCCCGGGGGCTTCATCTTGTTGAGCCCCTTGACCACGGCCTGGCGTGCGGTCCCGTAACCGAGCACCAGGGCCGCATCCACGGAAAGCATGTAATTCGGGCGCAGTTCGGACATAGTCGCTCCTTACATGTCGGTTTCAACGAGGCCGGTCAGCTGGATGCCAGCGCCCCAAACCCCGTCCTCGTCCGGCAGGGTGGGCACGTCCTCACCCCGCGAAAATTCGAAATCCTTGAGCCCGTCGCCGGAGATGACCCGGCCCTCGAACAGATCCGAAGCCAGGGACGCCAGTTCCTCGGCCTCCAGGGAGCTGTCCGCGAAAACCATGATCTGCAGCGGCACCGCGTCGATGCGTTCGGTGAGCGTGTCCCTGGGAAATGCCGGCAGGATGGTCAGCACGGCATAGGGGCGTGGCCAGGATTTCGAGGCCCGCACATAGGCCAGCCGCCCGGACACGCCCGTGAAAAAGGCGTGGTCCGCGTGGGCCGCAAACCAGGCGTCCAAGGCACGGCGCAGCTTGGGCCGCACGGATCCGCGCGTGGTCAGGCGGCTCATGCGTCACCCTTGGGCATGCGGTCGGCCACACGCTGCAGATCGAACTTTTCCGCCGACGGCCGCAGGTACGGCTTGGCCGGTTGAAATTGGGTGCCGAACTCGGGGTAGGGGGCATAGGGTTCGCCGGCCTCGACGTAGCCGGTGATGACCGCGCCGTCGCGCTCGGTGCCAACGTCCAGGGACGCCTTGAGTTTGCCGGTCCTGACCGGCACCCGCCGCTGGGCCTCGGGCAGCACTGCTTCTTCCAGCTCTTCGTCCATGGCTCCCTGGACGTCGGACATCACCCGCTCGAACTGATCCGAGAACATGCCCATCACTGGTCCTCCTGCCGCGCTTCGGCCTCGAACACGGTCCAGCCGCGCGCGTGATCGGTGTAGGAGCTGGTCACGTGGAGCGTCTCGTTGGGCGTGGCGATCAGGCAGCCCGGGACCAGATCCGGACAGGCCGGCAGGAAGCCGTTGCGGTAGCCCACGCCGATCTCCCGGCCGGACAGCAGCCGCTCGTGGCCGGACAAGCCGTGTACCGCTGCCTTGCCCGTCCAGATCGTGGTGGGGACGGTCTTGTAGCCCAGGGCCCCGTCGGACACCTCGAGGTCCTTTTTGACCTCCACGTCCACCACGAACACGCCGCGAAACAGCCCGAGCACCAGCATGTCGCCCTCGGGCCAGCTGTCCGACACGGTCCAGGTCCGGCCGTCCTGCTCGAGGGTGTGGCCGAAGACCTGCACGACGGGCAGGTCAGTCGGCCGCACCCAGGCCATGCCGAGTCGCGCCTGACCGTCGTTGTAGGATGTGCGCAGGGAGGCGTTGATGCCGTCCCAGGGCGCGCAGTCCTCGACGATGGCCTGGATGGATGCGCCGGCGTTGCTAGCCGTGTAGGTGGCGTCCGCACCGAAAACGGTGAGGAACACCCCGGGCGCATCGGTCAGCACTGGACGGCCTCCACGGCTTCCTGGCAGGCCACGCACCGACAGGCCGTGGGCAGGATGCGCAGCCGCGCGCCCGGGATGGGCTCGCCGCAGTCGCGGCAGACGATCACCCCGTTTTCCCGGATCTGATCGCCGGCGGCCGCATTGCCTCCGGCCAGGGAAAGGGCAGCAGCGCGGTGCACGGTCTCGGCGTCCTGGGCATGGTCGGCGTAATCCATGAAAGGCTCCTTCAATCCTGTCTGGCTGCGTTAAAGTTTTTGGTCCGAGGCTTTAACCGGCCCGTACAACAGCGGCCGGATCCAGCGGGCAAGGGACGTGGCCCAGCGTTTGGCCCGGGCTTCGGAAACGCCCAGGTCGCACAGGCGACAGTAGAGGTGCCCATCGTTAAAGCAGTGCTGGAGGAAATTGCGCATCACTGTTTCCCGCCGGCGGTTTGGCGCTCGTAGCAATCAAGCGCCGCATCCTGCTGCTCGATCATCCAACACAGCCGGTCGCTACGCGTGAGCAGCCGCTCCAGGTTTTCCGGCGAACAGACATGCTGGCCGGGATCCAGCTCCGGCAGCTCGGGCATGGCCGGTCGGGGGCAGCGGGTGAACTGATGCTGCACCACCACCGGAGCCGGTGTGGCGGCGCAGCCGCTACTCAGCAGGACAGCTATTGAGATGCACAGCAGCTTTGCGGCTCGTCGCATCGTCCACCACCTTTCCCGCCCTGGCGGGCACGGGCTTGGCGTTGCGGATAATGACCGTCCGGTCGGCGGTCCGGGCCTGATCGCTGGCATTGGCCTGCTGGCAGTCCTCGACCTGCCGGGTCAGACCGTCACGGGCGGCCAGCAGCGTCTGTTCGGACGCCTGGAGCTGGGCGATGCTGGCATTGGCCTCGCCCAGCTCCTTGGACATGAAGGCCAGCCTGGTTTGCAGCCGGGCCACCCCCACCGACTGCCAGGCCAGGGCGACCAGGAGCACGGCCACGATCAGGCCGCCGGTCTTGAGCAACACGCCGTTAATCATGGCAAAGGCCTCCCCCGAAGCCGGCCGCGACGTAGCGCGGCGAAAGCAGGCGCAGGATGCGGCGCGGATAGCCCCGGTTCTCGCGCCAGTTGCCCGCGCTGCGGCCGGCGTTGACGGTCTCGATGTTGTCCCACCAGCGGTCCTGGGCGAGTCCCTGTCCGGAGGCCAGACGCGCATCGCGCCGCACCCAGCCGAGGCCGCCGTTGTAGGCCGAAAGGGTCATGGCCATGCGGTCGCAAGGCGTGGCCGCATGGACGCGGTCCCAGAGGTAGCGGTCGTAGGTCACCAGCGCCCGCAGGGCCCAGGACGGATTGAAGGGCTCGTTGGCCGCCAGTTCGGGATAGAGCTTGGCGATCCAGGAAGCCGTGGCCGGCATGAACTGGGCCATGCCTTGCGCGCCCACCGGGCTTTTGACCTCCGGACGCCAGCCGGATTCCTGGTGCACCTGCCCGGCAAAGGTGGCCGTCGGCGCATCCAGGCCCCAGACGGACCGGGCGTTGCGGATCAGCTCGGCGCGGTAGCGCAGGGCGTTTTGTGGAATGCCGCGCACGCTGGCCGGCTTCGTGGGGATGGTGGGCAAGGTGGCCGGCGCGGCCGAACGAGGATGCACAGCCGCCGGGGCGACCGTGGGCGCTTCGGCCTTGTCGCAACCGGACACGAGCCAGGCGGCAAAGACGGCCAGACAGGCGGCCACGCAAAACGCGCCAGCTCCCCGCAACGCCGTCATTACAGCCCCAGCCCCATGGCCAGCATGCAGCCCAGCATCACCAGGGCCCGGCGCAGCATGGCGGCGGCGTAGATCTGCTCGCAGCCGGCGACCACGGGATTGTTGGCCCGTTCGGCGGCCGGCTTGTTCTCGGCGCGCCAGTCGGCCGCGACGAGGAAGGAATCCGGCCGGGCGTAAGGGAAGCACCAGCGGTCGATCCAGTAGCCGAGGTAGCCGGCGATGGCGACCAGGGACAGCTTATAGGCGGCCACGGGCAACTGGGCCGGGGAGAGCACGGCCACGCCCGCCACCAGCAAACAGGCCAGCACCAGACAGGCCAGCATGCGCGGCGAGAGGCGCGAGAGCAGGGGGGCCTTGGCCGTGGCGGTTGCGGTCAGCTCATCAGGGGCGGCATCAGCGCCGACCTTGATCTTGTCCTCGATGATTTCGAGCAGCATCGCCTTGATGCTGGACAAGTCTTCCGGCTGTTGCGCCGGCGTGGCAGTGACGGTTTCTTTGGGATCGGGCATGTTACACGCTCCCGTTTTTGGGGTTGAGTATCTTCGCTTTCGCGGCGTCGGGGATATCCGGACAGTCCGCCACCAACGTCTGGATCACGCGGGCCAGCAGATCGGCCAGGTCCGCAATGCGATCCAGCGGCGTCGCCACCCGGGGCGGGGCAGGCGTGGGAAGGGGTTTTCGGGCGTCCACGGAATCAACGATTTCCTTGAAATCCATGTCATTTCCCTCCCGGGGTTTCGTTGAGGATGTCCGCCTTGACGTCCGGCGACATGTCCTTGTCGTGGACGATCAGCCCACGGACCATCCTAAACAGGGTATTGGTGCGCTCCTTGAGGTCCTGCCGCAGCTCGGCATGGCCGGCCTGGACAGCCTGGAGCGTGGAGCAGACATGGGTCCGCCGCTCCTCGCACTGGCCATGGCTGACGTAATTGCGCTTGGTGAGCGCGTGGACGATGAGCGCGACCATGACGGACATGAACCCCGTGATGCCGGCTGTCTCGAGCGGCGTGAACGTCACTGCGCAAGCTCCTTTCAATTAGGCGTTCGGGATGACGCCGCTCATCAGATAGCCGGCGCCGGTGAACTGGATGCGCTCGTCGGTATGCTGGCGGGCCCGGACGATGTCGCTGCGGGTCTGTTCCTCGCGGTAGACCTCGACCGTCACCGTTTCCGGCGAATCCTCCTCCCAGATGAAGGTGCGGCCCAAAGCGGGCTCGCGCAGATCCTGGCCGCCCGAGGACACCACGCCCAGCATGGCCATGGTCGGGGACCAGATGGGTTCGATCACCTTGGTCTTGGCCTTGGCGGCGGTGTTGTTGACCGCGCCGGCCGGGATGATATGCACGCCGAAATATGCCTCGAGCTGCGGGATGGTCAGGTCGCCACGGATGGCATTGGGGTCGGAGTATTTGACGCGCTCGATGACGCTGGCGCACATGGACACGTGGCGCAGTACGGACTTGTCCAGGATGAGCGCGTTGGGTTCCAACCCGGTGGCCAGCCGCATGGCCTCGAAGCCCTTGATCACATCGGCCCGAGGATCGGCATCGGCGTAGCTGTTCCAGGCTTGGGCCACCGCATGGGCTTCGAACGTGGCCGTGCTGAACACTTTGGAAGCGACGCGTCGTTCGCGGGTGCGCAGGATCATAGCCGTGGCCCGATAAGAGGCGAGGGTCTCGGCGTCGAAGAAATTGCGGAACTGCTTGGCCTCGACGTCGTCTACCGGCTCTTCCCAGCCGTTTTCCGAGCACAGATAGGTGAGGAATTCCCACTGCCAATCGCCGCGCGCATACGCGGAACGTGGGGCTCGGGAGGTGTCCGCTACCTCGAGAAGCGCTTCGGCCAGGATCACCGGATACTGCGCCGTGATGAGCGGCGTGTAGAAGGGCGGCAGCACCAGGTCGGCGATGAAACCCTGGGACGCCGCGCCCAGACTGAATTCGAAAGCCAGTGCCCCCAGATCGGGGCGGGAAATGACGTTGGTGAAAGACATCGCAATCCTCCTTGCGGGCAGCCGGCGTTACGCGGTGTAGGTGTTGCCGTAGCCGTAGGGGATGACCTCGATGACGCCCCCGTCGGCCACGGCGGTCAGGGACCGGCCGATGATGGTGCGCGCGCCGGCGCCCGCATCCGCCTTGACCGTGCCGTCGGCATCGGCCTGGACGTCGCCGCCCACGGCCACCGCGCCGGTGGCCAGGACCTCGATGGTGCCGTCGGTGTTGAGCAGACGCACGCTCACGGGCTGGTCCACCTCCAGGGCGGGATACTCGAGCACCCCGATGGGGCTGCCGTCGGCGGCGTTGGCGGCCAGCTTGCCGTCGGTCAGGCCCACCAGCAGATAGGCGTCGATGGCCCCGCCGGCCTGAAAGGTGCGGCGGGACTGGTTGACGTAGCTCATTTATTTCCCCTCCTTGCTGCGCTTGGACAGCCAGGCGGCGTGGGCTTCGGGATGTTCCTTGATCACCTTGGTCACGGCCTTGCCCCGCGACAGGCCGCCCTTGATTTCGGCCTCGACCAGGGCGTCGAAGTCGGGCGTGGTCGCGCGCGGATCGGCGGCGTTGTCGAGCGGCTTCTGGGTCGCTTCCTTGAGCAGGCCGAGGGCTTCCCGCTGCGCTTCGGATTCCTGTCCCTGTTGTCCGGCGGCGGCCGGGGCCAGGAACGCGCCCATGGCCTTGGCCTGTTCGGCGGAGACGCCCGACGCCACCACGGCCGCGACTTTCGCGCCCAGTTCCTCGCCCACCAGCACGTCCACGATGCCGAGCACCCGGGACTGTTCACTGGCAACGGCGGACTGCCGGTCCGTCTCGGCCTTGGCGGACAGTTCGGTTTCCACCTCGGCGCGATGCGCGGCCGCCGTGTCCGCGTGCTCGGCCTTGAAGGTCTTCAGATCCATGTGCACCTCCTGCACGATGCGGTTGATGAAATCGGCGCGGCTTTCGAGGCGGTCGACCAGCCCCAGCTCCAGGGCCTGCCGGCCGAGAAAGATTTTGCCGTCGGCCATGGCCATGGCCTGCTCGCGTGAAACGCGCCGTCCGGCGGCCACGGCGTCAAGAAAGAGGCCGTACACCTCGTCGAGTTGCTGCTGGAGATAGGCCCGGGCCTCGTCGGAAAGCGGTTCGTCCGGATTGCCCATGGCCTTGAAATGGCCGGCAGTCAGATAGGTGATGTCCACGCCCATCTGCTCGTCCCAGCCGGACCAGTCGGTATGCGTCAGGACCACGCCGATCGAGCCGATTTGCGCCGAGGCCTGGGTTCCGATCTCCTTGGCCTGGGAGCCGATCCAGTAGGCGGCCGAAGCCATGAGGTCCGAGGCGTAGACATACAGCGGCTTCTGGGCGGCCACGATCCGGGCGATCCCGGCCAGCTCCTCGGTGCCGTCCACGGTGCCGCCCGGGGAATCCACGTCCAGGAGGATTGCCTTGACCGACGGGTCAGCCGCGGCCTGGAGCAGCCCGGCCCCTATTTCCCGGGTGGAACCGATGCCCCACCAATAGCTGCCGTCCTTCGAAAGCGGCCCGGACATGTCCACCACGGCCAGGACGCCCTGCCGTTCGTAAAAGCGTTTCTCCCTGTCCTGGCCGGAAGCTGCCATGGCCGCCACGGCGGCGGTGTCGGGCAGGCCCCGGGCCTTCATGTCCCGGAACAGCCCGGCCAGACGCTGGGGCTCCATGGCCCACAGCCGTTGTGACTGGATGCTCACGCCGCGTCCTCCTGGGGCTGCTGCTCGTCGTTTTGCTTGGGGGAGACGTCCTCGGACGGCGAGGTGTTGGCATTCGAGCCCAACGAATTGAAAAACATGGCCAGGATTTCCGGGGGCAAAAGCCTCTTTAACGTCTCCCAGTCCCTGGCGATCTTGCGCCCCATGGTTTCGACGTCGGTGCCCCGTGAGCTGAGAATGTCGGAATGGCAGTCGGTGAAGTTCTTCAGGCCGATCTCTTCGCCCTTGCGCTCCTTGACGATGTCAATCTGCCCGCGCGGCGGACGGGTCCAGTAACTGGAGCACCAAGCGTAACGTCCCTGGTAGAAATCCGGCTTGCCAGAGGGGATTGCCAACATGCCGCGCCAGTACGCCTCCTCGAGCACCATCTCGTAGAGGCACTGGAGATAGCCCCGAACGAACCGGTCCTGCTCCAGGACGTGCAGTTTGCCGGCCTCGAGCAGCTCGGCCCGAGCCGAGGAGTAGTTGGACTGGGAAAAATCCTTGGTGACGATGCCCAGAGATTGCCCCGTGGAGGCCGTCACAAGCTTGGACATGCGCGAGTAGAAAGGGTCGAAGGAGTCGCTCGGGCGAGGATTGGCCAGCAGATGGGGCTTGTCGCCCGGGCGGCCGGTGACAATCGTTCCCGCCTGGACAGCCTTGGGATATCCATTCGCGTCGCCGGCTTTCTTGCTCCCGTCGAGGCCAATGGGCGAAAGCTCCATCGGGCCGAGGTTGGCCGACTCCATGAAAACCGTGAGGTTGGCTGCGATGACCGCGCCCACCAGCTCCGAATCTGCGTAGGCGCTCAGGTCCGCTATCATTTTCATGGCCGGGGCCAGGAGGGAATCGCCGCGCAGGGACTCCGGACCGCCCCAGTTCCGGCGATGGAAACAGCCCCAGCGGTGCGCGACCATGCGCGGCACACGACGGAAATAGGCGCTCGACAGTCCGGCCACGGGCCGGTTGTCCGGCGGCTCGGCCAACCAGTAGGCCACGGGGCGGCCGTAGTCGCCGATTTCGATGCCCCTTCGGATGTGCGGGTCGGCCTGCTTGTCCGAGGGCGTGCGCAACCTGGACGGGTGCACCGTCTGCAGGGCCAGGCCGAAATGCCGGTTTGGGTCGGTGAGCCAGACAGGGATCTGCACGAACTCTCCCAGGCCGAGCTGGGCCTGCATGAGCTGGTGCTGGATGTCGTTGAAATGGTTGTCGCCGGCGGCGTCCGCTTCGCGGCACCAAGTCTTCCAGGCTTTCTCAGCGCTTTCGGCGAATCGGTACGCCGCATCGTCATCGATCCCCAACGCGGCGACATCCGGCGTGGACTGCGGTTGCAAGCCGCTGCCGACGATGTTCAGAGCCAGGGAATTGATGCACGAGGCGGCCAGGCCGTCGCTGGCGACCAGGGCCTCGGCGCGGTCGCGGATGCGGTCGGCGTCGCGCTCGACGGTGTAGCTGTTGAGGCGGAGTGGCTGGAAGTTGGCCAGCGTACCCTCACGGCTGGCGGCGGTACGGCGTACGCCCTGGATCATGCCGCCCAGAGCCTCCATGCCGGCTCTCGCCCGGACCCGGCGCAATCCGCGCTCGGGCGAGATGTACCCGATGACGCGGTCGATCCAGTTGCCGGCGCTCATGAGTACCGTCCCGGGATCAGCTGGTGGAACTGGGGCGAGCCCTGGCCGGCGGCCTGGTCCTCGACGGTCGGCAGGCTATCGAGCCAGTCCAGGTGCGCCTGGATGGCTGGAAGGTCCGCCCGGCGCAAGCGCCGCGTAGCAATGGTGAACTCCTGGCCGTCGGCCACGGCCAGGAGCGCCTCCTTCCATTTGGCGATGTGCTGGGCTTTTTCCGCTCGGGTGAAGATGGCCATGCCAACGGGCTAGCACAGCCGAAGGGGTCAATCGGTGGACGTCAGAGACAATAAGGACAATATGGACGGTTTTTTCAGGTCAAAAATGGGGTGGGTAGAAGAGAGGAAAATCCAATCATATCGAGTAGGTTTTTAGGATGAAGGACCATGCAAAATCAGGTAGCGATTTTGCATGGTCGAAAAAAAGTTTCGGTCCTCGTAAAAAAAAGGCCGGGATGTATGGTTATCGCAATCTCTTTTTCATTGCTTCTACAAACCGTGACACTCCTTCCTGTCGTTTTATTCTTCCTCTTTTGTATAGAAATGTAGCGGCATCATTAGCGTTTTGAGAAAGATTTTGAAAAGAATCACCATCAATTATTTCACTGCCAACAATTAAAAACATATCCGGCAGTTCAAACACATTATCATCCATCGCATCATCTCCCGGTCATCCGCCTGATATACCGCTCCAAGCTCTTTTCCGTAACCCGGATCCCCTTGGCATCTCCCAGGCGCACCACCTTGAATTCCCCGCGCTTGATCAGTTTGTAGGCGAAACTCCTCGAGCAGTCGAGGGTGGCCATCACCCGGGCGACGGTCAGCAGCGGCCCCTCGGCAGTGCGATCATACGGCAAATTCGTTGTGCTCATGGTCCCCTCGTTTAGCGGTTGGCCAGGATGGCGCTGGCCCGGCTGGCGGCTGCGGCCAGGATGGAGCCCCGGTCATCCGCGTCCGGACGCGGCGTTTCGCGGGGCTTGGTCGTTTCCTCGTGCTCTTGTTCCAACAGGTAGGACAGGCTTGGTGTCCAGGAATCGTCCGCGCAGGCATGGGCGATCATAGTGGCGTCCAGCAGGTGGTTGGTATCGCTCAACTGCTCCCAGACGTAGTTGCCGGCCCTGTCCTTGACCAGGCGCTCGGCGGCCAGATGCCGGGCGTAATCCTCCCCGGTTTGGCCATGGAGCAGCATGGGCTGCTTGGCGTCCTGGCGCAGACGCTTATAGAGCAGCCGCTTCAGGCTGTTGACGTCGAGAAGGTAGAGCTGCAGCCCGCCAGGGATGGGCCGGCCGGAGTGGGGCAGCTTGTCGATGGTCGTCCAGCTGACGTTGACGTGGTAGTCCCGGCTGCGTCCCTTGATCGGAAACAGCCGACCGTCACCGCGCGCCCGGCACCAGGAATAGACCTCCTCGGTGCGGGTCAGGATCTCGTGCTTGGTCTTGTTGCCGCCCGAGTCGATGCCGGCGCGCCAGATCCCGAGCGTCGAACCGTCACGGCCGAGGACAGGATAGCGCGTCCCGTGCACGAGCCCCATGACGTCCTCCCAGGTGCGCAGCTGGCCATAGTCCACGAGCCAGCTCTGCATTTCCCGGCCCCAGGCCAGGACGGAAAACCAAAAGCTGTCCATCTGGACATCGATGCCGCAGGTCAGCGCCACGGCTTCGACCGGCACGGTCTTGGCCGGCAGCCACATGGCCCGGCGCGACAGCACCGTTTCTTCCTTGGTGTCCAGCGCAATTGCCTTGAACGGCTTGGCGCAACGGCCATTGGCGTAGTCGCGCTTGACCCGGTCGTCATCGGAGTTTTCAGCGGTCAGCTTGTCCGCGGCAAACTCGGAAAGGGACACGAACGGCGACACCAGTGCCGGCAGATGGAAGCCCACGGCACGCGGCCGAAGCACGGGCTCGTCGGCGATCCATTCACCGCGCGCCACGGCCTGGTTCCGGGCGTGGTCGGTCCAGAGGTATCCGCAGTGCGGGCATTTGTAGCGGCCGAGCTTGCGCCGTTTGATCTCCCGGGGATCCTTGCAGTGCTCCAGGACAACCACGTGGTCCTCGTGCATGATCTGGACGGTGCCGCAGGCCGAGCAGGGCACCTGCCAACGGCGCAGCTCGTCGCAATCGATGGTGACGAAAATCCAGATGGCGCTGGTCTCATCGCCCATGGGTTTGGAGATTTTCAGTATTTTTCGCTTGTGGCCGTAGGAGATGGTGCGTTCCTCGAATTCCGTGATCGGCGCGCCCTGGCCCGCCAGCTGGCGGTAGAGGTCGATTTCGTCCAAGAACTCGTGCATGACCGTCACGGACGCGCGCTGGGCCGGCGACTGGGACGAGGCCAGATAGACCGGTGAGCCGTCGGTCAGCTCGAAAGCACCCTTGGCGTAACGGTAAAAGAGCCGGCGCAGGGTGGCGGAACCCCTGATGCGCGGCAGGAGCTTTTTCTCCACGGCCCGGGTCAGCGTGTCCTCGTCCGGCATGGCCACCAGCTTCGGGCCCGGGAAAAACTCCATGCTGTAAAACAGACTGGCGAACAGCAGCTCGGACTTGCTGATCTGCGGCGAGGCGCAGACGCCGACCTCTTCGACGCCTGGCTGGTACAGCGTGTCGATGATGCCGGGCATGTAGGGCGTGACGTCCATGCGCAGGCGGGAACCCGCGAACGGCCCGTCCTGCACCACGATGTTCTGGGCCGCCCAGACGGACGGCTGCGGCCGCACCCGCTTGCGGAAGATGCGGCGCTCGGCATCGGTGAAACGGAAGCAAACGAACTCGGGGACGGTCACAAGCCAAGCTCCTCCGCGATTTCCTTGCAACGCTGGGCGTACTCTTGCGGATCCAGATTCATTGTTCGCAATTCCGCCTTCCTGTGCTCATATTCTCGCCATTTAGGGCGTTCTTTATGATCCATGCCGTTATCTACCTCGCAATTCGGGGTATGCTGGGTAGGACAAATGTCCTACCCATAAAACGGCGCATTATCGTTCAAGACCCAATACAAGTCTGGCCCACGGCGGACGGCTACGGACACTATTTACACGTTACCTTCCTACCCCCATCAGGTTGGGCCGCGTCTCAGGCGCGGCATAGTCCACCCGGAAAAAGCCGAGCTTCCCTTTGCAAGGCATGAAGGGCAGGGGGGCGGCATCGGCGACGCGCCAGTGCCACTGGCCGGACTCCGCCCAGGGCGAGGCGCTGTGTCCCTGGTCGCAGCCGACCAAGCGGACCAGGCCCACGATACCGCCGGATTGCCGGCCCTCGTCCGGGAATCGCAGCCCTCCCGGCAGGCCGAAGCGGGCGTGGATCTCCTCGAGGATGTCCCGGGCCGTGGACAGGTTGAAGGCCGGACGGGCACTGGCCTGGATCAGGATCCGCCGGCCGACGTAGGCCGAGGGCAGCGGCCACGTGCGGTTTTCCACGCCCTTGAAGCCGTTGACCAGCAGCCAGGCCCAGGGCTGTTGCACGGCGATGGCGATGCGCGGGATGTCCATGATCAGCCCTCCCGCCGAAGGCGCACGCCCTTGTAGTGAAACGCGCCGAAGGCCTGGATTTTCGTAATCCAGGGCAGTTCCTGCAGCCGCAGGCTGAATACCCGGATATTCAGCAAGGCCTTTTCGTCGTCGATGCCCTGCTCTACGCAAAAGGCGAGGAACGCAGTGTAAAGGTCGGACGCCGTCTCATGGCCTTCTAGGTCGCGGTCACAGCGCTCCCGTAAAAAGCGGGCGACGATGTCGGGCTCGTTGGCGTAGGCGACCTCGCTCCCGGCGGCGCACTCGGGGCACAGCACCACGCCCTCGACGTCCACCACGGCCTCATCCTTCCACACGAGCGCGCCGCAGCCGCCGCAGTATTCGATCTCGCCGGCATCGCGCAGCCGGTCCAGGCGTTCGACCTCGGCCAGGAGCATGGTGATGGCGACGATGTATCCCCGACGCACCGGGCGAAGGGGGACCTTGTCGGCGTATTCGTTGACCGCCGGCCACGGTACGGCCGCTGATCCCGGGAACCCAGGCGGCGGCGTCACGGACAGCTCGTCGCTGTGGCGTGTGATCGCCGCCAGGATCTGGGCCGCGGCAGCCTGGGCCAGCTCGCCACGCTGGGCCGCATCGTCGTGTTCGGGAATGAAGCCTATGGCGATCTGCTTGGCGCGTTCGTCCAGGACTTCGGCCAACAGTGGCATTGTCGCTTTGGGGATAGGCATGCTCAACCTCCTTATGCAGGCTTGTATTCCCGGCACCACGAGAACTTGCGCACCGGGCCGTCGTCCTTGGCGCACAGGTAATGGCCGCTGTCGTTGAGGATTTTGAAGAACGTGCACCCATGGCAGCAGACCGGCGTGTCCTTGGAATAGTGGCGCTCCTTGCGCCGGAGGGCTTGTTCCTTCATGACTGCGTCCGCCGAAATTGCAGTTCCACCCAGACGCAAAAACCACGTGCCCTTCCAGGTTTTTCCCTCAAGACCTGCACAAATTCTGTAATCGTGCTGGAAAGAATCACTTCCTCGATGGCAGAAACGAGGTCGTTGCCGTTGCGCGACGTCGCCTGGAAATCGAAATTCGCATTTCTGCCCTTTGGATACCCGTTCGGGCGAACTACAATACTGCTCATGACCGATCCTCCAGAATCGACAACTCGGCAAAGCGCTCCAGGAACATCCGGTGCGCGTCGCGGGGCAGCAGGCCGAACTGGCCGGGATGACGCAGACCGATCTCGCGCAGGTCGTAGGGCTCGACGCCGACCATCCAGGGACGCGGCGCCGGGGCCATGAGGTATTCCGATTCGGTGGCCAGCAGGCGCTGGTCGGCGACGTGGATCTCCTCGGGGATCTCCCTGGGGAGATTCAAGCGGTGGGCGACGACCTCCCAGATCCTGGACTCGACATCCCGGAAATCCGGAAGCAGCGACTTGAGCGGCCGCGTGATATCGTTGGTGTAGGTCTCGGCCGCGTCGTGGAGCAGGGCCAGATACCGCATGGGCTTCGGCACGACGCGGGACACGTAGACGCAATGCTCGGCCACCGAGTAAAACCGTTTGCAGTGACCGTTGAAACGGCACTGGTTCGACAGCGCGTGCGCGATATCCTTGATGTTGACCATGTTCGACAATGGGTCCAACAGATCGAAGGCGAGTCCGCTAAACGTCTGGTTCCAGGGATTACCGCTCATGCCATGCTCCTCCGTTTTACAGGTTCAGGCCTGGCAAGAGGCCGCGTCGTCGGGCGCATCCGGCCCGAGCACGAACTCCCTGTCCGCCGACCAGGCATCCATCCAGTCCGCCGTGGCCTCCTCCCAGAGCAGCAGGAACTCCGGCAGCTTTGCCTCATCCCCGCCAACCGCCTCGATGATGCGCGCGCCGAGGAGCGGCCCGAAGTTTTCGATCTGGCGCTTGAAGAACTGGGCCCTGGCCGCCAGATCCCGCTCGACCTGCGCCCGCTCGACCAGCTTGCCCTCGAGCATCTCGCGTCGTTTCTGGGTTAGCTTGGCCTGCTCGCACTTGTAGTCCGCGTCGGCCGTCAGCCGCCGGCGGGCCTCTTCCGAGAGCTTGCTATCCTCTTCCTTGGCCACGGTGGGGAGGGCGGAGGCGTAGGCCAGCAGCACCGCCTCCTCGAACTGTCCGGCGGCATTGGTCGGCACGAGCCCGGCCTTGCAGTCGGCGTAGAACTTGGTTTTCTGGATCGAAAAACCACGACCCTGCAGATAGGCCAGGGCGGCCGGGCGCTTGGCGAAGAGGCGTCCCTCGCCGCTGACCGCCGTGGCCTTTTCCACCTCGTCGCGCACCTTCTTGAAGGCCTCGATGTTTTCCTTGGTCGGCGTATCGTTCATGCGTCTCTTGGCCCCTTCCTTGGCCCGCAGCAGGGCGGGCAGATCGGTGGCGGCGCTGCGCTCGAGGTAGGGCGTCAGGTCCTCGCTCATGCCGCGCCCTCCCCGACCGGAAAGGGCCGCCCATCCGGACGGGTGGCCACGTGGCCGGTGTGGTCCTGCCAGCGCCGCACGATCACGTCGCAAAAGCGCGGATCCAGTTCGAGGGTGCGGCAGGACCGCCCCAGGCCCTCACAGGCCATGAACGTGGAGCCGGAGCCGCCGAACGGATCGATGACCAGGTCGCCCGGACGGGAGGAGTTGCGGATGAAGCGCTCGAGGAGCGCCACGGGTTTCATGGTGGGGTGCGCGTCGCTGCGGGGCGGCTTGTCCACACTGATGATGGAGCCCGGAGCGATTTCCACGGACAGATCCTGTCCGGACACGAGATAGACGTTATCGCCGGCCGGGATCTGCACGCGGCCGTCATCCAGGAGCACCGCGCCCGGCAGCGCCTCGAGGAGTGTGGTCTGGCGGCGGCCGCCGAACCAGGCGTGACGGCCGGTCGGCTTCCAGCCATAGAGGATGGGTTCGTGCTGCCAGTGATAGTCCGAGCGGCCGAGCACGTGGACGTTTTTGCGCCAGATCAGGCACCCGGCCAGCTTGAAGCCGGCGGCCAAAAAGGACTCACGAAAAGTGAGTCCCTCGGTTTCGGAATGGGCCACGTACACGGCCGCGCCGTCGGCCAGCACCTCGAAAAGCGCGGCAAAGGCTCGGCCCAGGAATTCACGAAAGGCGGTTTCGCCCATGTTGTCGTTGAGGATCTTTCCGGCCTTGCCCTCGACGGCCACGTTGTAGGGCGGATCGGTAACGGCCAGCTCCGGGCGCTCTTCGCCGAGCAGTGCGGCCAAATCGGTCGAACTGGTGGCGTCGCCGCAAAGTAGCCGATGCCGGCCAAGCAGCCAGACGTCGCCTGGCCGTGTCAGCGGCGTCTCGGGCACTGGCGGCACGTCGTCGGGATCCGTGCGGCCGGAAAGCGGCAGCAGGCCGAGCAGTTCATCCAGTTCGGCCACGTCGAAACCGGTGAGCGCGAGATCCACATCCAGCTCCCGCAGCTCACCCAGCTCCACGGCCACCATATCCTCATCCCAGGCCGCCCAGGTGGCCGAGCGGTTGACGAGCAGCCGGAAGGCGCGCACCTGCGCCTCAGTGAGCCCGTCTGCCGGGATCACGGGCACCGTGGCCAGCCCCAGGCGCGCGGCCGCATCCAGGCGCAGGCGGCCGTCGACCACCTCGCCGTCACAGCGCGCCAGCACCGGAACCCGAAACCCGTATTCCCGAATCGCCGCCATCATCCGTTCCACCACATCCTTGCCGTATTTGCGCAGGCCCCGCTCGTAGGGCCGCAGCCGCGCCAGCGGCCATTGTTCGAGTTTGAGCGTTTCCATCCGATCGTCCCCGTGCTACTGCCTCCGGGCCATGCATGGCTGGAGGGCTGGGGTTTCCTGGTCGGATGCTCCTGTCATCCGGCCGCCGGTCGGAGCTGCAACTCCGGCAGGCAGCCCTCCATTTACTTAATTGCGCTCTTCGCCCTAAAAGCTTCGTCTGATTTTTCGCGCCACAACTCTTTTGGGAAAGATGCAGCATAAAGGAATGCCACTACTTCCATGACATGGAAGCCGCCACGACAACCTTTTTCTAAGTCCATCATGGCTTCCTGCGGGCCATACAAGTGGCAATAGACTTCATAAACCTTTTTAATTACGCCTTCAGGCAGAGACCAAGACTTTCTTTCAAGATCACGCGTCTGCACTGGATAGAAATCCATTCTTATCTCCTTTTTTACGCCGCTTCAGGACAGCGCCAGAAGTCCAGTCGGGCCCAGCCGGCAAACGACAGATTTGCCGTCTCGGGATCCGCGCGCCGCACAATGGCCGCGACCTGCCCGTTGCCATCGGAGCGGCCGAACACGCCGCGCATACCCTCGACCGAACGCATGCCCCGGTAATCCGCGAACCACAGCACCGCCTCGAGGCACGCCCCGAAAAACATCCCCGCGATGCGATCGCACTCCGCCGCCGGAACCTCCCGCGACACGCGCAACGCCAGCAGCCGCTCGGCATTGCTGTCCCGGCCGGGCACGAGCACAGGCTCCACACAGTATCGCGCCATGGCCTCGAGCAGCTCGCGGAGCGGCACCAGCTCGAACGCGGTCACGTGGTCTGGATCGAGCCAACGGACGGTTGGAGCGTCCTCCCGGGCCTGGGGCACATCCGGAACGGACGCACGCGCATCTTCTGTCGCCGCCGGCGCATTCTCGACCGCGCCGCCCCGCGCCGCCTCTTCTTCTCCCGCCCCCACGCAACGCGGCTGTCCAGGCGGCAAAAGTCCTGGACGCAACACCGCCGGCAGCCCGGCAAGGATCCAGGCGCGCAGATTCGCACCCTTCTCGAAGGCCTCGCCGGGATCCTTGCCCACTGGGACGGGCCAGCGTTTGGCGCGCGGGAAGCTGGCCATCCACCGGGCGCACCCCTTGGCCCCGGCCCCGTCCTTGCCCTCGGCGTCCAGGGCCACCAGGATGGCCAGGGCGTCGTGCAGGGTTTCGAGCACCCCGGCTTCGATCTTCCTGACACTGGCCGTCATCACCGACACAGCCCCGGCCAGATCGCCGGCCACGTGGTGCAGCATGAGCGCGTCCAGCTCGGACTCGACCACCACAAAGGCGCGCGCGTCGCGGCCAAGGATCATGGCGTCCATGTTCGATCCGGGAATGACGTAGTATTTCGTCTCCGCGCGGAACTCGCGGCGATCGGCCTCGGGCCGGCGGATGCGCAACCGTGCGACGGGGCTGTCCGGGGCAGTGCCGGCGAAATGCGGGATGACCAAGCCGCGGGGGATCCAGAAGGTCTTTTTCAGCGTCGGCTTGCCGCTCTTGTCCGGCTTTCCCTCGACCGGCGGCAGGCCCCATCTGGCGCGGGGGCGGATGAGGCAGGACCGTCCCTTCTCACCCGGGTTCCAGCCCAGGCGGTAACGCTGGACAGCCTCGAGGGGCAGACCGCGCGCGGCGAGCCAGGCAAGCTCTTTAGGACTGGCGAGGAGCTGCTGGTGGGCCCAGGCGGCAAAGTCGGTCGCCTTTTGGGTCCACAGTTCGGCCGGAGGCACGGATGGCGCGGCCTCGAACGTGCCCTGACCGGCGGACGGCTTCGGCGGACGCGGCAGGGAGGATGCCGTGGCCCGGGCCGCCTCGATACCAAGATGGCGACAGGCCTCAACGTAGGACATGCCTTCATAGTCCCGCAGGAACTGGATGGCATCGCCGTAAGCCCCGCACTGACGGCACCAGTAGCCGCCGCGCCCCTCGTGGTCAGCCGGCTTGATCATGCAGCGGTCTTCGCCGCCGCAGGCCGGGCAGGGCGCTGCCCACTCGCCGCCCGTTTTCTTCTTCGGCGCAAGCCCGTGTGCCTCGAACAAACCAAGCAGATCAGCGGCCATGGCGGCAATGTCCTGTCTGCATGGCAAGGTCCTGGCAATATCCTGGCCGTAACCACCTATCTTTCTTTTCTTTTTTAAGAAATAGGATGATAGGATAGGACATGATGGTATGCTCCGAGCCGAGGTTTGAACGTTTAGCCGGCATTACATGCCGGGGTCCTGATGTCCTGGCGCACCCCTCCGTCCAGGAAACGCGCCCCTTTCCGCCACCAGGACAATCCAGCCGGAAGGTCCTGGAGAACGTCCTATGTCCTGGCCTTACTTCGGGCCTTTTCCCCAGAGACTTTTTCCGTAACTACCTTCTTTATCTGCCCTTTTGTCTGGATATGCGTCCTCGGCGACGGGATTGAGCTGCACGCCGTAGTAGTAGACGGTGCCGCCCTTGCGATCCTTGTGGATCTTCCGCCCGAGCTGCTTGCCAAATGCGTTCATGCTGGGGACGTATTTCCCCCGGTTCTTGAAGTACCAGCGGGTGTAGAGGTCGTAGATCGCGGTAGCCGAAACACGGTCCGTGGGATCCGTGGTGAGGAGGCACTCGTCCACGAAATCCTGCACGTGGTCCTCCTCCCGCTGGTATTCCTCGGTGGCCGCCAGCACCGATGCCGGTGGCGCGATGCCGTCGCGCTGCCAAAGAAGACAACCCCGTACCAGCCAGGCCAGGATCCCGGGCAGCTCCTTTTCGAGCCGTTCGGGTATGGTGCGATCGCGTTGCCGCTCATGCTCCCGCGTGGGCTTGTCCACGTAGCGGTAGGGGAAATTGACCAGGCGAAGCCGATCCCAAAAGGCGTATTCGTGGGCCCCGGCGTGCGGCTTGTGGTTGGTGAGAAGGAAAAGCGTGTGCGTCGGGTAGAAGCTGGAAGGATCACGGTCCCACATGTAGCGGCCGGTCAGGCGATCATCGCCCGACAACCACTTGACCCGGGCGATGGAAAACCGACGGTTCTCGTCGGACTCGGTGGCGTAGGCGATGCGCAGGCCGTTGAGCGACATGATGGTGGGCGTGGGCTTGTCCGCGTCCCGGGCCTGCCCCTGATCGAGGAGCAGCTCGGCCGGGATCGGCGCCATGTAATCGCCCAAGACCTTTCCCAAGGTCTCGACCATCACCGTTTTTCCGTTGCGGCCGTCCCCGGCCAGCACCACAAAAAGTGGCTCGCACGACAAGCCGGTGATGGCGTAGCCGAACACACGCTGCAGGAAGGCGGCTACCTCTGGGTCGTCGCCGACGATCTCCTGGACGAAACTGGGCCAAAGCGGAACCGGCGCATCAATGCCCTGCCACTCGACGCCGCAGGTCCTGCGCACACGATCCCCAGGTCGCGCTTTGCGGAACTCCCCGGTGTGCAGATCCACCACGCCGTTGGCCACGCCGAGCAGGTATGGATCCGCGTCGAACTCCTCCATGCGCACCAGCAGCGGATCGTCATTGGACAAAGCGAACCGGAGCGCGGCCGAGACACCGGAACCCTCTCGAAGATCATCGACGTTTTTGCGCAGCCGCTTGGAGAGGCGCTGCAGGCGTTTTTCCGCCTCGTCGTCCCGGGCCTGTTTGACCTCCGAAATCTTGAGTTCCGTTTCGAGGCGCGTCTGTTCGTATTGGGCGACGACGGCCTCGACCAAGGCCTCGGCCCGGTAGACAGTGACCTGTTTCCAGTAAGCGCCCGTCCACTCGAACCACTGGCTTTTGAGTTCCGGCGCGCAAAGGAGGGTCCCCTTGTGCACGGCGGCGTAGAGGATGCCGTCCCCCTTTTGCCCGGCGTAGAGGCAGCGTTTGACGAACTCGTAGTCAATGACCGGCGCGGCGTCCGCGGCCTCAGTCCCTTCCTCTTTCACGCGCTCGGCCACCTGGGCGGCGGCGGCCTCGATTTCTTCCGGCGTCGGATCTTTTCGATCAGGCATGGTCAGGCAGTCCCCACAGGTCTAGCCCCCGGCAAGCCGAGCTGCCGGCGACGGTTTTTTCCGTTTTTCCGCCAGATTTTTTCCGCAAAATTCCGCGACACCCCGCACCCCAACGTGCGCGATGCTAAAAGGCCCCAGGAAGGACCCGCGACCAGGGCCAGGCCGCCAGGACCTCGCTGGACAGTTTTAGAGAGATGAGAGAGGGAGAGGGGGGCGGAAAGAGCCGCCTCGCTGGCGCTCGGCGGGATCGGTAGCGCCTTCAGGCCGTGCCGCGCGGACGAACGTCCTGGAAGCGGCACACACCTGACGGCGGCACGGTCTGAAGGCGCGTCACCATATGCATTCCAGGCGGTGAATGCCTCAAGCGGATAAATCGGGGGATAAATAGCTGTGGGCCGAAACCGTGCTCTACCCAGGCAGCCAACGAGGAAGTGCGGTTGGAAAATGTGGACATTGGGGGCATCCGTGGCTATCACGGGGACCGACCCCGGGCCTCCGGAGCCAAAGGCCGGGCGTTCGAATCGCCCATTGCCCACCATAGATTACAAAGGGTTACGGTTACTGCCGTAGCCCTTTTTGCGTTTCGACAAGTAACGGCGTTGTGGCTGATGATCAGTATTGCCTGTGTGCGGTTGTTCGGCTATTTTTTTATAAAAGTATACTAACGCGCGTATGACCGCGCGGTAGGGCGCCACTGCCAATGCCTTCGATCTTCGTTTCCCACGGCGCGCCAAGGTGGTGCCTGCAAACGCAGTCGACGCGGGATTTTCCGAGGAAACTTGGCGAGGTCCCTGACACCGGGAACCACCCACCCCGGCATGGGGAGACTCCTGAACGACGGCTACACCTTTGGTTTGTTGTCCATGACGGATTGAGCCTGGGAATAAACCCGGGACAGCCAATGCACGGCGCAAGAAACCTACGGAGCGCCCATGGCCGTGACGACCATCGACGATCCCCTGTTCGACCAGGAATGTTATCTGCTCAATACCGGCCAGAACGGCGCGACGCCCGGCATCGACCTCAATGTCGCGCTGGTCTGGCCGGACTACACGGGCCAAGGCGTCACCGTCGGCGTCTTCGATACGGGGGTGGAATACGACCATCCCGATATCAGCGCCAATCTCGACGTCTCCTTGAGCTTTTCCGCCATGGAGAACGGGGCGGATGGGCAGCCCGTCCTGACCGAGGACAACCACGGCATGGCCGTGGCCGGCGAGATTGCCGCCGTGGCCGGCAACGGCATCGGCGGCGTCGGCGTGGCCTATGACGCCGCTTTGGCCTCGATCTACCTCGACTTGTCGGAGCAGGTGGAGGATGGCCAGCTCAAGGCCGCCTTTGCCGATGCGCTGCAACGTACCGTCGGCGTCTGCGATGTGATGAGCAACAGCTGGGGATTTAGCGGCGTCTTCGACAATTTCAACGCCCCCGAGGGGCAGGGCATGGGAGAGGCGTTGTCCCGGGCCGTATCCGAGGGGCGAGGCGGGCTTGGGGCCATCGTCGTCTTCGCCGCCGGCAACGAAAGGGAAGAGGGCTTCGACGCCAACGCCGACAATCTCACCAACTCTCCGTACGTCATTTCCGTGGCGGCTGTGGACAACACCGGCAAGGTGAGCAGCTACAGCACCCCGAGCGCCTCCAATCTGGTGGCCGCGCCGTCCAATTCCCATTACTACACCTGGGAAACCGTCGTCATCCCCGCCGAGGACGAGGACGGCGAGGACGAGGTGATCCAGGAGCTTGTGTCGCATTCCTACGGCGACATCGTGACCACCGACCGGGTGGGGACGCTTGGCTACAATACTGCGGCCTCGCCGGAAGGGGATTACGCCTACGATTTCAGCGGCACCTCGGCCGCCGCGCCCCTGGTCTCCGGCGTCGTGGCCCTCATGCTCGAGGCCGACCCCGTCCTTGGCTACCGCGACGTCCAGGACATCCTGGCCCTGACCGCGCGCAACACGGACGCCGCCGGCGATTGGACCGTAAACGGCGCGACGACCTGGAACGGCGGCGGCATGCATGCCAGCCGCGACGTGGGCTATGGCCTGGTGGACGCCACCGCCGCCGTACGTCTGGCCGAGACCTGGGACACGCAAAGCACGACCGAAAACCTTCTCGTGACGACCGGCGAGGCCGGGGTCGGCGTCACGCTCCCTGACGACGGCACCGGTTCCGTTTCCTCCGGCATCGCCATGGCGGCCGGGGTTGCCGTGGAGCGGGCCGAAATCGTGCTCGACCTGTCCACCGAGGACGTCTCCGGCCTGACCTTCGTCCTGACCTCGCCGGCGGGCACCCAAAGCGTCCTCTTCGACGCGCCGGGCATGGCCGGGGCGTATCCGGCCAATTTCGCCATGACCTCCACCGCCTTTCTGGGCGAATCCTCCCAGGGCGACTGGATGCTGACGGTCAACGACACCAAGGCCGACGGCGCGACCGTGGACCTGGACGGCTGGACGCTCAACCTCTACGGCGCGGCCGCGACCGACGACACGCGCTACGTCTATACCAACGAGTACGGAACCTACGCCGCGCAGGACCCCTCGCGCACGCTGCTTGTCGACCTGACCGGCACGGACACCATAAACGCCTCGCCCGTGACGGCCGGGTCCGCCGTCACCCTGGCGCCGGGGACCGTCAGCCTCATCGACGGGGCGGCCGTTGTCCTGGCGCCGCTGACCACCATCGAGAATCTCGCCACCGGCGACGGCAACGACCTGCTCGTGGACAATGACGCCGACAACAGCCTGTATGGCGGCCGGGGCGACGACGTGCTCATGACCGGCCGGGGCGACGACAGTCTCGACGGCGGCCCGGGCTTCGATGTGGTCGGCTTCCCCAACATTTATGCGGATTATACGATTGGAACGGACACGGGTGTGCTCACGGTGTCGAGCCAGGCCGGGGTCAAGACCATCGCCAACGTCGAGGCCTTGTCCTTTGCCGACCGGGTCGTGCCCGCGACGGATGCGCTGACCAGGACGGACTTGGGCAATACGAACGGCTTGCTGGCAGTCGTGGGGTGAGAAAAGGCACGGGCCATACAATCAAAAAGTTGCCAAAAGGGAGAGCGCGAGAGGGATACCCTATGAAAAGGGTTTCCCTCTCGCATTGCTTTTAGCCTTAGCCGGCTTTCGCTGCCGAGGCGACCGGCTCCGACGCCATGGGCATGGGCCCGAGCGCCGTGCAGACCTGGTTGCGGCCGAGCTTCTTGGCCTGGTACAGGGCCTTGTCCGCCTTTTCCAGCAGTTCCTTGCGCTTGGCCAGCGAACCGGGGACCATCGTGGCCACGCCGATGGAGATGGTGATGGAAAATTCCTGGCCATCGTGGTTGAAACGGGCGTCGCCGATCACGCCGCGCAGCCGCTCGGCCAGCACGCGCGAAGGCTCCTCGGCGGTCTGGGGCAGGATGACCGTGAACTCCTCGCCGCCGTAGCGGGCGGTGAAATCCGTGCTGCGAAGCGTATCCGAAAGGAGGCGTCCCACCTCGCGCAGCACATGGTCGCCGACAAGATGCCCGAACCGGTCGTTGATGCTCTTGAAATGGTCGATGTCGAGCATGAGCAGGCTCATGGGGTGGTGGTACCGCTGGTGGCGCCGCAACTCCTCGACAAGACGCTCGTCAAACGCCCGACGGTTGTGGATGCGGGTGAGCCCGTCGTGATCGGCCCGGATCTTGACCTGGTTGAACAGCGCGGCGTTGCGCAGGGCCAGGGCCAGATGGTTGATGGAGGCGTAAAGCGCCTGCACCTGGTCCTTGCCGAGCGCCTTGCCCTGATCGCGATAGAGGATCAGCGCGCCGAAGGTGTCCCCCCCGACCCGAAGCGGCAAGCGGATGGTTTCCTCGGGAGCTTGCGGGATGGCCAGCGGCTCCCGAGTCACGCCGCCTTCCAGAAAGGTTGTCCGATAGCTCTGCATGGACTTGCCGGAAAGCTTGGTCCCGTGGCGCAGCAGCTCCTCGGTCCAGTACCGTTCGGTGGTATGGTCCATGTCCGGTTCCAGGAACAGTTCCGCTTCCATGGCCCCGGAGCTTCCCGGTTGCCAGATGACGCCCAAAAGCCCGCGCAAGGGTAACAGCAGTTCCAGGTCCTCCCGGGCGTTGTCCAGGATGACGGTGGGGTCGAGGGACTCCGAGGCGCGGGTGAGGATGCGGTTCAAAAAGAGCACGAGGTCGGTCTTGCGGGCGAGCAGTTCCCGTTCCAGCATGATCTCGCGGGTCATGCGGAAAATATCGTCGTAAAGGCTTTTGACTTCCTTGGCCCGGAAGATGACGTCGCGGATCTTCTTGTCGGTCAGGGGCTCGGAGATGGCGGAGAGGAAACCGTCCTCCAGCACTTCGTCGAAATCGGCCACGGACTGGTCGGCGGCAAGCACGAGCACCCGCTGGGGCACTTCCCAGTCCTCCAGGCGTCGGCGGGCGTCGGCGGGCAGGGCGTCCCAGGCCTCCTTGACCACGAAGATGACCAGGGGGGCGGACCGGCCCATGTCGCGTTCCGCCGGGTGGCGGCCGACAGGCCAGTTGCGCAGGGTGTAACCACTGCCGAGGGCGGCAGAAACTGCCGACTCGAGGGCATCCGTGAGGCCAATGCCCCACACTTGTTCCGGGCGCATGCCGCGCGTCATAACCGGCCTCCTTTGGTCCTGGGACCGCCTTGGGGGCGGGCTCCCGATTCGCTAATTGCAAGATAGAGGCCAACGGTCTTTGGGCCGCATCGATTGACAAGACGGCCTGGGTGTGGCTCCGTCCCCCCTATGTCCGCGCCGCGCCTTTTCGCAACCCTCGATCCTTTCGTGGAATCCGGCGCCGTCATGGGCCGAAAAGTGGCCAATGCCGGCTTTCTGGACGCCTTGTTGCGGGCCGATCCCTTCGACGGATACCATTTCTTCATGCCTTCGCCCCGGGAGCGCGACATGCAGGAACGGCTGCTCGCGGCGCGCTACCCGGAAGCGTTCGGACGCGGCGAGTTCAATATTTTGACACGTCGCGACCTGCCGGCCAGCTTGGCCGCGACCTCTTACGCCGTTTTCCACCTCTCGGACTGCATCACTTCCCAGCCGCGTCTGGCCGCCCTGCGCAACGCCACAGCCCGAAATATCTTTCCTATCACCGGAACCACCCATTCCTTAAGTTACGCCGCCTACGGCCGGGAGTTCCTGGCCCACCTGTGGCCGGGAACCACCCGCCGCGACGCGGTTGTGGCCACCTCCACGGCCGGGCAGGACGTGGTGACGCGCATTTTCGAGAGCCTGCGCCGGGGCTACGGCCTTTCCCCGGACACGCATCCCGGGCCGGAGGTGGCGCGCATTCCGCTCGGTGTGGACCTCGACGAGTGGCGGCCCGCCGCGGGCTTCGATCCCGCCGAGGTTAGGGCGTGTCACGGGATCGCCGCCGGGGCGACGGTCATGCTTGTTTTCGGCCGGCTCTCCCACAGCTCCAAGATGGATCTGCTGCCGCTTTTCCGGGCCGTGCAGCGCCTTGCGGGCCAGGGGATCGACCCCGCGTCGCTGTGCCTGGTGGCGGCGGGCTGGACCGACGACGACGCCGGGCCGTTTTTGCAGGTGCTCGTGAATCTGGCCGCCAACATCAACCTGCCTTTCGTTCTGATCAAGCGGCCGAGCGAGCAGGAAAAGCACGCGCTTTTCGCCCTGGCCGATATTTTCGTCTCCCTGGCCGACAATCCCCAGGAGACCTTCGGCCTGACGCTGCTCGAGGCCATGGCCGCCGGGCTTCCCGTGGTCGCCTCGGACTACGACGGCTACCGCGACATCGTGCTTTCCGGCCGCACCGGGTTCCTTGTCCCGACCATGGGCCTGCCGGATACGCGGCAGCGCGACGTCCTGGCTCCGCTTTGCTACGACAATCATACCCATCTCTCCCTGGCCCAGGGACTGGCCGTGGACGTGCCGACGCTGGCGGACGCGCTGGCGAGGCTTGCGGCCGATGCCGGCCTGCGCCGGGAAATGGGCGAGGCCGGGCGTGGCCGGGTTCGTCGGGAATTTACCTGGGATACGGTGATCGAGCGCCATCTCGCCTTGTGGGAAGGTCTGGCCCATGCCCCCGCGCCCGACCGCGAGACGCTTCGGGACCTGCGCCATCCGCAGACTCTGGCTTACGGCGAGGTGTTCGCCGGCTATCCCAGCGAGATCCTTTCCGACGCCGTGCGGCTCACCTGGAGCCGGGCCGGCCGGGCCGTCTACCGGGGACAGGATTTCCCGGTCATCTATGCGGGCATGGCCGGGGACATCTCGCTTGCCGCCCTTCGCACGCTGCTTTTTCTGTCTCGCTCCGGCTGCCCGGGGCTGACCCTTGCCGCCCGGCTGGCCGCGGCCGAACCGGAGCTCGACGCGGCCGCCGCCCGCTACCATGTCGTCTGGGCGTTTAAGCAGGATCTTTTGGAACGGCAGGAGACGGCATGAGTCGCAAGTCCTTTTCGCCCGCGACCGAAGCGCCCACGGCGGACGGGGCGGGGGAGTCCTTCGCCCGGGCCAAGCGCAGCCTGGGGCAGAATTTTTTGAGCGACCCCAACACGGCGGCCAAGATCGTTTCCGCCTGCGGCATTGCCGCCGGAGACACCGTCATCGAGATCGGTCCCGGCCGGGGGGCGCTGACCGGGCTTATCGCCGCCGCCGGCCCAAGCTCTTTTCTGGCCCTGGAAAAGGATCGGGAGCTGGCGGCGCATCTGTCCCGGACCCATCCTTCCCTCGCCGTGGCCCTGACCGACGCCTTGCGACAGGACTGGAGCCGGCTCGACCGCCTTTCCGGGAACGTGCGGATCATCGGCAACCTGCCCTACAACATCGCCTCGCCGCTTCTGTGGGACCTGTGCGCCGGGGCGACACGGTTTACGCGGGCCGCGTTCATGGTGCAGCACGAGGTGGCGCTTCGGCTTTGCGCCGGGCCGGGCGGCCGGGAGTATGGGGCGCTTTCCGCCTGGATTGCCAGCCATGTCCGGGTCGCCTACTGCTTCAAGGTGCCGCCCACGGTGTTCCGGCCCCGCCCCAAGGTGGATTCGGCCGTGGTGGCCATGACGCCGCTGCCGCTTTCGGACCGGCCGGCCGAGCCCCTGGCGCTGGCCAAATTGCTTAAAACTCTTTTCTCCAAGCGTCGCAAGCAGTTGGGAGGAATCCTGAAAGCTTGGCGCGGCCCGGAACTGGACGATTGGCTGGCCGGGCAGGGCATTCGTCTGACGGACAGACCGGAAACCCTGGCCCCGAAGCAGCTCGCCGGACTGGCTGAAATGCTGAAAATGCGCCTGACCTCTTGACTTTGGGACGTAAATCGATTTTCTTTTGCCCACTCGCCCCGCATGCGGGCGGGTTTTTCGGCTATGCGCGACAGAGCCGGGCCGGCCTTCCTCGTCACGGGGAGGCGAGCGAGATGGTGGCCGGTTTTCCACATGCTGTCGCCGCATGGCCAGGGCGATTACGGGAGCTTAACGCCGCCTGCTGGCAGATGGCGTATCAACCGAGGAGGAGAGGACTAATGACCAAGGCTGACCTGGTAGGAAAAATTGCCGAGAAGACCGGCCTGACCAAGGCCAACGCCGAGCGCGCGCTCAACGCCTTTATCGAGGCTATTGAAGCCACGCTGGTCGGCGAGGGAAAGATCACCCTGACCGGATTCGGCACCTTCATGGTGGACGAACGCAAGGCCCGCACCGGACGCAACCCCCGCACCGGCGCCGAAATCAACATTCCGGCGTCGAAGGTTGTCAAATTCCGGCCCGGGAAACTGCTCAAGGACGCCATTCAATAAAACCCTCCCTGGAGAATTTTCATGCTGCACGGCGAAACTGTCCACAGCCCCCTGCCGCAGGACCTGCCCTGGTGGCAACCCGATCACTTCGTGTTTTTTAGCGTGTTGTATCTGGTGCTTTTCATTATTGCCTCCGGCATGGGCTATTGTGTGATCAAGGCCATTATTGACACCCAAAAGGCCAGCGCCCACGGGCAGCAGCACTGATCCAACGCCACGACGCCAGGCTTTCATTTATCCGCCCGGCTTCGGCCGGGCGGATTTTTTTGCTCCGGGATCAAAGCCCTTGACGCAGGGGCGTTCCCGGGATAGTTATCCGTTTTTGCCGTATAGGGATTTCCCAAAGAGGGGGTGAGGTCCGTGCCCGGAGTGTATCTTGACGAGTCCGACAACTTCGATGTGGCGCTTCGCCGCTTCAAGAAGCAGGTCGAAAAATCCGGGATTCTCTCGGAGCTGAAAAAGCGCCAGCACTTTGAGAAACCCAGCGTCATGCGCAAGAAGAAAAAGGCCGCCGCGCGTAAGCGCCTTCTTAAGAAAATGCGCAAAATCAACATGATGTAATGAATCTGACAGCCCGAATCGAATCCGACTATCTGGCCGCCATGCGGGCCAGGAACGAGATCGTCGTCGGCGTGCTGCGTATGCTCAAGGCCGCCGCCAAGTTGCGGCAGGTGGAGCTTATGCGGCCGCTTACCGATGACGAGCTGCTCGATGTCCTGGCCAAGCAGGCCAAACAGCGTCGCGAGTCCATCGAACAGTTCGCCAAGGCGGGCCGGGCTGACCTGGTCGAAAAAGAGGAGCGGGAGTTGGAGGTGCTTGTCGCCTACTTGCCCGCTCCTTTGACCGACGCCGAACTTGGCGACGCCGTTGCCGCCGCTGTGGCCGAACTGGATGCCCACGGCATGAAGGACATGGGCCGGGTGGTGCAGGCGGTGCTCGCCGCTCACAAGGGGCGGGTCGACGGCAAACGGGTCAGCGGGGCCGTCAAGGCGCGCCTGACTTTCTGACAGCGCTTCCCTTTTTTTCTTATGGAATCCAGAACCCTCTCGTTGCTGGAGTTTCCTAAGGTTTTGGAACGGCTGGCCGCGCTGGCCGTTTCCGAACCGGCGGCGGCTGCCTGCCGGGAAATTTCCCCCATTGCCGATCCCAAGGTCCTGGCCGACGAGCAACGAAAGCTCGCCGAAGCGGTCGAGTTGCGCCGCGACGCCGCCTTCACCTTCACCCCTTTTCCCGACATCGAGGCGATTTTCCCCGTCCTCGACAGCGAGCGCCGCACCCTGGATCTCGACGCCCTGGTCGCCCTGGGCCATGTGTTGGGGCAGGTGGCCGCCCTGCGCGAAGCGCTCGGCAAGGGCGAACCCGGAACCTCGCTTTTGCGCGACGTCGTGGCCGGCGCGCCCTGGCCGCAAAAGACCCAGGCCGCCCTGGCCCGCTGCCTTGCCCAGGACGGAAGCCTGCGCGACGAAGCCTCGCCCGAGCTTTTTTCCGTGCGTCAGGAAATCCGCGCCATCCATCAGACCATCATGACACGGGTGAAGGAATTCGTGGGCGAAAAGGAGATGGGCCCTTTTTTACAGGACGACTACGTCACTATCTCCTCGGACCGCTACGTCCTGCCGCTCAAGGCCAACTTCAAGGGCCGCGTCCAGGGCATCATCCATGACTATTCCCAGACCGGCGAGACCGTCTACATCGAGCCCTTTTTCCTGGTCGAGACCAACAACCGTCTTCAGGAACTGAAAAACGAGGAGCGCGAGGCCGAAGCCCGCGTCATGGCCTTTTTGACCGGCCTGGCCCGGGACGAGCGACGCGAGGTGGCCGCCGCCTACCGGCTGCTCGTTTCCTGCGACGTGCTGTGGGCCAAGGCCGCCCTGGCCGACCGCCTCGGCGGCGCGCTGCCCGAGGTGGGACAGGGACTGCCCGTGCATCTGCTTGCCGCGCGCCATCCGCTGCTGGTCCTGGCCGCCGGGGGCTCGGCCGAGCCGCGCGTCATGCCCCAGGACCTGGTCTTGGCCGAGGAGCAGCGGGGGCTTATCGTCACCGGGGCCAACGCCGGCGGCAAGACGGTTTGCCTCAAGACATTGGGGCTGCTTGCGATCATGGCCTTGTCCGCGCTGCCCGTTTCGGCCGGGGAGGGCAGCCGGCTGCCGTATTTCCGCAAGGTGTTCGTCTTTCTCGGCGACGAGCAAAGCCTCGAGGATCATCTTTCCACCTTCACGGCCCAGATCCGCCACCTTTCCCGCGTCTGGCCGGACATCGACGCGGACACCCTGGTGCTGCTCGACGAATTCGGCGCGGGCACGGACCCCTCGCAAGGCGCGGCCCTGGCCCAGTCCGTGGTCGACGGGCTGCTCGACAAGGGCGCCTATCTGGCCGCGGCCACGCACTTTCCGGCGCTCAAGGCCTACGGCCTGTCCCGGCCCGGCGTGCGCGCCGCCTGCATGCTGTTCGATCCGGCCACCAAGAAGCCCGTCTACCGCCTGGCCTACGATCAGGTCGGCGCGTCCATCGCCCTGGACGTGGCCCGGGAACACGGCTTGCCCGAGGAGCTTCTGGAGCGGGCCGGCCGGTATCTGCTCCTGGATGGCGGTGACGCCGGGCAGGTGTTCGACCGGCTCAACGACTTGGCCCTGCGCCGCGAGCGGGAACTCGAGGCCATCGCGGCCAAGCGCCGCGAGGAAGAAGGGCGGGTGGCGAAGCTCAAGGAGAACTTGAGGAAAGCCCAGGATACCCTGGTCGAGGAGATTCGCGACCTCTCCCGCGAGATCGCCCGACGCCACGAAGCCGGTCGCCTCGGCCGCAAGGAAGCCCAGAAAGCCCTTGCCGATGCGAGAAAAAGACTTATTGAACAAGGCAGTGCCATAACCGGCTTGCAGGAGCGCGAAGAAGCCCCGGCCAAGGCGCTCGATCTGGACGCCCTTGCGCCCGGGGATTCCGTGCGCATTATCAGTTGGGGCAAAACCGCCGTGGTCCGGGAAAAGGATATGCGTCGCCAGGCGGCCAAGGTCGAGGTGGGCGGCGTGAGCCTGTGGGTGCCGGCGGCGGATATGGCCCCGGCAAATGCCCCGGCCGCCAAAGCGGGAGGCGTGACGGTCGCCAGGGCTCCGCGCGAAACCGCCCCGGCTTCCGGGCTGGGACTCGTGCTCGACCTGCGCGGCATGCGCGCCGACGCGGCCGAAATCGAATTGGCCGCTTTCCTCGACGCGGCGCTTTTGCGCGGGCACGGCGAGTTGGAGATCATCCACGGCAAGGGAACCGGTGCCCTGCGGCGCGAAGTGCACAGGTTATTGAAAGAACATCCCCAGGTCGCCTCGTTCGCCCTGGCCCCCGAGGACCGCGGCGGCGACGGCATGACCATGGTGACATTGAAATAGGCGGGCAGAGAGCCTCCGGCGGCCAGGGGGAAACTTTTTGAAAAAAGTTTCCCCCTGGACCCCTTTCAAAAACTTTTTCCCAGGGAGCATGTCTCTCCTGAGGTATGAAAGGGGAACAAATTTTTATTTTTACACTGCTGGAAGCGTGTTGGCGGCTTGTTTGGGACATGGCGTCGCAACCGAAGGTCGAAATGACCAACCTTTCGTCCCCCCTTGTACTCCCGGTCAAGGTTTCTTCGGGAAGGGGGCGCGGGGAAAGCCCTTTTTTTTCAAAAAAGGGCTTTCCCCCACACGCGTCTCGCCCGTGAAACATGACGCAAGCGTGGTAACGGCGGTCAAGGCCAGGGCCAATATTGCCGAGGTGGTCGGGCGCTATGTGACGTTGCGTCCGGTGGGCAACCGGCTGGTCGGGGCGTGTCCGTTTCATCAGGAGACCAAGGGCTCGTTCAACGTGCACCCGGACAAGGGTTTTTTCCATTGTTTCGGCTGCCAGGCCTCGGGTGACGTCATTGATTTTTACTGCCGCATAAACGGCCTGGAGTTCCGCGAGGGACTGGAGCGGCTGGCGGCGGAAGTGGGCGTGGATATCGGCCGGGTCAAAAGCGACCCGCGCGCCGCCAAGCGCAAGCAGGAACGCGACGCCTGCCTGGCCATGCACGAGCTGGCCGACCGCTACTTCCGGCATGTGTTGGAACGGCCCGAGGGCGCGACCGCCCGGGAATACCTGGCCAGGCGGCAGGTGAGCCCGGAGATGATCGAGCGCTTCGCCTTGGGCGTAAGCCCGGCCGGCTGGCAGGGACTTTGCGACGTGCTGCGCCGACGCGGCTTTTCCGAGGATGCGGGCGTATTGGCCGGGCTTTTGAGCACGGGCAAGAACGGCCGCGTCTGGGACAGGTTTCGCGACCGGCTCATGTTTCCCATCCGCGATGGCGGCGGGCGGGTGATCGCCTTCGGCGGGCGCATCATGGGCGACGGCGAGCCCAAGTATTTAAACAGCGCCGAAACGCCGATCTACACCAAGGGGCAGCACCTTTACGGATTGTTCGAAGCCCGGCCGCATATGACCAAGTCACGGCGGGCGCTTTTGACCGAAGGCTACCTGGACGTGATCACGCTGCACCAGTTCGGCTACGGCGAGGCCTGCGGGGTGCTCGGCACGGCGCTGACCACGGAGCAGACCAAGCGGCTGTCCGGGTTCGCCAAGCAGGTGGATCTCGTTTTTGACGGCGATCCGCCGGGACGCAAGGCGGCGCTTCGGGCGGCGCAGATGTTTTTGACCCTGGGCGGAGCCTGCCGGGTGGTCCCGCTGCCCGACGGCGAGGATGTGGACAGCCTGCTCCACGCCAGAGGGCGCGACGGGTTCGAGGAGTGTCTGGCCCGGGCCGAGGACGGGCTGACGTTTTGTTTGCGCGTGGTGCGCGAGACCTATTCGCCCAAGGACATGGCGGCCTGGGCGGTGGAATTTCTGGCGAGCCTTGGCGACGAGGCGCTGCGGGCGGTTTTCATCCCCCGGGTGTCGGCGGGGCTGGGGCTGGCTGAAATCGAATTGCGCCGGTTTCTGGGCGAGGCCGTTTCCCGGCCGGGGCGCCAGCCGGCTTTAGTGGCGGTCAAGCGGCGGCGGGCCTTGGAGATGTCCCCGCGCGACGCCCAGTTGTTGTCGTTTGCCGTGCGCCGTCCCGATTACCTGGAAACGCTTTCCGGGGCGGGAATGGCCGAGGGACTGTCCACGGAGGCGGCCCGGGATTTTTTCGCCAGACTGCTCGGGGGCGGCTCCGACGAGCTGGCCACGCGGCTCGATGCGGCCCAGACGGCCTTTTGGACCAAGGCCCAGTTGGAGCCGGCCGTAGGCGATGAAGAGGCCGCGGCGATTTACGAGGATATTTGCGTTTTTCTCCACAAGTGCAGTGAGCGCGACCAGCGGCGCGTGCTTATGGACGCGTTGCGCCGGGCGCAGGAACAGGGAGCGCACGCCGAAGCCTTGCGGCTTTTGGGGGAACTACAGGCCCTTTCCGGGAGGGGAGATGAGTAATCTCAAGGAAATCCAGCAGATCAAAAGCCTTATCGTCAAAGGCAAGCAGAAAGGCTTTCTCACCTTTGACGAGGTCAACAAGGCCCTGCCGTCCGAGGTGATAAGCCCCGAGCAGCTCGAAGAGGTCATCGCCATCTTCGACCAGCTCGACATCAACCTCGTGGACACCGACAAGGACGGCCGTAAGGTCGAGGCGTCCAGCGCCGAGCCGGATGATGCCCCGGACGCCGATCTGGAACTGACCGAAAGCGAGGACACCCTCGATTATTCCTCGCGCAGCACCGACCCCGTGCGCATGTACCTGCGCGAGATGGGGGCCGTGCCGCTGCTCGACCGCGAGGGCGAGGTGGTCATCGCCAAGAAGATCGAAAACGGCGAAATGGACGTGCTCTACGCCCTGGTCGAAGTGCCGGTGGCCGTGGAAGAGCTTATCCAGGTGGGCGAGGACCTGAAAATCGGCCGCATCAAGCTGAAAGACGTGGTCAAGACCATCGAGGAGGACGATCCGTCCGAGGACGAGATGAACCAGCGCCAGCGGGTCATCTTCCTGCTCGACGAGGTCAAGGTCTCCTTCCGCAAGAAGCGCAAGATCTACAGCAAGCTCGACCAGTGCGCCTGTCTGGATCGCCGCGTGGCCGGCATCCAGAAGGAGATCATGGTCTTCAAGGAAGAGATCGTGGTGCGGCTTCGCGACATCAAGCTCGAAAAGACGCTGATCGACCGCATCATTGAGATTGTCGAGGACTATGTGCGCCAGATGCACAACTGCCAGCGCGACCTGTCGGCCTACATCCTGTCCGTCGGCAAGTCCCAGTCGGAAATCCAGGAGCTCTTCGCCCAGCTCGACGCCCGGGAGGTCAACCCGATGGTCGCGGCCGAGTCGCTGGGGCTCACGGTGGAGGAGCTTTTCTCCTTTAAGGAAATGCTTACGGCCAAGATGGAGATTCTCGACCGCTTGCAGGAAAAGTGCTGCCACCACGTCCACGACCTGGAAGAGGTGTTGTGGCGCATCAAGCGGGGCAACACCGCCGCCCAGCGGGCCAAGCAGGAGCTCATCCGGGCCAACCTGCGCCTGGTCGTCTCCATCGCCAAGAAGTACACCAACCGCGGCCTGCAATTCCTCGACCTGATCCAGGAAGGCAACATCGGCCTCATGAAGGCCGTGGACAAGTTCGAGTACCAGCGCGGCTACAAGTTCTCGACCTACGCCACCTGGTGGATCCGGCAGGCCATCACCCGCGCCATCGCGGATCAGGCCCGCACCATCCGCATCCCGGTGCACATGATCGAGACCATCAACAAGCTCATCCGCACCTCGCGCTACCTTGTCCAGGAGCTCGGCCGCGATCCGACCCCGGAAGAGATCGCCGAGCGCATGGACTATCCGTTGGAGAAGGTCAAAAAGGTGCTCAAGATCGCCAAGGAGCCGATTTCCCTGGAGACGCCCATCGGCGACGAAGAGGATTCGAGCCTGGGCGATTTCATCGAGGACAAAAAGGCCCTGGCCCCGGCCGAGGAAGTGGTCAACACCAAGCTCGGCGAGCAGATCGGCAAGGTGCTTTCCGACCTGACCCCGCGCGAGGAGCAGGTGCTCAGAAAGCGCTTCGGGCTCGGTGAGAAGTCCGACCACACCCTCGAGGAAGTGGGCAAGCTTTTCAACGTCACCCGCGAGCGTATCCGGCAAATCGAGGCCAAGGCCCTGCGCAAACTGCGCCATCCGGTGCGCAGCCAGCATCTTCGGTCGTACTACGAAGGCTAAGGCCGCATCTTTTACGCCACAAGCGGGCAGGTTCTTCGGAACCTGCCCTTTTTTTGCGCGATAGGCGGGGGAGACGCCGGCCTTTGAGGCGGTGCGAGGGAAATATTGACACGAACGGGGCGCTGGAGAAAAGTGACCGGACATTTTCGAGAAGAAAGAAGGGGCAGTACATGAAAACTATCGGCCTTATCGGCGGAACGAGCTGGCTGTCCACAGTCGACTATTACCGCTTTATCAACGAGGAGACGGCGCGCCGCCTGGGCGGACTGCACTCGGCCAGGCTCGTTTTGGCCAGTATCGATTTCGCCGAGCTGGCGGCGGCGATGCAGGCCGGCGACTGGGACGCCGCCGGAGACATTCTGGGCCGGGCGGCGGAGAGCCTGCACCGCGCCGGCGTTGACGGCATCATGCTGTGCTCGAACCTTATCCACAAGGTCCACGATGTCGTCGCCGCCCGCGTTCCCGAGCCGTTTCTGCATATCGGCGACGCCCTGGCCGCCGCGATCACGGCCGGAGGCTATTCCGTCGTGGCGCTTCTCGGCACGCGGCCGATCATGGAGGAGGGCTTCTACCGCGAACGCATCGAGGCGAAGTCCGGGGCGCGCATCATCGTGCCCGAGGAGAAGGATCGCGCCTATATCAACACTGCCGTTTTCGAGCGGATGTGCCGCAATCAATTCACCGACGAGGATCGGGCCGAGCACAACCGGATCATCGGGGAGCTTGGCCGGCGCGGGGCCCAATGCGTCATCCTCGGCTGCACCGAGCTTCCCGTGCTGTTGTCGACTTCGTCCCTGCCGCTTTTGAGCAGCAGCCTCGTGCATAGCCTTTATGCCGTGGATTGGTCCCTGGGCACGAAGGGAGAGTAGTACCCGAGTACGCCTGCTCGGGGCCAATGGCCTGGTCACGCAAAAACGGCCGAGGGTCGCCCCCCGGCCGTTTGCCTGTCCAATATTTCGGCGGATGCCTATGCGTCGGCGGTATCCGCGAATCCTTCGATCTCTTTGTGCTTCTTCCAGGAAATTTCCAGGGAGAACTTCTCCTTGTCCTTTTTCTGGGAAGCCTTCATCTCCACGTTGACCAGCACCGACGGTGCAAGCGTCAGGCTTTCGTCCCCGGCGGCCAGGGTCACCTTGCCGCACTGCATGTCCGCGACCAGCTTCTCCAGGTTGGCGATGACCTCGGTCAGCTGCATCACCCCTTCGATCTTGAGCTTGTTTTTCTCTTTTTCCATGACGCGCTCCTTGGCTTGCGGCTCTAGCCGATGATTTCGAATTCGACGCCCTTGCCCTGTTTCAGAAGAATCGAACCGTTGCGTTTGATGACGAACAGCAGAAGCGGGCGCAGGGCTTCCATATCCAGGGATACATCCGGGAGATAGCGCCCGAAAAACAGGCCGTTGTCGTAGATGCGCAGGCTGTGGCGGTTTTGCCCGATGGTGCGCAGCCGCACGGACAGGGCCGGTACCGGGCCGCGTTTGTCGCCCGGCTTGCGTCCGGGCTCGGCCGGCCGCTCCAGGGGACTGACGAGCAGTTGGAGAACGTGGCTGAAATAGAAGAGTTTCTCCACCGGCAAGGCGGAGGTGTCCGGGTCCACCTCCACATCGGTTACGAGGCCTCCGGCCGGGGCCAAGCCCTCGACCACCCCGCGCAAAAAGACTTCGGCCGGAGGCGGCCCGTCGGTCGGGAGCGGTGGGCATGCCGGTTCGGCCATCAGAGCGGCTTGGGAGGTCGACTCGGCCATTGGCATGCTTTGCGGGATCGGCTGGATCGCCTCGGCCGGCGGGACGGCCGAGGCGGCTGTTTTCACCGCGAGAGTGTCCGCCATATCCAGCGAAGCTTCGTTCATCGTCGGCTCGACCGGAGCAACGGTTTCCGTCGCTCGCGGTTCCGGTATTTCCCCGGCTGTGGCGGGATCGATCTTCGGTGCGATCACCGGGCTGCTTTGGGGAACGGGCTGGATTTCCGTATCGGCTCGCGAACCGGCGGCGACCACGGTTTCCGGCGGTGCATCGGGCGTGAGCACGCTTTCGGAGATGGGACGCGGTTCGACGGGGCTTTTTTCCGGCGCGGATTGCGCTACGGGCGTCGGCTGTTGCTTTGCCGGGGCGGTCTTTTTCGCCGTAGTGCCGACCTTGGCCGGCTTGGGCTTGGCGGTCTTTTGGGGCGCGGCCTTTTTCGCCGTGCTTTTCGTCGTGGCTTTGGTCGTTTTCTTGGCTTCGGGCTGGGTTACGCCGCTTAAAGGATCGCGGCCGAGTCGGGAGCGGGCGGTCATTTTGCACCTCGTTTCGCCGTGTTGGCCGGTTCGCCCGCGCGCCGGGCGAGTTCCCGGCAAACGGCGGCGAAATCCTGGGCACCGGCGCTGGTTGGCGCGTAGCGGAAGATATCCTGGCCATGGCTTGGCGCCTCGGCCAGGGACACGTTTTCACGAATGGGCGTTTCGAAGGGGAGGTCCGGAAAATGCCCGGCCACGGCGCGCCTGACCTCGCGGTGCAGGCGTTTTCGCGCCGAGAAGCGGTTGAGCACGATGCCGAGCACCGAGGGGCCGGCATGTTCGTTTCCCGTCAGTTCGGACAGCGTGCCCATAAGCCAGGCCAGGCTTTGCATGGACAGATAGTCGGGCGTCATGGGCACGATCACCCGCGTGGCCGCGCCGAGCACCTGCCGTGTCAACGGCCCGAGATGCGGCGGACAATCGAAAAGCACGACGTCGCAGTCGGACAGATCCGCCAAGGCCGCGGCCAGGAGGGTCTCCGGCGCTTCGCGCCTGGAGAGTTCGGTCTCCACCGTGGCCAGCCGGGCGGCGGCCGGCAGGACGCGCAGGCCGTCGGCCTCGATCAGGTGCCGGGAGACCGGGACGTCGCCCCCGAGCACGGCGGCAAGCCCTTCTTCCCCGGGATCGCGCAGGCCCAACGATGCTGTCAGGTGCGCCTGGGGATCGGCGTCCACCACCACGACACGCCAGCCCGCGCGACAAAGCCCGGCCGCCAGATTCACGGCGCAGGTCGTCTTGCCCACGCCGCCTTTGTGGTTGCAGCAGGCGATGCGCAACACGCCGGGTTCTTGGACGTCCATCCGCCAACTATGCCTTTGTTGTGTTACGATTTGAAGACAGCGGTTGTGGAATGCGCCACGTTTTCCAGACGATCCTCTGTCGCCGGATCGTCATTCTTCCGTAAAGAAGGCGGTTCAAGCCGCCGGCTATGGAGCCGTGTCGCCGGTTGTTGCAGTACATATGCCGCCCAGGCCGGCCGACAAAAGGAGAATCATGCCCATACTGCGCGTCTTGCGATGGCGGGGAAGGCCGCGACAGGTCGTCATGCAGATCACGAACCGGTGCAACGCGCGTTGCGCCCAATGCGGCATGCGCGTGACGGCCGGCGGCGAACGCGGCGACATGGACCTGGATACGGCCAAACGCATCATCGACCGTTGCGCCGCCTTGGGCGTGGCCGCTCTGTCCTTTACCGGCGGCGAGCCCTTTCTGACCGGATCGACGCTTTTTACGCTCCTCGACTACGCCGGCCGGGCCGGCATCACCTACCTGCGAACCGGCACCAACGGTTATCAGTTCGCAACTCCCCAGGCACCCGACTTCACCGACCGGGTCACGCGTCTGGCTGAAAACTTGGCCAGGACCCCGGTGCGCAATTTCTGGATCAGCCTCGATTCCGCCGATTCCGCCACCCATGAGGCCAACCGGGGGCACCCCGGCATGGTGGAAGGGGTTTCCAAAGCGCTTCCCATCTTCCATGCCCACGGTCTTTTTCCCACGGCCAACGTGGCGCTCAACCGCTTCATGGGCGGCCCGCGGCCCCTTCGCGGCGAAGGCGAGGCGCTTTACCGCGCCGCCTGCGCGCAGATCGGCCATTTTTTCGAAAAAGCGGCCGCCCTTGGCTTCACCATGGCCAATTGCTGCTACCCCATGAGCGATACGGATCGGGAAAAGGGCGCCACGGCCGTGTACGCGGCCACGGCCTCCGATGCGCGGGTGACGTTTTCCAACACCGAAAAGTACGAGCTTTTCCGGGCGCTGCGCGACACCGTGCCGCGCCACCGAAGCGACTTGCGGATTTTCACGCCGCTATGCGCGGTCCACGCCCTGGTCCGGCAATACGGCCAACCATCCAAGCCGCCCCGTCCCTGTCTCGGCGGGGTGAGCTTTTTCTATGTGGACCGGCATGGCGACTGCTTCCCCTGCGGCTACCGGGCTGGGGAAAACATGGGACCGTTCTGGAAGCTCTCCGAAGAAAATCTCGGCGGCGAGCCGCATTGCCGGGCCTGCGACTGGGAATGCTTCCGCGACCCGAGCGAACTGCTCGGACCGCTCGGCGATCTGACATCCATCCCCTCGGGCTGGACGCGCCTCCTCAATGCCGACCGCCGCCAACTCCTGCTCTGGCTTAAGGACCTGCGCTACTTCGCCGCTTGCGGTCAATTTGATGGGAGAAGAGAGTGGAAGAGGGGGGAGTGAGAATGCGAGAGGGGAAACCCTTTAAAGGGTTATCCCCTCTCGCGCTCTCCCCTTCCCCAAGTTTTCAATAGGCGCAAGCGCGACCATTACTATCCGAATTCTATTGAAAGTCTTGGGAAAGGGGGCCTGGGGGAAAACCTTTCTTCAGAAAGGTTTTCCCCCAGAGAGGTCCGGGAGAGGCTCCGCCCTTCCTTAAAACTCCACCACAACCTTCAGCGCGCCCGGGCGGGCGGCGGCGGCCATGGCCTGGGGAAATTCCGTGAAGGGATAGGCTGCTTCGATCAGCGGCGAGACGTCCACCAGCCTGTCGCGCAGAAAGGCCGTGGCCAGTTTGAAATTGCCGCACCGCGAGCCGACGAGGGTGATTTCGTCCACCACCACCCGGGCCATGTTGACCGGGGTCGGGGCGAAGGTGGTGGTCTTGAGCACGATGGTCCCTTCCGGGCGCGTCAGGTCCAGGGCATGGGCGAGGCCTTCGGGCCGGCCCGTGGCCTCGATGACCACATCGAAGCGGCCGAATTCCTCGAGTAAAGCGGCGGCGAGGCCGTCATGGCTGTCGTGGCGGCGTGTGGCCACACCCTGGGCGGCGGCGATGGCCAGCTTGCGGGCGTGCCGGCCGGCCAGGACGATGTCCGGGCACTGGTGGCGCAGGGCGCAGGCGGACAGGATGCCGAGCTTGCCGTCGCCAAGCGCCAGCACGGACATGTCGGCGGTGAGATGGAGTTGTTGCCCGGGTTCCAGGGCGGCGGCCAGGGGCTCGATGAAAACCGCTTCGCTGTCCGGTATGTTGTCCGGGATTTCGTGGAGCAGCGAAACCGGCATGGTGACGTAACGGGCAAAGGCGCCGTCCTTGCCGGCGATGCCGAGGGTCGTGCGGTTGGGACAGTGGCGCGGCCCGGCGGTCAGGCAGGTCGGGCAATGGCCGCAGCCCAGGTTGATTTCCGCCGTCACCCGCTTCCCGACCAGTTCCGGATGGTCCGGGGCCTCGGCCACGACGGCCGCGAATTCGTGGCCCGGGATGCCGGAAAAGCCCATGTAGCCCTTGAGCAGCTCCAGATCGGTGTTGCAGATGCCGGCCATGCGGACCTCGAGCAGCGCTTCGCCGGAACGCGGCCGGGGATCGGGCCGCTCCACCATGGATACGCTTCCGTTTTCAAAGACGACAGCCTGCATGGGCGGCTCCTTTTTGTCTGGCGCAATCGGGGAAAACAACCTAACCCTTTCATACGGTTTGCTCAATTGGCCTTGCGCCGAGGCGCGGGGCCGGTAACGGACGTTTTTCGAGGCGACGTAGGCGTGATGCGACAAGATATGGTATGCGAGGCGGTTTTCGATCCGGCGACGGACGGCGGGCGGGGCACGCGGCTGGATGTGTTTTGGACCGCCCGGCTGGCGGGGGAGGATGTCACCCGGGCGCGGGTCCGGGCGGCCATCGAGGAGGGGCGGGCGACCGTGGACGGCGCGGTCTGCCGTAAACCCGGGACCAAGCTTCGCGGCGGCGAGGCGCTGGGCCTGCGCTTGCCGGCGCTTTCCAGCGAGACGGAGGCCGAGGCCGGGGCGCTGAAACTCCTCCATGCGGACACGGACGTGATCGTGCTCGACAAGCCGGCCGGGCTCACCGTGCATCCGGCCCCCGGACTGCCCGAGGGCACCCTGGTCAATCGGCTCTTGTACCGTTTCCCGCAGCTTCGCGACATGGCCGGCGAGCGTCCGGGCATCGTCCACCGCCTGGACAAGGATACGAGCGGGCTTTTGCTCGTGGCCCTGACCGAATCCGCCAGGCAGGCCCTCGCCGCCGATTTCGCGGCGCGCAGGGTGCGAAAGACCTATCTGGCCCTGGTCCATGGGCGGCCGGAGCGGGACGGCGGGGATATCCGCTTGCCCATCGGCCGCGATCCCAAACATCGGGCCAAAATGGCCGTTGTGGCCAAGGGCGGGCGCGAAGCCAGAAGCCGGTGGCGGCTGGTCTGGAGCGCGCCGGACGCAGCGGCGAGCCTGCTTGAAGTGGACATCTTCACCGGCCGCACCCATCAGATCCGGGTGCATCTGGCGGCCATCGGCCATCCCATTGTTGGTGACGCGGTTTACGGCGCGTCGCGGCAGAACGACTGGAAGCGCCGGCCCGGCGTTTTGTCCGGGCTGGCCACGCGCCAGATGCTCCATGCCTGGAAGCTGTCCTTCACCCATCCGGGCACCGGGGAGACATGCGCTTACCGCTGCCCGCCGCCTCCGGATTTCTGGCGGCTGGTGCTGCTTCTCGGCCGGCGCTGCCAGCGGGTGGGCCTGGTCGGCATGCCGGGTTGCGGCAAGTCGGCCTTGCTCAGGGTCTTCGAGGCTGCCGGCTATCCGGTTTTTTCCGCCGACGCGGCCGTGGGGCGGCTCTACGCTCCCGAGGGGGGCGGAGCGCATATGCTGGCCGGGCGTTTCGGCGAGGCGGCGCTGGCCCCGGACGGTTCCGTCGATAAACGCTGGTTGCTTGGGCGCATGCTCGAAAGCGAACCGTTTCGGCGCGAGGTCATGGAGCTGGTGCATCCGCTGGTCCGGGCCGAGCTGGATGCGTTTCTGGAGGCAAATGCCACTGTCCGGGCGGCCTTTGCCGAGGTGCCGCTGCTGTTCGAATCGGGCTGGCCATGGCGGGAGGTGGCGGACCTTGTTGTCGGGGTTCGTTGTTCCTTGGGGACGCGCCGGGAGCGTCTGACCGGGGGACGCGGCTGGGATGGGGATCTCGCCGACCGCATGGACGGCTGGCAGTGGCCTGAGGAGGCCAAGCTCGCCAAATGCCGGTTCGTGGTGGACAATGACGGGGACCGGGACGCCCTGGCGCGTCAGGGGCGTGAGGTCCTGGCCGGACTGGCCGCGCTTCGTCGCGGGGACGCCTGGGATCGCCTGCGGTGGCTGCGGGAACGGGGATATGCCCCGGGGCCCGGGAGCGTTCCCTGGGACGCGGCATGATCCCGCTTCGCGACAATGTGCCGAGTTCCCGACGGCCGCTCGTGACCTGGACGATCATCGCCCTGTGCGCGCTGCTTTTTCTTTTCGAGCAGCTGTTGCCGAACCGCACGCTTTTCGAATTCCTGCATATCTACGGCGTGGTCCCGGCCCGCTACACCGACCCGGCCTATGCCGCCATTATGGGCTACCCCAAGGGCGGCTACGAATCCATGGTCACCTACATGTTTTTGCACGGCGGCTGGCTGCACTTTCTGCTCAACATGTGGGTGCTGTGGATTTTCGCCGACAATGTGGAAGAGGCGCTGGGACCGTTGCGGTTCGCCCTGTTCTACCTGGCCTGCGGCCTGATCGCCGTATGGACCCATATCCTTTTCAACTGGAACGCCACCATGCCGGTGATCGGGGCCTCGGGGGCCATCGCCGGGGTGATGGGGGCCTATTTTCGCTTGTTTCCCCGGGCCAGGGTGGTGACGCTCATCCCGATATTCATCTTTCCCTGGATCATCGAACTGCCGGCCGTGGTTTTTCTGGGCATCTGGTTTGTCATCCAGCTTCTTTCCGGGCTCAGCGGCGCGGTCGGCGGCAGCGGGGCGGACAGCGTGGCGTTTTGGGCCCACGCCGGCGGTTTCGTCGCCGGACTTGGGCTGGTGCGCTGGATTTTGCCGCGCGGCTGCGCCTTCTGCTTCGATCCCCGCAACAGGCGGTACGACCGGGAAGGGTAGGGACGCTCCCCGGCCTTCTTCTTACAACGTCTGCGCCACCCAGACGACACGGCCCACGATGCGGGCATGCCCCGCGATGTCCCCGGTCACGACATCCTCGACGGCCAGGCTGTCGTCTTTCCCCGCGATCTTCCGGTCCGCCCCTTGCCCGTAGGGCAGCATGCGCACCACCAACCCTTTGCCCTGAATGTCCATGGCAAAGGGTACGGTTTCTTCCCTGGTTGGCAGGGCGGCATCCGTCCCGTCCACGGCATCCCGGCGGGTGTCCACCACGAGGTAGGCACCTTTGCGGATGCGGGGTTCCAGGGCCGGGCTGTCCATGCGAATGACGAACCGGCTCGGTCCGACGATGCGCGGCGCCAGGGCGATGCGTTCGATCTCGCGCAACAGCCAGCGTCCGGTGCGGGGATGTGTGGAACTCATGGCGAAAACAGGCGTCATGGCCACCGGGCAATCGGGAGGGGCATCCCGGCCCTTCCCGTCGAAAACCCAATCCGGATCGAGGTCGTATTCGCGGCAATAGCGCATGACCCAAGCGTAAAAGGCGGCGGCGTCCATTTCGGTCGTCAGGGCGCATGTAATCAGGTCCAGGCGGTCGACGGCGTCTTTCGCACCTCTGGTGCGAAGGGCGGTCTTCAATCGGGCGAGAATGGAATCACGTGCTTCTTGTCCCATGTAACCCCTCGAGTTTTTCACAAGATAAGCACGAATGATTTATATGTAAATATATTTACTCATATTAATTCATAAATAATCCTTTTAATAAAAATGTAAACCTTTTCTAATTGAAAACAAAAATGCCGTCTCCGTTCGGGAGGCGGTCAAGCAGGGGCCTGCAAAAGAGGAAAGGGCGGTCAGATTTCCTGGATCACCCAAACGGCCTTGCCGATGGGGGTGATTCCCGGGGTCTCCAGGGGAAGATGCTGCGCGGGGTGGGAAGGGTTATCGGGGAGCAGGGAGAGGCGCTTGGCTTCAAGGTCGCGCACGACGCGCTTGATGACGAGCCCTTCGCCGGGAAAGTCGAGGGCATAGATTTCGCCGGTGCGTAGGCGGACGTCGTCGCAATCGATGCCGACATAGGCCCCGTGGCGGATGACCGGCTCCATGCCGGCATTGTCCATTTTGACCACCAGCAGGTGCGGTCGCGACAGCGATTCGATAAGCGGGATGCTCTCCAGGCTTTCCCGTATCCAGGAGCCGCTTTCGGAATTGGTGCGGGCCATGGCGTACACAGTCGCGCGCATGGGCGCGGCCGCATATTCGTTGGCGGTTTCGCGCACCCCGGCCACGCCGTCGGCCAAGTTGAAGCCAGCCCGCCTGGACGCGGGTTCCTGGCCATACAGGATCCAGTCGGGTTCCAGCCCGCAGGCCCGGTACAACGTGATGAGCCAACCGTCGGGAATGGTGTTTTTCTTTTTGGCGTCGGAAATGCTGGATTGCTTGATGCCGAGCAGGTTTGCGATCTCAGTCTGGGTCCGGGTTTTTGTGGCCGCCTGGATCCTGGCATAAGCGTCTTCGAAGGTGTCGGGCTTCACGCAGCCTCCTGCATGGCGGTGTTATGCATGGCAGGTTTCATATGGGGATTATGGCAACACTTGATTTTCTATTGTAATAGTCATGATTGATACGCGATTTTCCTGAAAGCGTCAACGCGCCGGCATTTCTGCATCGCCAACACTCCGACAAAGAAAAGAAAAGGCGGTTTGGTGAAGGAGCAACATCCCAGCGGACGAGCCGGGAACAGGCGAAGCCTTGTGCTGTTCCCGGCGCTGCCGTGGGACGTGGCGGCGTCTTGGGTGTGAAACTACAGTTCCTGGAAAACCCACGTGACGCGGCCGACAACGCGATCGGCCGCACCGTCGGCGGGAATGGTCTGATCGGCATAGGTCTGGTTTTCGGAGCGCAAGATGAGCCGGCTGTTTTCGGCGTCATGCACGACACGTTTGATGATCAGGCCTTCCATGGGCATATCGAGGGCGTACAAGCCGCCGGAGCGAATGGTTCTGCGGTCCTTGTCGATGCCGACATAGGCCCCGCGGTGGATGACCGGTTCCATGTCGCTCTCGTCCATGCGCACGATGACGAGGGACGGCTTGTGGAACTGTTCCGGAACGGCCAGTGTTTCGGCGATGGTGACGGTTTCGTCTTGCTGTTCCGGTTCCGGCGCGGACATGGGAGCCACAGGCATCTGGTAATACTTGGGCTTGCGGCCATAGCCGTCGCCGGATTCCCGGACATGCAGGGCGCCGCCACGCTTCTCGCCGAGAAACTGCGGCTGTTCGCCGTCGATAATCCAGTTGGGATTGAGGTTGTATATCTGGTACAGTTTGATCAGCCAGCTGTCCGGAATGGATTGGCGGCGCTTGGCATCGGAAATGCTGGACTGCCGAATATCGAGCAGCTTGGCGATTTCCACTTGCGTGCGCATGCCGGTCGCTTGCTTGATCCGGTCGAATGCCTCATCAAAGCGATTGATGGTTTCCTGAGGGATCCCTTCGTTCATAATGCCTCCGAGCACATCGTTTATTGCCTGATATTCGCGGGAAGATGGCGCTTACGCGCGCTTTTCTTGTGGCGAATATTGCATTTACGTCAGTTGTTCCGCATTGCCTCTGCCACACATCCGTTATCCGGCGGCATCGACCGGCAACGGCTGCCCAAAAAACAATTCATCTTTATTGGGGGTAATTTTTTCGTCATTTTGAGGTGGCATAGGAGTCGATACATGTCAGGATAGACACAAGTACAATATTATGGATGCTGATAAAGTATAAGTCAAGAATACATGCGGCACAGGGAAAACCAACCGGCTTTGAGGCGAATTAGACTGATGCGAATCCGGGGCAGTGTTGGCTTGTTAGCGGCAGGTCGTGGCATACACAACGCTCCGGCGGTCCTTTTCCTTGTAGGATGCGCCTGAAAACGGGGACTCTCCTTTGCCTTGGCAACTGTGGTGCCGTGTATATCTTTCCATCGCGCTTTCGGGCTTGACGGCACGTCTGCCCCAGGGGGGAAGACGTGTAAAAGGCGGCTGGCCCGATTGCGCTTCGCGCGGGGCCGGCTTGAGGCGGAGAAGTTCATGTTTGTCGGGTGCGCAGGGATGCCGGCCGGTTTTTGCCTCGTGCCCTTGCCTTCCAGAGGTCTTTGGAGAGAATCCTCATTTTTCCGAAGGGAACCGCTTCACCTGGCAACGAAATTTTCCTTTAAAAAATAGCGTATTATCCGATGACCATGCCATGGGTCATCATCGTATCGACAAGGGGGCGGACTATCGGGCCCGCGAATGCCTACGATGCTTCAATCGGGCTGTCAATAATTTTCTACTAATTGGATAGATAATAACAATCGATACTTGTGTAAAAAATGTATAAAAAGTCACCGTTGAGTCACGGAAATTCCATAAAAAGATTGTCCCAGGCTGATGCCGCCGTCGTTGGCCGGCACCTTCTCATGGCTAAGCGGTACAAGGCCCCGGGCATGCAGGGCTGAAGGCAGGAGTGTCGCGATCGTCCGATTTTGCAGCACGCCGCCGGAAAGGGCGACCTTGTCGATGCCCGTGCGGGACGCCGCTTCCCCGGCCAGGGCGGCCAGGCCAGCGACCAGCCCCAGATGGAACCGGCGGGCGATACGGCCCACTGGTTCTCCCCGGGCCGCGTCGCCCGCCGCCTGTCGAAAAAGTTCCAACGTCTCCAGTCGCGCCGGGGTGCCGGAAGTTACAGGGCAGTCGTATCGACGTGTTTCCGTCATATCCTGGACACGCTCCAGCAGGATGGCCGCCTGGCCTTCGTACTCGATGGCCCGGCACACGCCGATGGCCGCCGCCACCGCGTCGAAGAGCCGGCCGCAGCTTGTGGTCACCGGACAATTGAGTCCCTTTTCCAGCATGGTCCCGACAAGCCGCGTGGCGCTTTCCCGGCCCGTGATCCAGGGCCACGGCAGGCCGTCGCCCGGCGCCTTGTGGCCCAAAAGAAAATGGCAGGCCTGGGCGATGCGCCAGGGTTCGCGTACGGCCGCGTCCCCGCCGGGCAGGCGCATGGGCGCGAAATGTCCCAGCCGTTCGTGGGTTCCCGCGCCCGGATCGACGAGCAGGCATTCCCCGCCCCAAAGCGTGCCGTCCTCGCCAAGGCCCGTGCCGTCCAGGGCCAGCCCCAAGACCGGCTCCATGAGGCCATGTTCGGCTAGGACGGCGTATATGTGGGCGACATGGTGCTGCAGGCGCAGCACCGGCACGGCGTTTTGTTCCAGGGCGAAGCGGGTGGAGGGGTAATCCGGGTGCAGATCGGCCACCAGCGCCTCGGGCCGCACCTTGAGCACCCCTTGCAGATGGTCCAGGATCTCCTCGTAGAACCCGAAGGCTTCCAGGGATTCCAGGTCGCCGATGTGCTGGCTGACAAAGGCCTGGTTGCCCTTGGTCAGGCACAGCGTGGCCTTGAGCATGGGCCCCAGCCCGGCGACCGGCGGCCCGGACACGGGCAGAATGACGGGACTGGGCACGTAGCCCCTGGCCCGGCGCAAAAACATGTGTCGCGGCGTATGCCCGCCGTCCGGGGCGACATCGGCTTCCAGGGGCCGGACCACGGAATCGTCGGTGCGGATCAGGATGTCCCGGTTATGCAGGAGAAAGATGTCGGCGATGGCGGCAAGTCGGGACAGCGCCTCGCGGTTGCCCAGGCTTATGGGCTCGCCGCCGGCATTGCCCGAAGTCGCAACCAGCGCCGCCGGCCGCTCCGGCCCGATGGCCGCGGCATAGTCGCCAAGCAGGATGTGGTGCAGGGGCGTGTAGGGGAGCATGATGCCGATTTCGGCCGTATCCGGCGCGATGGCCGGGGACAGGCCGCTCTCCGGGCGCACGGGCACGAGGGTGATGGGCCGTGCCGTGCCGGTGAGCAGCTTTTCGGCGCGCGGCCCCACCGCGCCGATACACTTGGCCGCGTCGAGGTGCGGCACCATGATCGCCAGGGCCTTGGACGGCCGGTGCTTGCGTCGGCGCAGTTCCCGCACGGTCGCGTCGTTGGTCGCGTCGCACAGCAGATGGAAGCCGCCGAGCCCCTTGACCGCCGCGATGGCTCCGTCCGCCAGGGCCCGGGCAAGACGCTTGATGGCCGCATCGCCCTCGGCCAGGCGCGACCCCGAGGCGTCCGTCAGCCAGACCTCGGGCCCGCACACCGGGCAGGCATTGGGCTGGGCATGGAACCGGCGGTCGGCCGGATCGGCGTATTCGGCGGCGCAGTCCGGGCACAACGGGAAACAGGCCATGGAGGTGGTTTCCCGGTCGTAGGGCACGCTGCGGGTGATGGTGTAGCGTGGCCCGCAGTTGGTGCAGTTGGTGAAGGGATAGCGGAAACGCCTATTGGCCGGATCGGTCATGTCGGCCAGGCAGTCGGGGCAGGTGGCCACATCCGGGCTGATAAGCACCTCATGGCCGCTGCCGGGAGCGCTTTTGTCGATGCGAAACGTTGTCTCGCCGCTTGGTTCGGCCGGGGCTTGGTCGTGATGGAGAATGCGGGCCAGGGGCGGAATTTCCGCCAGCAGGCGGCGGCCGAACGCGGCGACCGCCTCCGGGAGCCCCTCGACCTCGATGACCACGCCCTCGGGCGTGTTCTGGACGAATCCCCCGAGCTCAAGCTCCCGGGCCAGCCTGTAGACGAATGGGCGGAATCCCACTCCCTGGACCTGGCCGGCCACAAGGTGGCGGCAGCGTTCGCGTATTGGCATGGGGGGAAGGTAGCCGTCTTTGACCGCGTGTCAACGGGACTTGGGGGGACGGCCAAAAGTGAGCATGAGGCTGCGCAGCCGGCCCGTAATAAAACGTTTGGGCTCGAAGCAAAGCGGCGCGAGCCTGGCGGGGAGCTCGAATCCGGCGATATCGAAGGCCTCCGGCCGCTCCATGGGGAAGACGAGGTCCTCTGCCTTGGCTCCCGGAATGCCCAGGTCCCAGGCTTGTCCCCAGAGCGGAACGTCCCGGGGCGCAAGCCCAAACCGGGTGTAGATCGCCGTATCCAGGGCCACGGGATTGGCCGCCGCCGCCAGCATCCCCAAGGGAAACGCCTCGCCGTAGGCCGGGCCGTGTTTGTGCATGGCCGTGATGCCGTCCAACAGCGAGGTCGTTGGCGGCAAGGCGGCCAGAACGTCCAGGATCATCCGGGAGAATCGGCCCCGGTCCTTGCCCAGGCGCTGGTGGGCCATCGATTTTCGAAACCCGCAGACGCAGCCGAAGAAATTCTTGACCGCCAGCGTCATCCCCATCTGATCGTGGCATTTGAACCGGGCAACGCTGACAATGTGGTCCGCTTCCAGGGCCAGTCGGGAAATGCCGATGCGCCCCCCATGCGCCAACCGCACTTGGCGCGGCCCGTTCAGGCTGGTCACTGTCACCGGCAGGCCGGCGAGCGCCTCGGTCAGCCCCGACAGCCTGGCCATGATGCGCCCGGTGCCAAACGCCGGGGAATCGGCCACGGTCACGACCGCCCCCCGCGCCAGCAGATGCCGGCAGACCGCCCGCACCACGCGCGGCTCGGAACAGGACAAGGCCATATTGCGGGGCGCCACGAGGTTGGGCTTGACCAGCACCGTGTCGCCGCGCCCGACCGGGCATCCGGCGGACGTCAGCAGTTCGGCCACGACAGCGTCCAGTTCCGGCGCGTCGTAGCCGGCGAAACGGCGTAGGAAAACGGCATGCGGCATTGCGGGGAGTCCCTCCATGTATTGGCGGCGGCGGGGGCCCGCCCCCGCACCCCGGCCAGGGCGCTGCCTTGGACCCGCCGGGAGGCCACGGGCCCCCCGGACCCCCCTTCCGGTGTGCTTTGGCCGGGCGGGAGCTTGGCTGGCTTGCGGTCAGGCGGAGAGTGGAAGATGGCGGCGGAATTTTTCGGGACGGTGCATGTCGCTTCGCGACAAGCTCGTCCCAGGCAAATTCCGCCGCCACCACGCCGTCGCCCCTTCGGGGCGAAAGGGGATCAAGTTGAAAAATATTTTTCTAACTTGCCCCTTTTAAAAGTTTTTGGGGAGGGTGGGGGCATCGGGGGGGAGGGAACCCCTTTTTTCAAAAAGGGGTTCCCTCCCCCCCGATGCCTCTTCCCCTCTTCCCTCCTACCCAACCTTGCGCATGACTTCGCGCATGAAGTCGGGCAGGTCGCCGGGTTCGCGGGAGGTGACGAGGGAGCCGTCGACCACCACGGATTTGTCTTCATAGAGCGCTCCGGCTTCCTTGAGTTCGTCGGCGACGGTCTTGTAGCAGGTGGCATGGCGGCCGCGCAACAGGCGGGCGGTGACCAGGATTTGCGGGCCGTGGCAGATGGCGGCGATGGGGATGCCGGAGGAGGCAAAGTCGGTGGCGATGTCGATGACCTTGGGGATCTTTCGCAAGGTTGCCGGGGCCTTGCCGCCGGGCAGCACGAGCAGGCTGTAGCCGCACGAACCGGCTGATTCCATGGCGGCGACACCGAGGTTGGCCTTGACCTTGTAGCCGTGCTTGCCGGTGATCTCCCCGGCCTCGGGCGCGGCCAGATCGACGTGGAAGCCGGCTTCCTGGAGACGGTAGAGCGGGTAAAGCAGTTCGGTGTCTTCGAAATTGTCGGCCGATATGATGAGGGCTTTTTTGGCGTTCATGGCGTCGCTCCCGTTGTTTCGGGGTTGGCGGAACTGTCAACTCCAACCTCCAGTATATGCGACAGGCGAAGCGGCTTGGCAACAGGGGGGGACGGGCCATGAAAAAACGCCCCGGCCGGAGGGAACGCCGGAGCCGGGGCGTTGCGTACACGGGATGGCTACATGCAGAGGTCGTCCGGACACAGGGGGAAGATGCGTATGTTCGGGTAGACACCCTTGAAGCCGCCTTCCACGTAGGGCTGGATGAGGTTGTAGGTGATGTTCTTGGTTTTTTGGGCGTGGCCGAGGTTGTCCTTGCCGTCGTAGTAGGCGCCGTTATCGTGGAGGATGTGGTGGATGCGGTGCTGGAAGGCGCGGATGAAGCGTTCGCCGTTGCCAGAAAACGTCATGGCCCCGATGGTGACCTCGCCGTCAACTTTGGCGAAATCCTCGATGGACACGGCCTGGGTGGCGAGGTCGGCCTGTTTGGTCACGTAGCCCCACACGACGTATCCGGCCGGAATGGTGACGGGTTCGACCAGGTCGATGATGGTATGGGGCACGATGACCGCGCCTTCGCCCACGGTGAGCGGGGCTTCGGGCGTGCCGCGCAGGAAGGAATTGAAGCCGACGAAGACGTTGGTGCCGAGCCGGCTGCCGATGATCTTGGCTCCGTGGGCCGTGACGTCGTAGCCCTCGAGGTACGAATCGATCACGTAGCTGTTTTCCTGGGCATTGGCCCCCTTGCCCAGATGGGCGTTCTCCAGGTAGGCGCGCTGGGCCACCAGGACATTCTCGCCGATGCTGGTTTCGCCCTTGACCACGGCATAACGGGAGACGAAGGAGCCGGGGGCGTAGGATTCGGGGCGCGAGGCGTAGAGGAAGCCGAAGACCCGCTCGAAATCGCGCTTGTGGCTGTCCACGAAGTCCATGAACAGGCCCTTGGCGCGTTCGTTCGGGGCGACGGAGATGTATTTGGAGACGATTTCCGGGGCGTAATCATAAATGAATTCGTCGCCGGATTTGTTGCGGATCCAGATATGCCCGGGGTCGATCACCGAGGGCTGCAGGTCGGCGACCTGGACGTAGGCGTAGGCGCCGATGCAGCTGTTTTGCACGGTGCACAGGTCGATGGTGCAAAAAGGCCCCAGGAAGGAGCCCATGACCGGGGAACCGTGGATATTGGCGTAGGACAGGGCCACGGTGTTTTTGATGAGGAATTCCTCGGGGAATTCCGGGTCGTGGCTGAAGCTGTGGATAAGGGTCTTGTTGAGGAAGCTGTCGACGATCCTTATGACCTCGTCGCTGTGCAGTCGGACGTTGGTGCCGTCCACGTTGAATCCCTTGGCCAGGGATTTGAGCTCGTCGCCCCGGACGTCGCATTTGTACATCACGGAGTGCTGCACGTCGCATTTGCCGAAGAAGTAGGAGCCGGCCAGGGAGGAACACTGGAAGTTGAAGAACAGGGGGTGTTCGGTAGAGACGGCGTAAAACGCGTAGAACTGCGCGTACTTCTCCTGGGGAACCGCGCCGCTGACATACGGGCCGACGTCGATGGAACTGCGCCGCAGGTTGATGTTGGTACGGTTGATGACGTTATTGAGAATTCGCTGCAGCTGCTTCATCCCCTGGTCTCCGCCGGATCGGCCGCGTCGGAGCCGTTGTCGGCAAAACGCGGGTTGCTGGCCGCCCGGGACAACGCTTTTTGCACCACCTCGTAGAGGTGGTGGATGTCGCAGGGCTTGCTTAAGTATTCCACGGCCCCCAGGCGCATGCCTTCCAGCGCGTATTCCACGGTGGGGTAGCCGGTGACGATGATCGATTCCAGCTCGGGGCGCAGGGCCTTGAGTGCCGAGAGCGTTTCGATGCCGTTTAAGCCCGGCATGTTGACGTCGAGCACGGCCACGGCCACGGCCGGGTCGCCTCGTACGATGTCGATGGCTTCCTCGCCGGAGGCGGCGGTCAGCACCGAGAGCCCCTGCTTGGTCAGCCAGCTCGAAAGCGCGAATCGGAGGTTTTCCTCGTCATCGACCAGCAAAACGGTTTTCATGGTCATGGCCTTTCCCTTTTACCGGGTGTCGGCGCGGGCCAGCGCCTCCATCACCCGCGCGTACAGTTCTTCCGTGTCACAGGGCTTGGACAGAAATTCGTAAGCTCCCAGGCGCATGCCTTCCAGGGCGCTTTCGACCGAAGGATAGCCGGTGAGGATGATCGCCTCCACTTCGGGGCGCAGGGACTTGAGGGCTTTGAGGGTTTCCAGACCGTCGAGGCCCGGCATGTTGATGTCGAGCACGGTCAGGGCGATGTCCTTGTCGTCTCTCAGGATGGACAGGCCTTCCTCGCCCGAGCCGGCCGTTTTCACGGTCAGGCCCCGGGCCGTCAGGCGCTTGGCCAGAACAGCCGTCAATCCCGCCTCGTCGTCTACCAGAAGCACCGTTTTTTCCGTCATGGATCGCTTGCTCCCGATTTCACAATGAGATTGGATTCCATACCGTAGGACGGGAAAAGCTTCAAGGAGAAACGGTTTCCGACGCGAATGCCCGTCGCGGTCCCAACGGTTGCAAAACCGTCTTTCCCTGTTACAACGCCCCAGGGAGGACGACATGTCGCGCAAAGCCAACCGCCTGATCAACGAAAAGAGTCCCTATCTGCAACAGCACGCCCACAACCCCGTGGACTGGTATCCCTGGGGCGAGGAGGCGTTTGCCCTGGCCAAGGCCGAGGACAAGCCCATTTTCCTGTCCATCGGCTATTCCACCTGCCACTGGTGCCATGTGATGGAGCGCGAAAGCTTCGAGGACGAGGACATTGCGGCGCTGATGCGGGCCATTGTGGTGGCGATCAAGGTCGACCGGGAAGAGCGGCCGGACCTGGACACGCTTTACATGACGTTTTGCCAGGCGCTGACCGGCCGGGGGGGCTGGCCGCTCAATGTGTTTTTGACCCCGGACGGCGAACCCTTTTTCGCCGGCACCTATTTCCCCAAGGAATCGGGGTTCGGCCGCACCGGCATGCGTGAGCTGCTCCAGCGGGTCCACATGGCCTGGAAAAGCAACCGGCAGGCGGTGATCGGCAACGCGGCCCAGCTCCTCGGCGCGGTGCGCGACCAGATCACGGCCCGGGACGGGACAGGCGCGGCCGAACCCGGAACGGTCGAGCTTGAGGCCGCGACCGGGGAACTCGCCGCCAGCTTCGACGTGGAAAACGGCGGTTTCGGCAGCGCACCCAAATTTCCCGCACCCCACAACCTGTTGCTTTTGCTGCGCGAATACCGCCGGACCGGCAATAAGGACCTCCTCGCCATGGTCACTGCGACGCTTTCCGCCATGCGGCGCGGCGGCGTGTACGACCATGTCGGGTTCGGCTTTCACCGCTACAGCACCGACGCGGGCTGGCTGGTGCCCCATTTCGAAAAGATGCTCTACGACCAGGCGCTATGCGTCATGGCCTGCGTCGAGGCCTGGCAAGCGACGGGCGAGGTTTGGCTCAAGGATACGGCGCTCGAAGCCCTGGAGTATGTCCGGCGTGACCTGACGAGTCCCGACGGGGTGTTTTACAGCGCCGAGGACGCGGACAGCGAAGGCGTCGAAGGCAAATTCTACGTCTGGACCGAAGCGGAAATCCGTGAGGCGCTCCCGCCGGAGGATGCCCAGCTTGTCGTCGATGTCTACGGCGTCGAGGCGACCGGCAATTTCCGTGACGAAGCCACGGGCGTGGCCACCGGGACCAACATTTTGCATCTGCCCCGGTCGCTTGAGGATGCGGCGGCGGGGAGGGGCACAAGCGTTGCCGCGCTGGCCGCGCGCTTGGAGACGTGCCGTGCCGCGCTTCTGGCCGTTCGGGAAAAGCGGGCGCGCCCTCTTTGCGACGACAAGGTGCTGACGGACAACAACGGGCTCATGCTGGCCGCGCTGGCCAAAGCGGCCCGGGCGTTCAATGACGAGGCTCTTGCCGCGCGGGCCGTGGCGGCGGCGGATTTCCTCCTGGAAAAGATGGCCTTGCCCGAGGACCGGCTGTTGCATCGGCTGCGTCAGGGCGAGGCTGCCGTGGCGGGCATGCTCGACGACTACGCGTTTTTTGCCTGGGGCCTTGTGGAACTCTACCAGACCGTTTTCGCGCCGCGTTATCTTGAGCGGGCCGCGGCCCTGGCCAAGGCCATGATCGCCCATTTCGGCGACGGGGCCGGCGGTTTTTTTCTGTCCCCGGACGACGGCGAATCGCTTCTTTTGCGCCAGAAGACCTTTTACGACGCGGCCGTGCCCTCGGGCAACAGCGTGGCCTTTTTCGTCCTGACCACGCTTTTTCGCCTGACCGGCGAAAAGTCGTTTCGGGAAGAGGCGGCAAAACTCGCCAAGGCGGCGGGGGGGCGCGTGGCCGAGCATCCCTCGGGCTATGCCTTTTTCCTGTGCAGCCTGTCCCAGATGCTGGCCCCGGCGGCCGAGGTGACCCTGGCCGGCGATCCCGACGCGGCCGACACCCAGGTCCTGGCCCGGACAATCTTCGACCGCTACCTGCCCGAAGTGGCGGTGGTGCTGCGCCCGGCCGGAGAGGATGACCCGGAGATCGCGGCCATCGCGCCCTTTACCCGCTTCCAGCTGCCCCTTGACGGGGCGGCGGCGGCCCATGTCTGCCGGGCCGGCTCATGCCAGCCGCCCACGGCCGACGCGGCGACTTTGCTTGAACTTATTGGCGCGCACGGCGGTGGCCGGTGAGGCGGTTAAACAACCCTGGCGGGGGCGGTATGCGGCTTGAGGCGCGCTACGGGATCGCCTTTCTCCTGGTGCTCTCCGTCGGGCTGTTGGCGGTCATGGTCCCGGGCGGTCCGGTGGAGACGCGCGGCTTTTCCGTGTTGCCCCCTGTGGCGGTGCTCACGTTCAACACGTTTCTCACCACCCTTGGCGTGTGCAGCCTTGTCGTGGCCTATTGGGCACTTCGCGGACAGCGGGCGGCTTTCGTGGAAGCGGCGCTTTGCGGCGTCCTTTTCGCGCTTGTGTATCTGCTCGATCTGGCCGGGATTTTCCCGGTTTCGGCCGATCCCATGCCGCCTCTCTTGACGGTGCTGGAAACCTGTGGCCTGCTCGTCGCGATCCCGCTGGTCGTCCTGTCCCTCAGGCGCGCCAGAGCCATGGACCAGGGCACTTCCACCCGGCGTTTCGGATCGACCCGGCAAGTCGTCTTTGTCCTGGCGCTGGTTCTTCTCGGGGCGGGCGGCATCATTTATTTCGCCACCAAGGCCGCCCTGCGCTGACCTTGGCTCGCCTAATCGCAAGCACGAGCCCCCGGTCGCAATCACGGCCGGGGGCTTTATTATGCGTCAAGGTGTGTCGGTTGGATCGAACAACCAGAAATCATCTCATATCGCACTCTAACTTTTAAAAGGTTTAGGAAGGGGAGAGCGCGAGAGGGGACAACCCTTTTCAAAGGGTTTCCCCTCTCGCATTCTCTTCCCTCTTCTCACTCCTTATGCCAAAGCGCGGCGGCGGCCGGCGTGGGGCAGGGATTTTTGGCCTGTGGCCGCGCCGCCCGATCCCTGCATCTCCTGGACCATGGTGTTGAGTTCCTGGGCCTGCTAGGCCAGTTCGCCCACGGCCTGGGAGGACTGGCGCAGGGCATCCATGGTTTCCGAGGCGATGCGGTTGACCTCCTCCACCGAGCGGTTGATCTCCTCGCTGGCCGAGGATTGCTGCTCGGAGGCCGTGGCGATGGAGCGCACCTGATCGGCGCTGGCGTCGACGAGGCTGACGATCTCGCGCAGCATCTCCCCGGACTTGCCGGCCAGGGTTGTGGCTTCGCCGACGGCATCGACGGCCTGGGCCACGTTGTCGTAGTTCTTGCGGGTGCCGGATTGTATGCCGCGAATCGAGTCGCCGACTTCCTTGGTGGCGGTCATGGTTTTTTCCGCCAGTTTCCGGACCTCATCCGCGACCACGGCGAAGCCGCGTCCGGCCTCGCCGGCCCGGGCGGCCTCGATGGCGGCATTGAGCGCCAGCAGGTTGGTCTGGTCGGCGATGTCGGAGATGACGTTTAAGATCTGGCCGATGTTTTCCGCCTGCTTGCCCAGGGTGCCCATGTCGTCGAGGGACTCCCGGGCATTGGCGTTGATCTGCTCCATGAAGGCGACCATTTGGCTTACGGCGTTTGAGCCGTCCTCGGCCTTGCCCCGGGCCTGGGCCGAGGTCTCCGCCGCCTGGGAGGCGTTTTTGGCCACTTCCAGCACCGTGGCGTTCATTTCCTCCATGGCCGTGGCCGTTTCGCCCAACCTCCGCGACTGGTCTTCCGCGCCCTGGCTGGACTGCTCGACCTGGGCCGAAAGCTGCTGCGAGGCGGAGGACAGGATATCGACCACGGAGGATAGTCGCTGGGCTGCCTGCAACATGCCTTCGGCCTTGGCGTTTTCGGCTTCGAGACGGGCTTTGTCGGCGGCTTCGGTGGCTTGATGAGCCTTTTTCGCTTCCTCGGCCGCTTCGGCCGTCTTTCCGTCCGCTTCCGCGATTTTCAGCTTCAGGTTCTCCACCATCTGCTTGAGCACGGCGAAGACCCCGCCGTCACCCGTGTGGTCGTTGAAGCGGATATCCATTTCACCGGCGGCTATGCGGCTGGCTACTTCCTGGAGATAGGCCGGGTCCTCGCCGAGCTGGCGCGAAACGCCGCGTATGATCACGACGCACACGGCCAGGCCGATCAGCGTGGAGGCGATCGCAAGTATGATGAGCATGGTGCGGCCCTGGTTGTAAGCCGTGTTGCCGGCGATGGCCGAAACCTTGGCGCCTTCCTTGTTGATGTTGACGAGCTTGCCCATCTCCTCGGTCACTTTGGCAAAAAGCTCTTGGGATTCTCCTTCGGCCAGTGCTTTGGCTTTTTCATTTTCATTTTGGCGCGAAAGGTCGAGGAGACGTGTGGCTACTGTTTTATACTGGGAGAAATCCCTTTGAAATTGGTTGAAGATGTTGCGCTCGTTGTCTGAACTGATGAGTTTTTCGTAGGTTGCAATGTATGTGCTTGTTTCTTTATCAATAGAAACGATCATTGTATCGTACTTTTCTATGCTGGTCTTGTCGGTGGAAAGGATATGCATCAATTCCGTCCGATACAAAGTGTCAATTGAATTCTGGATATTCGAGATAGCATCCACACTTGGAAGCCAATTTTGTGAGAGGTCTATGATTTTTGAATTCGTGTTCGATAGGAGAAATATGGCCGTGACGTTGCTAAAAATGAGCAATAGTATCAGTAGTCCGAAAGAAATGACGAGCTTCGTCGAAAGGCGTATTTTTGAGCGCATGGTTTCTCCTGGCGTTGTCAAGTGGCATTGCGCGGGTGCGCCAAACAATCTGCGACTTCCGTAGGTATGGCAGGCCTGTTCACAGTGGAATTCCTGCGAAAACAAAGCCGCTCTGGCAAAACAACATCCAGGCGGAAGAGATAATTCCACATCACATGTTAGAAGCAAATAATTGCGAAAGCAAGGGGGGCCTTGCCAGAGATGGTCGCAATGACACTATGCTGCTGGCTTTTGCCCGATCAGGTCTTGAGGTTGCGGCCTCGCTGGGCTACATCCGGTCGAATTCATTAGGGGAGGAGAGTTTGGGCAAGATCAATGTGGAAAAGCTCGATCCCAATCCGGAATTCGATCTTTACCTGTATCTCAAGGTGTCCGGGGCGGCCAAGGTGGAGCAGGCGCAGTGCAATCTGTGTCTGCAGCACTGGGACGCCTTCAAGGAATATCTCAAAGGCTACCGGTTCTCGGCTCCCGGGGCGCGCCGGGGCGTGGTGCTTTTTTTCCTGGAGCCCGTGGTCGAGGGCATGGTCGAGGAAGCCTGGGCGCGTTCGCCGTCGGAAGGCTTTGCCCTGCACAATCTGGCCGTGTCCATGGTCATGGGCGCGGCGGCGCAATGCGTGCCGGAAATCGAGGCCGGGGCCTGCGCCCCGCTGCCCACGCCCGACCGCGACCTCAAGCGACGCCTGGAACGGTTGGGGCTGGTCTGGAACGATGCCGGCAGCGTCAGCGTCCAATACGCCGTCATGACCCATGATCCCTACGCCGGGGGCTGCGCCATGTGCCACCTGCGCGCTTCCTGCCCCAAAAGCGAAGTTTGAGGGGAAACTTTTCCCAAGACTTTTGCTATGAGAAAGGTTGGATATCGAGAGCCAACTTGAACAGGGAGAAGTTTTTGGGAAGGGAGAGCGCGAGAGGGGAACCCTTTTTTCAAAAAGGGTTCCCCTCTCGCATCCTTTTTCCCCTTCCCCTTACTCTCCCCAGCGCGCTAACGCGTGGCGGTGAATTCGCCCTGTCCCACCAGGGTTTCCAGGGTGGCCAGGTCGGACAGGGTTTTGGCTGTCAGCAGGCGTTTGCGGCCCACGGTCAGGGACTGCGCCTGAATGTTGGTGTTGAGCCGCGAGAGGCGGATCACTTCCTGGGTGGCGCGCCAGAAATCGCCGTAAGCGGCCTTGGACTGGGGCAGGATTTCCTGCTGGGTGTCCGGCGGCAGCAGGCCGGCGAGATGGTCGAAGCCGGCCCGGGCTTTGGCGTCCTGACGGTTCATGGCCGCTTCCAGGGCGTCCATGCCGGCGGCGGTCGCTTCGTCGATGTGTTGGGCATGCAGCGACAGGATGGACAGGGCGGCGGTCACGATGCGCAGGGCCTCCCGGCTGGCCGGACAGAAGGGCGCATCGATCACCGGGGTCAGGGCATGTTGCAGGCGGCTGACGGCCAGGGCCGCCTCGGTGCGCGAGAGCATGGCCGCCCGGAGATTCGTGTTGCGCCCGATAAGGCCGCCCAAGGTCTCGTCGATGCGGGCCATTTCCGCGAAATCGGCGTCAATTGCGGCAAAGGCGGCTTTTTCCTTGGCGTTGCCGTCCTTGTCGATCAATCCCGCCAACGTCTCCATTTCCTTGCCCAGGTTTTCCATGCCCTGGCGGGCCGTGGCCAGATCGGCCTTGGCGTCGGCCTGGGTCGGGGAAAGCAGGGCGCTTTTTTCGGCGTTGACGGCCAGGAGCAGATCGGTGCGGACCGCTTCGATCCGCTGCCGTTTTTCCTGCAGGATGCGCAGCCTGTCGTGCAGATTGTTCCCGGAGCAGCCGGAAAGGACCAGGGCCGCAAGCAGCGCGGCGACCAGGGCCAGACAGGCGGCAATAGGCAGGGGGCGACGGCGCGACAGGCAAAGGGTAGTCGGCATGGGCCCTCCTTGCGATGGCTTTTGCGGCGTTGTACCGCCGCCTCGGCGGGGCGACAAGCGACGGCACGTCGTCGGACATGAAAAAAAGGAAAGGCCGCGACAGGTGCCGCGGCCTTTCCGGGATGTCTTCGTGGGCGGGGCCTTATTTGCGCTTCAGGCGCTCGGCCAGGTATTCGGCCACATGGCGCACCTCGAAGGTCGTGCCGTCGTGCTCGAAACCGCCGCGAATCTGCATGATGCAGCCCGGGCAGTCGGTGGCCATGGCTCTGGCGCCGGTGGCCTTGAGGTTGTCGATCTTCTTGCGCAAAAGCTCCTTGGACAGCTCCGGGAACTTGACCGAGAAGCTGCCGCCGAAACCGCAGCACACGTCCTCTTCGGCCGCCGGAATATAGTTGAGGCCGGCGTCGCGCAGGAGCTCGCGCGGGGCCTCGGTCACGCCAAGCCCCCGGCACAGATGGCAGGGCGCGTGGTAGGTGACGTCCTTGGACGGGCCGGCGAAGGACTCGTCCGCCATGCCGAGCACATCGTGGACGAAGGAGCTGAAGTCCATGACCCGGTCCGTGAACTGGGCGGCCTTGAAGGCCATTGCCGGATCGTCCTTGAACAGGCGCTTGTAGCCGTGCTTGAGGTAGGAGGCGCACGAAGCGCAAAGGGTGACGATGTAGTCGAACCCCTGGGCGTCGATGGCGTTCATGTTGTGGGCGGCCAGTTCCTTGGCCGCCTTTTTTTCGCCGAGCATCATCAGCGGCAGGCCGCAGCAGGACTGGCCCATGGGGTAGTCCATGGCCACGCCGGGACGGCTGGCGATGACGGCCACGGCCGCCTCCATCTGCTCTGGATAAACGAAATCCTGCACGCAGCCCGAGAAAAGCGCCACTTTGACGTCCGCCTTATCCACCCGGGGCCGGATTTTTTCCCAACGCTCGCGAAAGGCGGTGTCCGCGATGGCCGGAAGCGCCCGGAAGTCGTGGTCCTTGAAGAGGAACATGGGCAGATGGCGCAGGAACGGCGTGCCGCCGGTCACGGGCTTTTGGGCCAGGCGGGCCGATTTGAGCATGGTGTGGAAGAGCGTGCGGTTTTTGAGCACCTGCCCCACGGCGCGGGAATAGAGCGGATGGCCTTCCTCGTCCTGGATGCGGGCGTGGATTTCCTTGATCAGGGTCGGCAGGTCGATGCCGGCGGCGCACACGGCCTTGCACGCGCCGCAGTTGAGGCAGTTTTGCACCAGGTTCTTGGCCTTGTCCCGGCCGTGGAAGAAGTAGGTGGCCACAAGTCCTATGGCCCCGATGTAGACGTGGCCGTATTTGTGGCCGCCGACGAGGCGGTAGATGGGGCAGACGTTGGCGCAGGCCCCGCAGCGGATGCAGCGCAGCACCTGCTTGAATTCCGGGTCCCGGGCCATGGCCATGCGGCCGTTGTCCAGGAAAACCACATGGTGGACTTTTTTGCCGTCCGTGGCGCTCGCCGCCGGCACCGCGCCCGTGATCCAGGTGACGTAGGAAGTGATCGCCTGGCCGGTGGCGTTTTTGGGCAGGCACTTGATGATGCGAAGCGCCTCGTGGAGCGTCGGCGCCAGCTTGTCGATGCCGGCCAGGGCCACGTGGACCCGGGGCAGGGTGGTGGTCAGCCGGGCGTTGCCCTCGTTGGTGATGATGCCGATGGAGCCTGTGGCGGCGATGGCGAAGTTGGCCCCGGAAATGCCCATGTCAGCCTGGCAGTATTTGGGCCGCAGCTCGCGCCGGGCCACCTTGACCAGCTTTTGGATGTCCACGTCCTGCTGCTTGTGGGTGACCTCGGTGAAAAGGTCGGCCACCTGGTAGCGGGAAAGGTGGATGGCGGGCATGACCATGTGGGAAGGGCCTTCGTGGCGCAGCTGGATGATCCACTCGCCGAGGTCCGTTTCCGTGACCTCCAGCCCTTGCCCTTCCAGATGGTCGTTTAAGTGGATTTCCTCGGCCGTCATGGACTTGGATTTGACCACGGTGCGCACGCCGTTATCCTTGGCGATGGCGGCGATGATCTCGTTGGCCTCGTGGGCTGTGGCGGCCCAGTGGACCTTGGTTCCGGCCGCTTCGGCGTGGCGCTTGAACTCCTCGAAGAGTTCGGGGAGATGGTCCACGGCGGCGTCCTTGGCCGCGGCGATCTCCGCGATCAGTTCCGGGGCGTCGATGCCGGCGAAGGCGTTGGAGCGCGAGGTGCGGTAGGCCACGGCGAACTTGTCCAGGGCCTGGCGCTGAAATTCGTTGTCCAGGGCTTCGCGCAACTGCTTGCGGTAGGCCTTGAGATTGGCGGCGTCTTGCATCTACTTGCCCTCCAGGATGAGGATGTGCAGTTCCAGGGGGCCGTGCACGCCAAGGGCCAGCACCCGTTCGATGTCGGCGGTGCGGCTGGGGCCGGTGATAAAGGCCGTGTAGTCCGGACCGGCCATCCAGGCGGCCATCTGTTCCTCGAGGTCGTAGGAATCGGCCACGATGGCGTCGGCGGGGAGCACGGCGATGTGGGTTTCGGCCACCATGGTGGCCAGCCGGACCTCCTCGTCGGTGGAACGCACGACAATGGTGCCGGTTTCGGCGATGCCTGCGGCGGCCGTGGTCAGGGCGATGTCGATGCCGCCGAGACGCTGCCGCATGCCCTTGGTGGTGACGGCGATGCCGCGATCCGCGCACAGGGCGGCAAGGGCGGTCACGACGTCTTCCGGCATGTCCGGGGCGCAGATGATTTTTTCCCGCTTGCTGCGGCAAAGGTCTTCGCCCGTCTCGGAAAGCGGCTCGGCGCAGCCCGAGGCCAGGATCTGGCAGGCTTCCTTATTTGCGCACACGTCGGCCACGTAGGCGATGGCCTCGTCCATGGAGGCGACTTTGGAAACGACGGCAGCCGCCAGGGCGGCCTTTTCCTGCATACGGTCGACGAGGGAAGGGGAAGTCGACATGGGAACCTCTCTTGGCTGACGGAAACGTCCCGGCCGGAGGCGAGGGCATCGCGGCCGGGACGTGGGAAGCTTACGCGACGGCTAGGGCAGCATCCACTTCAGGGCATAGGCCTGAAGGAGCGTCAGCACGCACACGAACAGGGTCATGGCCACGGAATGGCCCAGGGTGAAGCGGAAGATGTTGCCTTCCTGCCCGACCATGTCCGTGGCGGCGGTGGCCACGGCAATGGACTGGGGCGAGATCATCTTGCCGGTGACGCCGCCCGAGGAGTTGGCGGCCACGCACAGGTGCGGGTCCACGCCGATCTGCTGGGCGGTGGTCTTTTGCAGGGCGCCGAAAAGCGCGTTGGACGAGGTGTCGGAACCGGTCAGGAAGACGCCGAGCCAGCCGAGGATCGGGGAGAAGAACGGGAACAGCGCGCCAGTGGCGGTAAAGGCCAACCCCATGGACGAGCTCATGCCCGAGTAGTTCATGATGTAGGCCAGGCCCAGGATCAGGGCGATGGTCAGGATGGGGTAGCGCAGTTGCTTGATGGTGCGGAAAAAGCAGGCGATGGCCTTGCCGTAACCGTAGTTGGGCATGAAAAGGACCGCGATCAGGCCGGCGATGAGGATGGCCGTGCCGGCGGCGGAGCCGATGTTGACGTTGAACACCGCGCCGTAGGGGGTGTTGGCGGCCACGATGGGCGCGGTCTTGATGACGACGTTGTGCAGGCCCGGCCACTGGAAGGCGAAGCCGAAGGGTTTGAGCAGCACCTTGACCGGATTAAGGCCCCACAGGAAAACCATGACGGCCAGGATGATATAGGGCATCCAGGCGCGCAGGATCTCGCCGCCGGAGTATTCCGAGGCGACCTTGCGGTCGGCCGCGGGCGGCTCGTCCGGGAAATGCCACACGTTTTTCGGCTTCCAGACCTTGAGGAACAGGCCCAGGCCGAGGATGGTGATGATGGCCGAAATGATGTCGGGCAGGTACGGGCCGACAAAGTTGGAGACCAGGAACTGGGATCCGGCGAAGCACACGCCGGCCACGATGATGGCGGGCAGGACTTCCATGGAGCGTTTGAAGCCGCACATGGTGACCGACAGCCACAACGGAATGATCACGGACAGGAACGGCAACTGGCGGCCGATGATCTGGCTGATCTTCATCATGTCGAGGTCGGTGACCTTGGCCGCGACCACGACGGGGATGCCGATGGCGCCGAAGGCCACCGGGGCGGTGTTGGCGATCAGGCAGATGCCGGCGGCGTAGAGCGGGTTGAACCCGAGGCCCACCAGCATGGCGGCGGTGATGGCGACGGGCGTGCCGAAACCGGCCGTGCCCTCAATAAACGAGCCGAAGGCGAAGGCGATGAAGATGGCCTGGAGCCGGCGGTCGTCGGTGATCTGGGCCAGGGAGTTCTTGATGATGTTGAATTCGCCCGATTCGACCGTCATGTTGTAGACCCAGATGGCCGTGACCACGATCCACACGATGGGAAAAAGACCGAAGGCCGCGCCGTACACGGTGGCGTCAATGGCCAGGCCGACCGGCATGCCCCAGGCCACGATGGCCAGGATGACGGCCAGGGCCGTGGCCACGAAGGCGGCCTTGTGGCCGGCTTTGCGTTTGACGGCCAGCATGTAGAACAAAATGTAGAGGGGAATGCCTGCCACCAGCGCGGACAGGCCCACACTTCCAAGCGGTTGGTACTGTTGGACCCACGTCATTTCTTCGCTCCTTTGGTTTGGATATGAGACCAGCCGCTCCCGTTCCCGTCGCCGAGGGCGGGTGCGGGCCGTTACCGCCCTTTACGGTAGGCTAGGCGTTTCCAGCCCGAAGCGCGCCGGCGACGGACGCGCTTCAGGCATGGAAGACGCTAGATTCCCAGATTCTTTTTGAGCACAGGCATGTTGACCGCCTGCAGAACGAGCTTGGAGCCGTGTTCGATGCGGGATTTGTCGCGCAGTTTTTCGCGCGTCAGGATGAGTTCCATTTTTTTGGCCACAGTGAAGGTATCGTCGCGCACCACGATGACCGGCACGCCCTTGTCCTCGGCCTTGGCCAGGATGATGTCGTTGGGGTAGAGGTTGCCGGTCAGGATCAGCGCCGCGCAGCCGCCTTCCAGGGCCACGAGTTGCAGGTCGGCCCGGTCGCCGCCGCACAGGATGGCCACGTCCTTATGACGCTTGAAGAAGGTGATGAAGTTCTCCACCTGCATGGTGCCGATCAGGAAGTTGACCACCAGATTGTCGGTGCGGCCACCGGTGGTGATCATGCGTCCGCCCAGGCCATGAGCCAAGTCGCCCGCGCGCACGGCGAACATGATGGGGTCGTGGGGCACGATGCCGAGCACGTCCACGCCGCGCCGCTTGAGGAAGGGCACGATCAGCGTCTCGGCTTCCTCGCGGAAGTGTTCGGGCACGTCGTTTAGGATGACGCCGACCAGGTCTTCGCCCAGGGCTTCCTTGGCCGCGGCCAGGTAGTCGTAGTTGTATTCCTGGATATAGCGGTCGACGAGCAGGACCTTAGCCCCGATGGCGCCGGCAACGGACACGCCGTCCACGCCGCAGTACTTGCCGGAGTACAGGAAGCTGCCCGAGCCGCCGACCAGCATGAGGTCCTTGCCGGCGGAGAGCTTTTTATAGCTGTCGACGATGCCCGGCATCAGGTTGGCGCAATCCTCCAGGAAGGCGCGCATATGGAAATCCCGGGTGATGACCACGGGAGTGACCAGCGAGGGGGATTCCGACAGGCCCAGGGCCTGCTGCATGAAATGGGCGTCCTCGTCGCCGATCTGGTTGTTGATCTTGTGGGGCACGGCGCCGACGGGCTTCATGTAGCCGAGCGTCTTGCCTTCGCGCTGAAACTGCTGCCCCAAAGCCAGAGTGACGAGGTTTTTGCCCGAATATCCCTGCGTGGACCCGATATAGAGACCGATCATAGGATTGTTCCTCCTGGATTCTGCTTACTTTGCGCTCAGGGTGATCCGCACGTCTGCGACCACGGCCTTTTCCGCGTTGACCAGCACCGGGTTGAACTCGGCTTCCTGGATTTCCGGGAAATCCAGGGCCAGTTCCGACATGGTGAGCAGGATGTCCTCGATGGCCTGGAAGTTTACCGGCGGCTCGCCGCGCACGCCCTTGAGGAGCATGTACGACTTGATTTCGCGGATGATTCCCTTGGCGTCGTCGCGCCCGAGCGGGGCCAGGCGGAAGGCGATGTCCTTGAGGACTTCCACGTAGATGCCGCCGAGGCCGAACATCAGAAGCGGACCGAACTGCTCGTCGCGCTTGAACCCGATGATGATCTCTTTGCAGCCCTTGGGGGCCATTTCCTGGACCAGACAACCGGCGATATACGCCTCGGGGCGCATACGCTGGGCGCGAGCCGTGATGTCGAAGAAGGCGTTTTTCACGGCCTCGGCATCGGCGAGGTTCACCTTGACGCCGCCCACATCGGATTTGTGGGAGATCTGCGGCGAGGCGATCTTGAGAACGACCGGGTAGCCGATCTTTTCCGCGCCGGCCACGGCCTCGTCGGACGAGCGGGCCAGCACCGTGTTGGGGGTGGGCAGGTTATAGGCGCGCAGCACTTCCTGGGCCTGGAACTCGACCACTTCGGTCGCGCCCTTGGACCGGGCCTCGTTGATGACCAGGCGCGCCTTCTGGCGGTTGCGCCGGATCTCCGGATATTCCTGGGCCGGGGTCTGCCGCCAGAGGTAGTACTTGTACATGGTCTCGATGCTGGCAATGAGCGGCTCGGGGTAGACCGAGCAGGGGATGCTGGCGTCGTTTAGCATGCGCACGCCGGGTTTGGTGCGCATGCCACCCATGTAGTTGACGAAGATGGGTTTTTTCGTGGTCTTGGAGACATCGATGATGGCCTGGGCCGTCTCGACGATCTGGGCCGAGGCCGTGGGGGTCAGAAGGACCAGGATGGAGTGCACCTGCGGGTCCTCGACCACCACCTCGAGTGACTTGCGGTAGCGCTCGGCCGGGGCGTCGCCCACGAGGTCGACCGGGTTGTAGAGCGCGGCGTAAGGGGGCAGGAACTCCTTGAACCGCTCGATGGTGTTGCTCGACAGGCGGGCCATGTTGAGCAGCGACGATTTTTCGATGGCGTCGGCGGCCAGGATGCCGGGACCGCCGGCGTTGGTGACCACGCACACTCCGGGCCCTTCGGGCAGGGGCTGGGTGGAGAAGGCCATGGCCAGATCGAAGAGCGTGCCCATGTCGCCCGCGCGGATGACGCCGGTCTTGCGGAAGGCGGCGGTGTAGGCCGCGTCCGAGCCGGCGATGGCCCCGGTGTGGGAGGAGGCCGCCTTGGCGCCGGCGGTGGTGGTGCCGGACTTGATCATGATGACGGGCTTTTCCCGGCAGACCTTGGCCGCCTGCTCGATGAAGTCCGCGCCATTGGAGACGTTTTCGATATAGCCCAGGATGACCTTGGTGTTCGGGTCGGTGCGCAGGTATTCCAGCATGTTGGCTTCGTTGACCACGGCCATGTTGCCCATGGACACGAACTTGGAAAACCCGACTTCCTCGCCGAGCGCCCAGTCGAGGATGGCGGTGCACAGCGCGCCGGACTGGGAGAAGAAGGCGATGGAGCCTTTCTTCGGATAGCCGGCGGCAAAGGAGGCGTTGTTGTCGTCATGGGTGCTGAGGAGCCCCAGGCAGTTGGGGCCGACCATGGCGATGTCATTTTTCGTACAAATTTCAATAAGTTGCTGCTCGAGGACAGCGCCTTCGCGGCCGACTTCCTTGAATCCCGCCGTGATGATGATGACGGAACGGACCTTGCGGGCGGCCAGCGCCTCCATGGAAGGCACAACGGCCTTCACGGGGACGACGATGACGGCCAGGTCAAGGCCCTCGGGAAGGTCCTCGATGTTTTTGGTGACGGGAAGGCCCAGGATTGTATCGGATTTGGGATTGACGGGAATCAATGTTCCCTTGAATTCCGCATCCAGCATGTTTTGCACCACCGTATGGCCGACTTTTCCTGGCTTATCGGACGCGCCGATGACGGCTACGGTTTTGGGCGCAAAAAGCGCGTGGATATTCTCTTTAAAACTCATTCGGCTACCTCGCTCGCCTGTTTGCGACCGGAACGCCTTTACCGTCCGGCCAGGGTCTCCGCGTAGATTTCCACCGGATGCCGTATGGCCAGACTGTCGCCGGCCTGGGACAGCATGTCCCCTATTTGCAACATGCAGGCCGGGCAACTCGTGGCGACGACGGATGCGCCTGTGGCCACGATATTGTCCCGCTTGCGCTTGCCGATGCGTTTGGACAGGTCGTAGTGCTGCAGGGTGAAGCTGCCGCCGGATCCGCAGCAAGAATCCGCCCCTTCCATCTCGATGAGTCGATAGTGCGGGTTGGCCGCTATAAGGGCCCTGGGCTCAGCGGAAATGCCCAAGGATTTCTTCAAATGGCAGGGATCGTGATAGGTGATCGTCACCTCCTTGCCGATGGTTGCGCCGACGGGGGGCGTCACCCCCACGTCCTGGATGAGGAAGGCGCTTATGTCCTTAACTTTGGCCGAGAGTTCCCGAATCTTGATCCGCGTGGACTCGGGCAGGCCGGTGGCCATAAGCGGCCAGATCTTCTTTATGGTGGAAGTGCAGGTGGCGCAGGGCGTCACCAGCACGTCGAAGTCATGGTCCCCAAAAAGGGCCATATTGTGGGCCACGAGGGCCTCGAAGGTCTTGCTGTCACCCGAGGACAGGGCAGGGATGCCGCAGCAGGCCTGACGGTGGGGCATGTAGACCCCAACCCCGTGGTGATCGCAGACCTGAAGAACCGCCTCGCCGATGCGCGGGAACATCTTGTCCACCACGCAGCCGTAGAAAAACGCCGCCTTGAGCCCGGAAGGGCCCCGGGGGGCGTCGCGTTCGGCCTGGCTCGCGTGCAGCGGGGCGCTTGCCAGGGGGGCGAAATGCCGTCCCTCGAGCAGTTTGGAAAAGACCCTGGCGCACGAAGAGCCGATGGCGTCGTTGACGGGGCGGGTGAAGATGCCCTGGAACTTGGCCGCGATGGCCATGACCGAGTCGAACAGCCGGGGATTTTTTAAAAGCCCCCGGAAGATGACCCGCTTGACCGGCGGCAGGCCGTAGTAGCCCGTCAGAAAGGCCCGGGCCTTGAGGAAGATGTCCAGGGCCTTGACGCCGCTTGGACAGTTGGCCTGGCACGAGCCGCACAGCAGACAGGCGTCCAGGCGTTCCTTGACCCCGGCCGGGTCTTTTATGACCTCGTCGGCCAGGCATTCGAGCAGGGCGATCTTGCCCCGGGCCACGTGGGCCTCGAGGCCGGTTTCCGCGTAGAGCGGACACACAGCCTGGCACATGCCGCAGCGCATGCAGACGACCAGCTGGTCGTCGATTTGCTTGAGCAGCCCGACCAGTTCGCGCATCTCGCTCATATCATTCCCCCGTGATCTTGCCAGGATTGAGAATCCCCTTGGGATCCAGGGCCGCTTTGAGTTTTTTGGCGTAGAGGATGGAGCCCTTGCCGACTTCCTTGACCATGTACTTCGACTTGGCCGTGCCGATGCCGTGCTCGCCCGAGAGCGTGCCGCCAAGGGACAGGGCCACGTCGAAGATCTCGTCTATGGCCGCCTCGACCCGCTTCCACTCCTCGTGATCGCGCTTGTCGGTCAGGATGGTGGGGTGCAGGTTGCCGTCGCCGGCATGGCCGAAGGTGCCGATGGTAAGCCGGTACTTGGCCGCGATGGTCTCCAGCGCGCCGACCATGGCCGGGATTTGCGAGCGGGGGACGGTGGCGTCCTCGAGCACTGTGGTCGGGCGGACCCGGGCCAGGGCGGACAGTGCCGCCCGGCGGGCCTCCCAGACCTTGTTGCGCTCGGCCGCGTCCTTGGCCACGTGGATGCGGGTTGCCCCGCTACGCTGGCAGATGCTCTCGACCTCGGCCGCTTCTTCCTCGACCTGGGCCGGATGGCCGTCGACTTCGATCAGAAGAAGCGCCTTGGCGTCGGTTGGAAGCCCGGCGTGGGCGAAGTCCTCCACGGTTTTGATGGTGAAGTCATCCATGTATTCCAGGGTCGCCGGCACGATCTTGGCCGCGATGATGGCGGCCACGGCCTCCGACGCCTTTCCCAGGTCGTCGAAGATGGCCATCATGGCCTTGCTGGCCTTGGGCGGCGGCACGAGCTTCAGGATGATCTCGTTAAAGACCCCCAGCGTGCCTTCGGAGCCGACCATAAGGCCGTGCAGGTTCATGCCGGTGACGCACTTGACGGTGCGCGAGCCGGTTTTGACCAGCTCGCCGTCCACGTCATAGAGGCTAAGCCCCATGACGTAGTCCTTGGTGACGCCATATTTCAGGCCGCGAAGCCCGCCGGCGTTTTCGGCCACGTTGCCGCCGATGGTGGATACGGCCTGGCTGCCCGGATCGGGCGGATAGAACAGACCGCGCTTGGCCACTTCGGCCGCGAACTTGGCCGTGACCACGCCGGTCTGGACCACGGCGTACATGTCGGCTTCGTTGATCTCGATGATCTTGTTCAGCGCTCCGGTTAAGGCCACCACCCCTCCGACGGACGGGATGGTGCCGCCGGAGAGGTTGGTGCCCGAGCCGCGTATGGTCAGCGGCAAACCGAGTTCATTGCAGGTGGCGACCACCCGTCCCAGGGCTTCGGGCGTCTCCGGCCGCACAGCCAAGGCCGGGAGCTTCGGGGGGAGGACCGCGGCGTCATAGGAATACGCATGGCGATCCACTTCGCTGGCCAGGACGTTTTCCTTGCCGACGATTTCCGCGAACTTCTGGGACAGATGGTTGTCCATGTGGTTGCTCTCGCTTGTTGCTTATTTTCCGGAGCGGCCTTCGTCGCAGGGCTCGCCGGCCGCCGGACGGGCATGTTCGGCCACGGGAGCGGCCTCGCAAAACGCGGAGTCGGCGTCGCCGGAGCCCGTTTTGGGAGCGGCGGGGGCGTCGAAGACCGGCATGGAGGCCAGGTATTCCAGTTCCTTATAGCGCTTCTTGTAGGCCGCCTCCATGGTGGTGCGGTAGCGCAGGGACATATCGGGGTGCATCTTTTCCAGGGCCGCGTAGCGGACTTCGCCGCCGAGGAAGCCCTGGAAGTCGCCGGCCGGGGCCTTGGAATCGATGGTCAGCGGGTTCTTGCCCTCGGCCGCAAGCTCCGGATTGAAGCGGTACAGCGGCCAGTAGCCGGTTTCCACGGCCAGCTTGGCTTCCTCCATGGACTTGCCCATACCTTTGCGGATGCCCTGGTTGATGCAGGGGGCGTAGGCGATGACGATGGAGGGACCCTTGTGGGCCTCGGCCTCGAGCAAGGCTTTGAGGGCCTGGTTCTTGTCCGCGCCCATGGCGATGGAGGCCACGTAGACGTAGCCGTAGGTCATGGCCATGCGGCCCAGGTCCTTTTTGCCCGTGACCTTGCCGGCGGAGGCGAACTTGGCGATGGCGCCGAGCGGGGTGGCCTTGGAGGCCTGGCCGCCGGTGTTGGAGTAGACTTCGGTGTCCATGACCAGGATGTTGACGTCCTCGCCCGAGGCGATGACGTGGTCGAGGCCGCCGTAGCCGATATCGTAGGCCCAACCGTCGCCGCCGAAGATCCACACGGATTTCTTGGTGAAGATGTCGGCGTCGGCCAGGATGGCCGCCTGGGCCGGGTCGTTTTTGTCGAGCAGGGACTTCATCTGGTCGCCGTAGAGGCGCGAGGCGGCCGGATCGTCCTTTTTCTCCTGCCAGCCGGCCAGGGCGGCGCGCAGGTCGTCGGAAAGCGAGCCTTCCAGCGCGGCGGCGACGTTGTCGGCGAGTTTTTCCCGACGCTGCTTGAGGGCCATGTTGTAGCCGAAGCCGAATTCGGCCGCGTCTTCAAAGAGCGAGTTGTTCCAGGCCGGGCCGAAGCCTTCGGCGTTGACGGCGTAGGGCGAGGTCGGCGCGGAGCCGCCCCAAATCGAGGAGCAACCCGTGGCGTTGGCGACCATCATGCGTTCGCCGAAGAGCTGGGTGAGAAGCTTGACGTACGGAGTCTCGCCGCAACCGGCGCAAGCGCCCGAGAACTCGAGCAGCGGCTGGTAGAACTGGCTGCCCTTGAGATTCTCGCGCTTGACCAGGTTGCCCTTGTTTTTCAGCGACATGGCGAAGGCGTGGTTTTCCACCTGGGCCGCCATTTCCTCATCGAGGGGCTTCATGACCAGCGCCTTCTGCTTGGCCGGGCAGGTGTTGGCGCAAGAGCCGCAGCCCATGCAGTCCATGGGGAAGACCTGCATGCGGTAGGAAAGGCCCTTGAGCTCCTTGCCGGTGGCCGGCAGGGTATCATAGGAGGCCGGCGCCCCGGCCATTTCGGCTTCGTCGGCCAGGAAGGGCCGGATGGTGGCGTGGGGGCACACGAACGAGCACTGGTTGCATTGGATGCAGTTTTCCTTGATCCAGTGGGGGACGTTTATGGCCACGCCGCGCTTTTCATACTGGGAGGTGGCGGCGGGGAAGGAGCCGTTCTCGGCAAAGGCGGAAACCGGCACCTCGTCGCCCTTCTGGGCCAGGATGGGCCGGATGACCTTGTTGAAGTACTCGGGCTCGTCGGGGGCGGCGGCCTTGGCGTCCGGGGCGGAGGCCCAGGAAGCCGGGACCGCGATCTCGACCACGCCGTCCAGGGCCATGTCCACGGCGGCGATGTTCATGTTGACGATCTTGTCGCCCTTCTTGCCGTAGGTCTTCTTGATGGAGTCCTTGAGCAGGCTGATGGCCTGCTCAATGGGCAGCACGCCGGCCAGCTTGAAAAAGGCCGTCTGCATGATCATGTTGATGCGCGCGCCAAGGCCGGTCTTTTCGCCGATGGCCACGGCGTCGATGTTGTAGACCTTGAGCTTCTTGTCGGCGATCACGCGCAGCATGTGCCCCGGCAGGTTCTTTTCGAGCTCTTCCGGGGTGTTCCAGGGAGAGTTCAGCACGAAGGTGCCGCCTTCCTTCACGCCTTCGAGGATGTCGTAGACGTGCACGTAGCTCGGCTTGTGGCAGGCGATGTAGTCCGCCGAGTCGACCAGGTAGGTGGACTGGATGGGCTTTTTGCCGAAGCGCAGGTGGGAGACGGTGATGCCGCCGGATTTCTTCGAGTCGTAGGCGAAATAGCCCTGGGCGTAGAGGTCGGTGTTGTCGCCGATGATCTTGATGGCCGACTTGTTGGCGCCGACGGTGCCGTCGGAACCGAATCCCCAGAACTTGCACTGCACGGTGCCTTCGGGGACCGTGGGCAGCGGGCCGCCCATGGGCAGCGAATTGCCGGAGACGTCGTCCACGATGCCGACCACGAAGTGGCGCTTGGGCGCGGCGGCGGCCATGTTGTCGAAGATGGACTTGGCCATGCCGGGGCGGAATTCCTTGGAGCCCAGGCCGTAGCGGCCGCTCATGAGCTTGGGAATGGAGCCGCCGCGCTCGACGAAGGCCGCGCAGACGTCTTCGTAGAGCGGATCGCCGAGGCTGCCCGGCTCCTTGGTGCGGTCAAGGACGGTGACCACCTCGGCCGAGGCGGGCAGGACCTTGAACAGCGCGTCCGGGGAGAAGGGACGGAACAGACGGACCTTGACCAGGCCGACCTTCTCGCCCTTGGCATTCAAGTAATTGACCACTTCCTCGATGGTCTCGCACGAGGAGCCCATGGACACGACCACGCGGTCGGCGTCGGGCGCGCCCACGTAGTCGAAAAGCTTGTAGGGACGGCCGGTCAGGGCCCCGACCTTGTCCATCATGGCCGAGACGATGCCGGGCAGAAGCTGGTAGTAGGGATTGGAGCGTTCGCGGCCCTGGAAAAAGATGTCGGGGTTCTGGGCGGTGCCGCGCAGGTCCGGGTGCTCGGGGTTCATGGCCCGGGCGCGGAAGGCGGCAACCTTCTCCATGTTCACGAGCCCCTTCATGTCCTCATAGTCGATGACCTCGATTTTCTGGATCTCGTGGGAGGTCCGGAAGCCGTCGAAGAGGTGGACGAAGGGCACGCTGCCCTCGATGGCGGACAGGTGGGCGACCAGGGCCATGTCCATGCATTCCTGGACCGAGGCCGAGGCGATCTGGGCGAAGCCGGTGGAGCGGGCGGCCATGACGTCGGAGTGGTCGCCGAAGATCGACAGGGCATGGGTGGCCACGGCCCGGGCCGACACGTGGAAGACGGCCGGCAGCAGTTCGCCGGCGATCTTGAACATGTTGGGGATCATGAGCAGCAGGCCCTGGGAGGCGGTGAAGGTGGTGGTCAGGGCTCCGGCCGCAAGCGAGCCGTGTACCGCGCCGGCGGCGCCGGCCTCGGACTGCATCTCCCGGATGGTCACAGTCTGGCCGAAGATGTTTTTGAGTCCCTTGGCCGCCCATTCATCCGCGATCTCGCCCATGGTGGACGAGGGCGTGATGGGATAAATGGCCGCCGTGTCGCTTAGAGCGTACGCGACGTGCGTGGTGGCGGTATTGCCGTCCATGCTTTTCATCTTCTTGGCCATGCTCAAGTCTCCTTGAAAATGTTGTCGTTCGACCGAACAAAAGGAGGTCGGCGTCGACGCTTCCCTCCAGGCAAACCCCGTGCCAATTGTTAAAAGACATTTAGACTTCGATGAGTTGTCGATTCGATGAACCCACTCCAGGCTCTGATGCGCGAGGGGTATCCGATTTTTCGGATACCGCTACGCAGCCTAATACCGCGAAATGTATGGTTTCGTAAAGCGGGACCCATGAATGGGCGTTGTCCGGAATTCCAGACGGGCGGCATTCGTCTGAAAAATCAGACACCAATAGCCTCCTTGTCCGCAGGGAAAGGGATTCCCGCTGATTGATGCCACAAACGCCATCGGATGGCACGGGAAAAAGCCGGAAAAGGGATTTGTTACAAAAATCGCAATTGGTGTCCGGGAAAGACGTGTTTTGCGTCCTGTCGCATGGGAAGGGACTTTTTTTGCTGGCGGGCATCCGGTGACGGTCCAGCCAGGCCCTGGCCACAGTGGTGAAACCGTACCCGGTCGGGCCAGGCAGGGAAGGGTCAGTCTGGAATGGCCAGATTGTTTTTCTTGAGCAGGGCGTAGAAGTGGGACCGGGAAAGCCCGGAAACCGCGATCATGGCGGCCACGTCGCGGCCGTGTTCCCGCAGCAGTCCTTCCAGGTATCGCCGTTCCATGGCCTCCTTGAAGTCCTTGAGCGACTGACGGGGAGCGGGGAACGCGGCGGAGGGCCCGACGGCGGGTTCGGGCCGGGGCTGCCCCCCCGCCTGCCGACCCTTTTCCAGGCTGGACTTCGTCACCTTGATGCGCAGGTCCCGGGGCAGGTGCATGCTGTAGAGCGTTTTTTCCCGGCCCGAGGCCAGAAAGGCCCGCTCCAGGACGTTTCGCAGTTCGCGCACATTGCCCGGCCAGTCGTAGGCCTCGAGCATGGCCAGAAATTCCGCGTCAAAGCCCTTGGGCGGCAGGTTGTACTCGACGCAAAGCCCGTCCACGAAGGTGAGGGTCAGGGGTTTTATGTCCTCCGGGCGCTCGCGAAGCGGCGGCAGGGCGAGCCCGATGGTCTTGAGCCGGAAATAGAGGTCGCGGCGAAACTGCCCCGCCTCGACCATAGCCTCCAGGTTGCGGTTGGTGGCGGCGATGAGGCGGAAATCGCTCTTGCTTTCGGCGACCGCCCCCACGGAGCGAAAGGTCTTTTCGTGGAGCACCCGCAAAAAGGTCTTTTGCAGGGAAAGGGGCATCTCCCCCACCTCGTCCAGAAACAGCGTGCCGGCGTTGGCCAGCTGCACCAGACCCACCCGGTCGGCGTCGGCCCCGGTGAAGGCGCCTTTTTTGTGGCCGAACAGCGTGCTCTCGACGAGGGTTTCGGTCAGGGCCGCGCAGTCCACGGTGACGAAGGCTCCCTGTGCCCGGGAACTGTTGGCGTGGATGAGCCGGGCGAAAAGCTCCTTGCCGGTGCCGGTTTCGCCGGTGATGAGCACGGCCGCGTTCGACCCGGCCGCATGGGCCACCTGGTCGAGGCAGGGTTGCATGCGGGGGCTTGCCGCGACACACCCGGAAAGGGTGAGGGACACGGGCGGTCGGTCGCAATGCCGTTCCTCGCGGTAGCGCAGGGCGCGCTTGAGCGTCAGCATGATCTGTTTTATCGGCGAGGGTTTGACCAGATAATCCCAGACTCCCTCCTGGATGGCCAATTCCGCCCCGTCCGGGTCGCCGATGCCGGTGAGGATGATGACCTCGGGCGCGTCCGGCAGGCGTTTGATCTCGGGCAAGGCGGCCAGGCCATTGCCGTCGGGCAGGCGCACGTCCAGAAACAGCACGTCGAAATTGTCGCTGGCGAGCAGGTCCAGACCGGCGGCGAGGGTGCCGGCGGATTCGCTGGTCAGGCGCATCTTGCGGGTGAGGCTGGCGATGGTGTCGCGGACTTCGGGGTCGTCGTCGATGATGCAGACGGATTTCATGCGGCTTTGGTTTGCGGTTTGGCGTCGAGCACTTCGCGTATGGCCGCGGAGATGATCGCCTGGTTGTAGGGTTTGAGCACGATTTTTTTGATGTTGCCGGCGACTTCCCGCTGCTCGATGTCGCCCAGGCGGCCGGAAACGAGGATCACGGGCAGGTCGGGCCGGATGGCGGCGATTTTGCTGGCCAGCTCCAGGCCGTTTATGTCCGGCATGTCGTAGTCTGTAATGCACACGTCGAAGGCCTGCGGGTCAAGGGCGAGCTTGGCCAGGGCCGAGGCGCCGCCGCCGTGGGCCGAGACTTCGTGGCCGAGTTGGGCCAGGACGCGGGGAATGGTGATACGCTGGTCCTCGTCGTCCTCGACGAAAAGAATGCGGTCACGGCCCTTGTTGGGAGGGTCGATCTGGGGCGGCGGCACGGCGTCGGCCTCGGCCGGCAGTGGCAGATAGACGTCGAAGTCCGTGCGCGTGCCGGGCTGGCTCACCACCCGCACCGCGCCGCGATGGCTTTTGACAATGCCGCGAACCACGGCGAGCCCCAACCCCGTGCCTTCGCCCTTCTGCTTGGTGGTGAAAAACGGGTCGAAAATCTTGTCCAGGATTTCCGGCGGGATGCCTGGGCCGGTATCCACGATGGAGAGTTTCGCATAGCGGCCGGCCCGCGCGCCGACATGGCCGGCCTGCGTCTCGTCGAGGGCTTCCTCGGCCAGGGACACGGTCAGCAGGCCGCCGGTCTCGCGCATGGCCTGAAAGGCGTTGGTGCACAGGTTCATGACGATCTGGTGGAGCTGGGTGGGGTCGGCCCGGCAGGTCACGGCCCGCTCCGGCACATCGAGCACGATCTTGATGTTGCGGGGCACGGACGCCTTGATGAGCCCCGCCGCCTCTCCCACGACATCGGCCACGTTTATGGCCGCGAATCCGGCCTGGGACGGCCGGGTGAAGGACAGGATCTGCTTGACCAGCCGGCTGCCGCGATGGCCGGCCTTGAGCACCCGGCGCATATCGTCCCCGATGGGCTCGTCTTCGGGCAGGTCGAGCAGGGCCAGTTCGGCCGAGTTGATGATGGAAGTGAGAATGTTGTTGAAATCGTGGGCGATGCCGCCGGCCAGGGTGCCGATGGCCTCCATCTTCTGGGACTGGAGCAGTTGGCGCTCCAGACTCACTTTCTGGGTCACGTCCTCGGACGTGGACAGCACACCCACCACCGCCCCCCGATCGTCGTGGAGCGGCACCTTCTTGATCTCGAGCAGCACGTCGGCCCCGCGCACGTTGCGGGCGGCCAGCTCCCCGGCCACGGTGCGGTTGTTGCGCATGACGTCGATGTCCGTGGCCCGCACGGCGTCCATGTCCTCCCGGCTCAGGGGCAGGGCATAGTCGTCACGGCCCTTGAGCTCGTCCAGGTCGGCAAAACCGAAAAATTCGATAAAGGCCCGGTTGGCCCCGATATAACGCAGGGATTTGTCCTTCCAGGAAACGAGCTGGGGAATGTTGTCGAGGACAATGCGCAGCATTTCCTGGGATTCCCGAAGCGCCCGCTCGGCCTCGTGGCGCTTGGTCACGTCCTCCACCACGCCTTCGACATAGGCCAGGTAGCCTTCGCGGTCGGCCACCAGACGCAGGTTGACGTTGGCCGTGATGATGCCGGCATCGGGCCGGGCGAACCATGTCTCGAAGGTGGCTGTGGCCTGTTCGTCGAGCGCTGAGCTGATGTGCTCCTCGAAGCGCTGCTGGCCGGAAAAAAGGACCTCGACCAGATTGCCCCGGCGTCTGGTCAGTTCGTCCAGGCTTTTTACGCCGAGCATGGCCAGCAGGGCCGGGTTGACGTCCACGGCCTGGCCGTCCGGGGTCATGCGGAAAATGCCGAGGGCCAAGTTCTCGAAGATGCCCCGGTATTTTTCCTCGGCCAACCGCAGTTTTTCCGAGGCCTTCTTCAGCTCTGACACGTCGTAGAGCACGCCGACCAGGCCGGCGATTTCGGTCTTGGCGCTGGCGTAGACCGCCCGGTGCAGAATGACCGAATGGGGCAGGCCCTGGGCGTCGAGGAGTTCGGCTTCGCCGACGCGCACGCCGGGCTCGCGCAGAAGGGATGCGTCGTCGCGGTCCAGGAAGCGGGAAAGGGGGGCATCAGGCACTTCGGAGAAGGCGCGCGACGTCGTCTCGGCCTCCCCGGGTAGGCCGCACCAGTGGCGAAAGGCCGGGTTGCAGCCCCGGTAGGCTCCGGCGGCATCCTTGAAATAGAGCGGAATGGGAATGGTGTTGACGAGCGTTTCCATGAAGGAAAGCTGGTCCTTGATCTTTTCCTCCACCGAGCGTCGGCGCAGGATGTTGGTCACGAGCAGGACCATGACGTAGCACAGGATGAGAAAGCTTATGATGATGGTCCAGAAGACGGCGATGTTGATGTGGTAGAACGGGTAGGGCTCGTTTATGAGCGTGTAGCCCGGCGGCAGCTTATCCGTGGTGATGCCGAGGCGCAGCATCTCCTTGTAGTCGAAAATGTAGCTGTCCGCGGTTTTGGTGACGATGGGCAGGGAGGCGACGGTTGCGCCGTGGAGGAGTTTTTCCGCCATGTCCGCCACCAGCCGGCCTTCCTCGAAGCCGCTGTGCAGCTTGCCGCCGACAATGCCGTGGCCGAGCATGAACCGCCAGGCGCTGTAGATGGGCACGTCGGAATTGGCTCGGATGGCGGCCAGGACCTCGGTGACCGAATAGACGTCCTTTTGCGTATCCTTATAAAAAGGGATGAGGAAGATCATGGCGTCGCCGGGCAGTTTGCGCACGGTGTCGAGGATTTGCGGCAGGGTCAGGTTGTCCTGGAACTCAAAGCGCAGCCGGCCGGCGAAATCCGGTTCCACGGCCTTGATCTGGTTGCCGATGGCCACGCCGGTTACGGAAGTGTCGCCGAAAATAATGAGCCGGCGGCGGTTGGGATGAAAGCGCAGGGCCAATTCCAGGGTTTCACGGATGTCGGGCTCCTCGAGCACGCCCGTGAAATTGGGATGGCCGGTGAGCCAGTCGGGATGAAAATCGTTGACGCCGCAAAATACGACCGGCGTGCCGGGGAAAAGCTCGTTTTGATATTGCCGCAGGAAGTTGAAGGCGAAATTGTCCGAGGCCAGGATGACCTCGAAATGGGTGTTGCGGTATTTGAGCTTGTAAAAGTCGTGGAGCATTTTGCGCAACACGGGATCGGTGTACTTCTTCGAGTCCATGTACTCGATTTGCAGATCCACGTTGTATTCGGAATGCGCGAATCCGGCCCGGATGCCGGAGAGTATCTCGTCGGACCACTGGTAGCCGTTCTGGTAGGAATTGAAGTAGAGGACGTTTTTGCGGATTTTTTCGGCCGCAACCGAGCCCGGCCAGAATGAGGCCGCCAAAAGCAGGCAGAAAATGAGCCGTCGGGCCATGGGTGCTCGCGGGATGGGGGGCGTTGGCGCAGGCTGGACCATGCGTCCGAATATTCTTGCCTTGGCCGCCCGGGAAGTCAAGGGAGCGGGCTTCGCATCGGTCTTTGGGCGGGACCCGCGCCGCGCACTTTTTATCACGTTTTTTTATATTTTTAATGTTAACTTTTTCGGTGTGTTGACAAAAGCATGGCAATTTCGGGCTTGTACGGGTTTTCAATATAGGATAAATTATGTTTTATTAATCTTATATCGGAGCCCGGTCGATCAACCGAGCGACCGGCGACACAGGAGGTATGTCATAACGTTGCTCGCATGGAATGACCGCCTTTCAGTGAATATCGCGGAAATCGATTCGCAACACAAAAAGCTGGTGGACATGGTCAATGAGCTTCATGACGCCATGAAGGCGGGGAAAGCCGAAACCGTGATGGTGCATATCGTCAAGGAAATGAAGCAATACGCGGCGTCGCACTTCGGCTTGGAGGAGCGGTACATGAAATCGAACAATTATCCGGATTACAAGCCGCATAAAACAGAGCATGACAAGTTCGTCGCCAAGGTTGTCCAAGTGGAGCAGGACTGTAAGGCGGGGAAGTGCGCCATGTCCATGGACATTCTCAATTTTCTTTCCAACTGGCTGGTGAACCACATCAAGGGAACGGACAAGAAGTATGCGCCGTTTTTAAACAACTGCGGCATACACTGAGGCGCCAATGCATCTGGCATCACCTGCAACCTCATTTGCGCCCCTTGCCCTGGGTCTTGCCGTGGCGGCAGGGGGCGTTTTGGCTTGGGATGAGCGGTGGCGGCCAGGAGTGATTGTCCTTCTGGGGGTATGCGCCGTGGTTCAATTGGCAGCTCTTTTCACCGCGCGCCGGGAAAAAAGGAACTTGGTAAACGACCTCAACACGCTGCTTCCACGGGGGCTGGGGACGGATGGGATAGGCGACCCCGACCGCCTGATCGCGGCGCTGCGCAGCCACATGCTGGCTGTCGGCGAGGAGCTGGGCAGGATTCTCGACCTGCTCGCCCATCCGCCCTTTCCCTGCATGACGGTCATCTGTTCGGGGGAAGTGAGCTGGCAAAACGATTCCATGGAACGCTTCCTTCAGGGACTGGGGCTGACCGGCGCGGCCGATCCGGTGGCGGCCTTTTGCGCCAGGACCAGCGCCGGGAGCTGGGAAAACCTTCGCAGCGGCGAGTGGACCGGGGAAGGCCTGCGTCTGGACGGCCCCCAGGGAGAACGCCTGTTGCAAGCCGACGTGGTCCCGTTGGAAAAGGACGGCGGCTGTTATCTCTGTGTCTTGCAGGACGTGACGAAGCGGCAGCGCGAGGCCGAGTGCTTGAAAACCCGGCATGCCGCCCTAAGCGACGCCAATGCCCGGGTCGGCGCGCAGGCTGCCGCCTTGGAGGCGCTGGCCCGGGACATCGGGAAATCCCTGGAGGGGCTGGTCGCGACGATGGATATGTCCAAGGAACAGTCCGGCCAGGTGGCGCAGACCATCCAGGAAATGACCGACAACGTGCGCGTGATGGCCCCCAGGCGGCGGAAACGGCCCAGGCCGCGACAACGGCCGGCGACCGCGCCCGCGAGGGCCTCGAGACGGCCGATCGGACCGCGGCGGTATCCCGCACGTTGGTCACGTCGTATGACCAGCTGCAAAAGATCCTGTCCCAGCTCGTGCGACAGGTCGAAAGCATCAGCACCGTGGCCGGCCTTATCTCGGATGTTGCCGACCAGACCAATCTGCTGGCGCTCAATGCCGCCATCGAGGCGGCCCGGGCCGGAGAGGCCGGACGCGGTTTCGCTGTCGTGGCCGACGAGGTGCGAAAGCTGGCCGAAAAAACCCTGACCGCCACCCGGGAAGTGCATGCGACCATCCAGGCCATCAGCTTTTGCTCCAAGCAGGCGGTCGCGTCCATGGCCAGCACCCGCCGGGAACTGGACACGTCGTTTGATCTGGTCCAGTCGGTGGAGAGCAAGTTCAAGGCCATCGCCGGGGCCATGGTGACCGCGTCGCGGGCTATCAAGGACATTGCCCAGCGGGCCGAAAAACACTGCGCCACCGGTTTTGAACTCAATATGTGCGCCATCAACGTGACGGACAACACAGAGGACATGTGCGAACAAGTCCATGACGCCAGTCGGGAGCTGCATCGACTCGTCGGCGAAGCCGGCAAGGCGCGCCTCCTCGCTGCCGCGTCCGAAGCGACGGAGCCTGTCGCCCTGGCCGAAGCGAAATGACGGCGTCACCCGGCGGCCTTCGGTACCTTGCCGGACGGGAAGATTGTGAGAAAGGGCCGTGGCGGATGTCTGCAACCTGCCGCGGCCCTTTTGGGGGCCTGGGCCTTCCAGCATGTTGGATGAAGGGTTTCGGGCTGGTTGCCTCGCTCGCCACGGGTTGATCGAAATCCGGGAACCGGCTATCCTAGACAACTTACGGAAGCGTTTCGTCACCGGTGTGGCGCCTGGACTTCAAATCCAGTGGGACGTCGCGAGGCGTCCGGTAGGTTCGACTCCTATACGCTTCCGCCATCATTAGATTTTTGTTTTTCTGGCCGCTACTCTTCTTCATCCTGGACCGCTCCTGGTCCCACTCCGGTCCCACTGGGTGCAGTTTTATCCCCCCGCGCCCCCCATCAAAGTTACCCGCCGTCCAGATGTCGCTATAATCCTTCTGAGGCGCCGAACGGCTGCGGGTCCTCCCTAAGTGCCGAACGTCAGGGGTCCTTCACGCCCCGGCACGTGGCACTCAGGGATGGAACAAATCCCGTGGAAAAATGGAATTTTCTCGCGGGTGTCATTCCTCGGCTGACGCGTAACACGGTGTGTCGCCATGGGCGGTGACGATAAGTCGCTCACCGATCCCGCCGCCATCCGCGAACAGGTCCGTGCGGCAGTGTCCGTCGAGGCTTCCTACCGTCCGGTAGATCCCATTCTATCGGAGGTCGCCCCAGACGAAACCGAGATCGCTCCGGGCATCACCGTCTCCGATGTCGAGGATGCGTTTCGCTGGAAGAACGTCGGTGATGCAGCCATCGCCATCAAGCTCCTGCGCGGCAAGATTTGCTACGACGCCGTGGCGGACAAGCCCTACCGTTTCAACTGCACGCACTGGCTGCGCGACAAAAACGCCAATTGGCGCAAGGCCTTGTTCGGCGTCGCCGACATCTACGCCATCCGGGCCAGGCATTATCTGGAGCAGGCCAAAACCGTCGAGGAAGAGTGCAATGCCGCGCCCAAGGACGAGCAAAAGTCGCTCAAGCCGTTGGTGAAAAAGGCCCAGAAGATCGCCGAGGCCTGGATCAAGCGCGTCAATTCCTGCCGCGACACGTCCTACGTCCGCAAGATCTGGGAGGCCGCCACTTCCGGAGACGGTTCCCTGGCCATATCCGGCGACGAATGGAACCAACGCCCGACGCTTCTTCCTTGCAAAAACTGTGTGGTAGACCTGGAAAAGGGCAAGCCCCTCGACCCGGACCCGTTCCAGTATTTCAACAAGGCGGCTATCGCGCCGTTCGTCGACCTCCACGCCGAAGCGCCGTTTTTCCTGGACACCATCTCCAAGGCGCTGTGCCGCGACAAGCAACTCATCGACTACTTCGACTACATGGTCGGTTTCGCGGCCACAGGCCTTCAGACGAAGGACTTTTTCTGCGCCTACGGCCCCAAGGGCGACAACGCGAAATCCGTCGTCTTCGAGTGGCTGCGCAAGGTGCTGGGGGACTTCGCCGGCACGATCAAGGTCGAAACGATCCTCGACGAGAAGTTCATGCGATCGGCCGACGGCCCTTCGCCTTCCATGCTCAAGCTGCGCGGCCTGCGCATGGCCGTGACCTCGGAGGCGGACAAGAAGCACCAGTTCGCCATGGCCAAGATCAAGTCCATCTGCTCCGGTGGCGACCGCCTCGAGGCTCGCGGCATCAACGCCGTAGACATCATCGAGTTCAATCCCGAGCTGACCCTCATCATGCACAGCAACCATATCCCCAAGGCGTCGGGCAACGATGATGCGTTTTACAAGCGCATCAAGGTCATTCCCTTCCGGGCCAAGTTCATCGCGGAAAAGGACGGTCCCGAGGACCCGGATCACCACATCTACCACGCCAAGTCCCGGTCCCGCATCGTCGACCCGACGCTGACCAGGGAGATGCCCGGCATCATGGCCTACATCGTGCGCTGCGCCGTCAAAGCGCTCAAGGCCGGCGACATGCCGCCGGCCCCTCCGGCCGTGCTCATTGAGACGGACCAGTACCGCACCGACCAGGACATTGTCGGCCAGTTCCTGCGCGAATGCACGGACCCTGATTCCAACAACCAGGAGCAAATGAAGGACATCTACTTCGCCTTCCGCAAGTGGTGCGCCGAGGAGCAGATGATGCCGCCAAAAGCCATCTGGTCCCAGAACGCCCTTGGGAAGGATCTCAAGCAGCGTAATGAACTGGAACGCATCCCGAGTAATGTCACGTATTACAAGGGACTACGGATCAAGCCGCAATGGCGGAAGCAGGAAGGCGACATCAATGACCAGGAGGCGCATGACTCGGGTTCATTTAGGCCTTTTTAGCCCTTTTTAGACCTTGCACCATGGAAGGGCTAAATCGATTTTAACCAATAAAACAAACAAATTATAATGTATATTTTATACTTATTTAGGCCTTTAGGCCTTTTTAAAGCGCAAGCGCATGGAACGAAAAAAGGTGGCTTTGAAGGATCAGAAAAAAATTCCCATAGGGGGGAATAGCCTGGAAAAGGGCTAAAAGGGCTAACGACAGCTGTAACTTTTTATAAAAACTTAACATTTTCACTCAAAAAGGGCTAATTGTAAAGTCTAAAAAGGCCTAAAAAGGGCTAAGGGAGTCGGTTTTCATGGGTGTGGCGATCGAATGGTTCAGCGAGGACGATCGAAGGAGCATCGCCAAGGCTCTGTTGACGGATGTCGACGAACGCAATGGCAAGGTCTGGGCGGCCTGTCCGTTCCATGCCGAGCAGTCCGTCGGCGGCGCGTTCCGCTACGACCCGGAAAAGGATCGCGGCACCTGCTATTCGTGTCGCGCTTCCGAGGACCTTGTCGGCATCTTCTGCGCCGTCTCCGGTTTCCCCCAGAACGACCCCGAGGGGTTCCAGGCCTTCCGGGACAGGTTCGCCCCCGGCCGGGAGCTGCATCATGGGAACCGCCCCGCGCCCTCGGACTCGGAAACGAAACCGGCCCCGCGCGTCTGGATTCCGAGCGCCGTGGATCTTCCGGACGCGCTGTGGTCCGAGAAAGCAAACGCCTTTGTGCGCCAGTGCGCCGAGCGTTTGATGTCCAGCCCGTCCCGTCTCGAACGGCTCGCCGCCTGGGGCATCGACCGGGACACGGCCGCCAAGTGCCGGATGGGCTGGAACGACAAGGACCGATACCCGCTTCGCACGTCCTGGGGGCTTCCCTTCGAGCGCAACAAGCGCGGCAAGGAAAAACCGCTCTGGCTCCCCGAGGGGCTGGTGCTCCCTTTCTACGCCGAGGGCCGCGCCGCGCGCCTCAAGATCCGGCGACCGCATCCCGAGCGTGGCCCGGAGGCCTGCCGCAAGATCAAGTATTACAAAGTGCCGGGCGGCTGCGAACGCATGTTCGTCTACGGCCGGACCACCTGCCGGGCCTGGGTCGTGGTCGAAGCCGAACGTGACGCGGCCATGATCTGGGGCAAGGTCCGCGACCTCGGCGTTGGCGCCATCGGCACCGGATCGGCTTCCAATCGCCCCGACGCTGCGACGGATGCCATCCTGACCCGGGCCGACATCATCCTGGTCGCCCTTGATTTCGACCATGCCGGCGCGGCCGCCTGGGACTGGCGGTTGTTCGTGCCGAAAAATCCCGGCGACCATCCACGTCAGGCCTGGTGCTGGTCCGAAGCCTACCCGCTGGCCGTGCGCTGGCCGGCCCCGCCCGAAGCCGGCAAGGACGTCGGCGACGCGGTAGGCCCCGGCCTCGACGTCCGGGCCTGGGTGGTGGCCGGACTGCCCCAGCACGTACGCCAAAGCATTTGCGACGCTTCGCGCCGTCGCCTGCGGCAAGCCGTTGCCGATGCCCGCGACCAGTCCGAAACCATCTCCGCCCCCGAGCCGGTCCCCGAGCAGACCGTGGCCGGGGAGCCGCTCCCGGTGGCCACGTCGGAACCATTTCCCGACATTCCTGGTCTGGATTTCCGCGACCCGGACCTTGCCGACCTGTGGAATCTGCTGCCGCCTGATTACCCCGGGAAACGCGCCTACTTTAGCCTTTTAGGCATGTTTTCTCTTTATCCGGCACGGGGGGGGCGCGTGAGAAATAGGGGCGATGGGCCGGAGCTGGATGGTGCGGCACTGTGGATCGACGAGTCGTGGCGGCGCTCGAACCCCGACCTCGCGCGGAAAATTTCGCAATTGTTTTGGGGTGAGGCGTGGTCGTGCTGGCGGGATTGGAGTTGGAACGACGCCCCGGTCGAAATCAGGGACGAAGAGCAAAAGGTACGCGCCTGTGGCGCGGCGTAATAAAGGAGGCAAAAGCATCATGAACACGGAACAACAGGAAGGTCAGTCCCTCGACGCCCTGGCCAGGGAGCTTTTCGGCGATGCCGCCACCTTCCGGGTGGCGGACCCATCCACGATCCGGCTGCGCAAGGAGAACGCCCGCTATTTCAAGAAGGACGTGTTCAAGCAACTCGTGGACAACGTCAAAGCCGACGGCATGCTGTCGTCCATGCCACTGTGCTACGAGCCGGAGCCGGGCGTGCTCGAAGTCCTGTCCGGCAACCATCGGGTGAAAGCCTCGGTAGCCGCCGGCATCCCGCGCATCCTGGTCATGGTGCTGCTTGGGGAGTTGGACGAATCCCGCCTGACTTCCATCCAGTTGTCCCACAACGCCCTGGTCGGCCTGGATGATCCGCAAGTCCTGGCCTCACTGTGGGCAAAAATCCGGGAAACCCAGGACAGGCTTTACGCCGGCCTTTCGAGCGATGCCCTCGGCGAGATGGAAAAGGTCAAGCTGGTCACCTTCACGACGCCGAGCCTGGCGACGCGCACCATGACCTTCGCCTTCGTGGACACGGACGCCGCCCGTGTGGCCGAAGTCCTTGACGCCCTCGCGTCGCTGCCGAAATCGGCCACGGTCCACGCCGCGCCCCTGGAAATGTTCGACACGTTTTTCGCCTCGCTGCAACAGGCCAAGGTCAAGGCGGACGTCAAAAACTCGGCCCTGGCCATGTCCCGCCTCATCGAATTCGCGGCCAGAGCCATGGAGGATGCGGCATGAGCTTCATCGGTGCCGTCGCCTCCCCTGTGAGACAGGTCCTGGCCGGCTATGCCCGCGAGGTAGAAGCGCCCGTGCGCATCGTCGGGGCTGGGAATTTCACGGTTCCGTCCGCACTCCGGGCCGGTGGGTATGCCGGGGAAATCCACGCCTGCGACGTCACGCTTTATTCCTGCGCCCTTGGGGCCTACCTCGCCGGCTGGCCGCTCAAGGCGCGGGAGCGCGACGATTGTCCCGATCAGCTCAGGGGATTCCTGCGCCCGGATTCGCCCATGGACCTCGCGGCTTCCGTGGCCTTGCTCCTCGACCTGCGGCAGGTCTGGAAAGCCCACAATCCCTATCAACTGGCGATCCTCGAACATTACCGCCAGCGGTGGGACATCCTCCTGTCCGGGGTACGGCAGCGTTTGGCCGCGTTCCGGGAACAGGTTTCGTCCGTAGTCTTCGAGGCCCGGGACGGCTTCGCCGTCCTGGAGGATGCGCCTCGGGAAAGCACGGTGTTCGCCTTCCCTCCCACCTACAAACGCGGCTACGAAAGTCTGGAAAAGCTCCTGACCGCCGCTGTCGTCTGGGACCGTCCCGCCTACCGGGAAATGACGGACAAGACCCTGGAGCTCTACGAACGCATTGCCCGCTTTGACGGCTATTTTGTGGTGTTGGAAAAAGACCTCCCCGAGGTCCGGGCAATCCTGGGCCGTCCGGTGGCGGTGCTCCCCAGAGGGAGAGGCAAGACCACGACCATTCTGGCGAAAAAGGCTTCCCGAAAGGTCGTCATCCGCCACGTCATCAAGTCCGCCGATATCGGTCCCGTCTGGTCCCCAGGCGAAAAGGTCCCCGTCGACGCGCGTCTGACCCTTGGCGTCCTGTCCCCGCGACAGACAATCCGCTTCAACGAGCTCTTTCTTTCCTCCCGAATCGACTACTTCGAGGGCGGCGTGGCCTTGTCCCTGGTGTTCCTCGTCAACGGCCGGGCCATCGGCAAGGCCGACTTCTGCAAATCCAGCCAGCAATGGAAGCTCCCCGGCCCCGGGGCCATGATCTACCTCATGTCAGACCTGGCCGTCCCAAGCGCGGAACCGCGTCTGGCCAAGCTGGTTTTGCTGTCCATCCTCTCCAGGGAGGTCCGGGATTTGGTCGACCGGAAGTTGCTGGGACGGCACAGCTTCGTCGGTACGACCGCCTTCGCCCAAAAGCCGGTGTCCATGAAGTATCGGGGCGTTTTCAAGCTCCATTCCAGAAAGGAGAAAGAAGAGGGCTTCGCTCTCAACTATCTGGGGACCTTCGCCGGGTACGACCTCTCCGGGGCGCTGGACGTGTGGCGAAAAAAATACGTCAACATGCCGAAATAGTTGATTTAATTGTTTACAACACAGGTAAAAATGCTAGTCTTTTCGCATGGTTATCAACAAACAACGCCAAAAAGAAGGAGAAAACACCATGTGGGAAGGCGCGGCAATCATCGATGCGTACACCCGGGCCCAGGCGATCGAGGACGGTGTGCTGGTGGACATGAATCAGGATTTTTTCGGGGAGTTGGCCAAGGAAGCCGGTTTTCAGTTCCCCATAGCCATGACCGAAACGGCATTCGCCAAGTACGTGGCTTTGACCCCGGCGGCCATTCGGGCCGGCAACGACATGCACGGTCGATGGTGGGACATTTTGTGGATGCTGAAGCGGGAGATCAAGGCAGCTCGGGGCGGCACTTCGGAACTGCTGTTCCACTTCCATTGTGTGGTGGATCGGGTCCGGCCGACGCCGAGCGTGCTCAAGTCTGTGTGTGGGCCTGGCGACAACGGAGAGCCGGTCATCACCATCATGCTCCCCGAGGAGGATTAGCCATGGCGGTGCGAATTCCGAAGGATCTCATCGCGGATTGCGCGGCCGTGGCCAAGGAATGGGGTATCCGCGACATGCCCGGCCTGGAGTCCAGGATGGGGGACATCCTCCAGGAAGCGGTGAAAAGACGGGCACGGTTTATTCAAGAGGTCATCGATGCAACGCCCAAAGGAAAATTGATTTTGAAAGCTGCTGCGAGAGGCGTTTGGGTGGGCTGCAAGACCCGTGAGGCGATGGACTTCTGTCCTGACCAGACAGCTTAAAAAAGGGCCTCTTTCGAGGCCCGGAAAACATGGAGGGGCTAGCCCCCGAACGTGAGAATTCAAGGCTAGCCTCTCCCCAAACCAAACGCAAGGGAGAAACGAGATGATCACCGTGTCCTACTTCGCCAGCAAAGCCCCCTCCGATCGGAAAATCTGCATCGCCAAGGGGCGTCCGCGCTATTTCAAGGGGCTTTCCTTCAGGGATTTCGCGCCGCTCAACCCCCACGACCTCAACGACTGGCAGAACCGCTACCGCCGGGAACTGGAAGCCCGCTATCCCGACGCGCTCTCTCTCCAGGCCGCCCTAGGCCGTATCGAGGACCGTGTTCCGAACCCCATCCTCTGTTGTTACGAAAAAGACCCGGCCGAATGCCATCGCACCATTCTGGCCCAATTCATCCAGGAGCGCCTGGGGCTTGAAGTCCCCGAGTGGGCTCCCGGCATGTAGGAGCCGCGCATGGACAATGCGGAGCTTGTCGACATCCTGACCCAGACCGAGCGCAATTCCCTGGCCATCCTGACCCAGGCTGTCAACGACTGCCAGGCCGATGTCCTGGCCCACAAGCCGGGAGCGGGCTCACGGCTCATCAAGGCTACGGAAACCCTTGAGAAGTTCAAGGTCAGGTTTGCGTCGTCCGCAACGTCCGCCGCGCCCCTCGAAATCATCGGCAAGATCCCGGCGGTGGAGAAGTACCTTATCGCCGCCGGGTGGAAAGTCGCCAAGTCGAAGCTCTACCAGGATAAACGAAAAGGCCTGTTAAAACTTCAGCCGGACGGCAAGGTCTCCAAGGCGGATGCCGACGCCTATGCGGAGGAGCGCCTTGTCTCTGCCGACGCAGCCCCGGATGCGGAACCGGACGAAGTTCTGGGTATGCGTCGGGACCTTCTCAAAGCGGAATTGGACGTCAAGCAGCAACTCGCCGAGCGGAACCGGATGCGCCTTGAAAAGGAGCGGGGGGAACTCGTTTCGCGCGGCGAGTTCGACGGCATGATGGTCGCCGCCGTATCCGTGCTGCGCTCCAGCATGCGCCAGTGGTTTTACGTCAAGATGCCCGAACTGGTGGAACTCGTGGCGGGCGACCCCACAAAAGTCGAGGAGGGCATCCACTTTTTCATGAACGAGAGCAACGTGTTCTTCAACGGCTTTTCCCGGGTCCGGCTGTTCGATGTCCAGGACGATGATTTGGAGGAATCGGAGGGAGAGGAGGGGGCCTTTTCATGAGCGCCGCGCCCTGCCTCGTCGCGCCTTCCGCGCCTTCCGACAAGGTCGAGGTCGTCGAGGTCGACCGCGCTCTTGTCCATGCTCTCGGCTTGCCTGTCCCTGAACTGGACCAGGACAGGAAGAACTTCTTTCTGCGGTTCTCCTTCTCGTCCACCGTGCGCGCCGCCTTTCGGGCTCCGGTCGGCATGCGCCCGGCGGCCTGGGCGGAAAAGTATTTCATCGTCACCGAGGGGTCGCGCCCCGGTCCCTGGCGCAACGAAAACGCTCCCTACCTCGCCGGCATCATGGACGCATGGGCCGAGCCCTACGTGCGCGACGTCACGTTCATGGCCCCGCCTCAGGTCGGCAAGTCCAAGATCGGCGAAATCCTCGTCGGCTACATCTCCGACCGGGACCCGAGTCTGACTCAGTACGTGGTGCCGGACGAAACGTCCGCCGCTGAGCTGGTGGACGAACGGCTTCGTCCCATGTTCGAGGACAGTCCGCGGCTTTCAAAACTCCTGACCGGCGCGCCCAAGGACCTGACCGCCAAGCGCTTCAAGCTGCGTACCATGCGCCTCATGCTGGTCTGGGCCGGTTCCGTGGCCCGCCTCGCGGCCAAAGCGGCAAAATACCAAATCCGCGACGAGGTCGACAAATACCCGGAAGCGCCTTCGAAAAAGGAAACCAGCACCGAGGCGCTGCTCGACAAGCGGCAACGCACCTTCCGCTGGGACCGCAAGATCTACCGCGACTCCTCCCCGACCAAGGAATCCGGTCCGATTTATCTGGCCTTCAGCGCGGCGTCTGCGCGGTTTTATTTCCACGTGCGCTGCCCCCTCTGCGGTCACATGCAGCGCATGTATTTCACCGATCCCGACGGCCGCCCGTGCGTGTGCTGGCCCAAGGAAGAGGCGGAAGCGGATCGGATCGAGGACGGCCTCCTGGCCTGGTATGAATGTTCCCGTTGCGCCGGCCATTGGGATGACGCCAAGCGCGACCGGGCGGTCTCGCGTGGCGAATGGCGCGAGGAAAAAACCGGCATGGAGTTGTTCGCCTACCTGCGACTCCACAAGCCTCGCCGCATCGCTTTCCACATTTCCGCGCTCTATTCCATGTTCGTCAGCCTGTCCGAAACGGCCGCCGCGTTCCTGCGCTCCAAGGGGAACAAGCTGGCCCTGCGCGACTTCTGCAACGGCTATCTTGCCGAGCCCTGGAAGGACTACGCCGTCGAACGCCAGGAACAGGCCATCCTTGCCTTGCGCGACGACCGTCCGCGCGGCCTGGTCCCCGGCGGCGGCGTGGTGTCGTGCCTGTTGGCCAGCGTCGATACGCAACAGGACCACTTCATTTACCGCATCCGCGCCTTCGGCTGGGGCGGCGACTCCACGACTTGGGGTATCCGCGAGGGCCGCGTGGAAACCTTCGAGGATGTCGAGCGTGTGCTCTGGCAGGACGAGTACAAGGACCCGGACGGCAAGGCCTACCCGGTGCGCCTCACCATCATGGACTCTCAGGGTACCCGCACCGCCGAGGTCTACGAGTTTTGCCGCAAACACGTGGGCAAGATTTTCGCCTTCAAGGGCGAGCAACAAATGGCCGTGCCCCACACCTTCACGGTGATCGACCATTTTCCCAACTCGCCGCGCAAGATCCCGGGCGGCTTGAAGCTCCTTCGCGGCAACGTGACCTACTTTAAGAGCCTGCTCTCGGGGAAATTGTCGATCAACCCGGCCGACCCCGGCGCGTTCCTGCTCCACGCCGAAACCACGGAAGACTACGCCCGCCAGATGTGCGCCGAATACTACGACGACGCGGACGGCGTCTGGCTGTGCCCGGACCACAAAGCCAACCATTTTTGGGACTGCGAAGTCTATTGCCTTATCGCCGCCGACCTGCTCGGCGTGCGCCACTGGAAGAAACCGGAAGACAAACCGGCCGCAGCGGCCGTTCACCATTCGCCATCAACGTCGCGCGGTTCCCGGTCGGGCTCTCGTCCGGTCCCATCCGCCATAGCCAGGAGGAGAGGATAGCCATGCCGAACGATAGCCTGCTCAATGTCGAACAAGTCCGTGTACTCCTCGGCGGCGAGAGTAAGCCCGTGTCCAAGATGTGGGCCTATAAGCTCATCAAGGAGGGGAAGCTCAAGGCCATCCGCTATGGCACCGTCAAGGGTATTCGGGTCTACCGCTCGTCCGTGGAACGCTATCTTCGGGATCGCGGCCGGGATATGTCCTCGTGAGCCTCCCCGACCCCGAAGATGGTGCCGGCGTTGGACGGGGTACACGATAGGGCCGCTCGGGATGGATGCTTTTTTTGCTAGCATTTATTGCTTGCATTGGTAGCAAAAAATGCTATCTTTATTCTTATGAATAGCGCGCACAAAAAGACCTTGGCCGCCGTGTTTGCGCGGCAGACCCCGAGGAATTTGGAGTGGGCCAAGGTCGAGGCATTGCTGGCCGCGTGCGGGTGCGATATTTTTGAGGGGCGAGGATCGCGGGTGACGTTTTCCAAGGGACCGCATTCCCTGGACGCGCATCGGCCGCATCCCGGAAAAGAGGCCAAGCCCTACCAAGTGCGCGATGCCAGGGCGTTTCTTGAAAAGATCGGGATAACCCCGGAAGAGGAGGGGATATGACCCCTATGACCTACAAGGGCTACGCGGCCCGGATCGAATACAGCGACGAAGACGAATGCTTTGTCGGGCACATCGCCGGGATAAGCGACATTGTCGGGTTTCACGGCGATTCCGTGGAAGAAATCCGCGCTGCTTTTCATGAGGCTGTTGATCATTATCTGGAGGCTTGCGCGGCCAGAAACGTGCCGCCCAACAAGCCCTATTCCGGCAAGATCATGGTTCGCGTCAGCCCGGAACTGCATGCCCGCGTGGCCATGATTGCCTCGGCAAGAGGCGTGAGTCTCAACGCCCTGGCAACGGAAGCCCTGGAGCACACCGCGCAGAGCTAGCCACAAGAAAACGAAACCAACGGGGTCGGCGGAAGTCGGCCCCGCTAAACATCTTTTCCCCACCATTGACCTGATTTTTCTCTGTTTTTCGTCGTATTATGGCGTCCCTGCCGCCTCGGCCTCAAGCCGTCATTTGAGATTTTTGAGCCGCAATCTCGCCGTTCTGGCGGCTCTATGTCTAACATATTTTAATCGTTAGCGATTAATATCCCTGCATCTTGAAAAAACCGTTTGCCACGTTCGTGACGTTCGCATGGTAAACTGACATGCCCCCATGATTGCCCTACGGGGCAAGCATGCCGAACCTCTTCTCCCTGTACGACGACGCCGAGCTGGAAACGCTCATCAGCCAGATCAAGGCCGCCATTCCCAAGGTCTTGGCCGGCCAGCGTGTGAAGATCGACGACACCGAGTACGACTACAACACCCTCGACGCCCTTGAGTCCTTCGGGACAGGGTTGGCCAGGGAGAAGGCGGCGCGTTCGGGGACCTCTTCCCGCGTCACGGTTTTGCGCCCCCGTCGTCCTGACGCCTGGAGGCGCTGGTAGTGGCTGCCTCCGCGCTGGTCGACCGCTTTGGTCGTCCCTTGGCGGCTCCGGCCTTGGGCCGAGTGGGCGGCGTGACCCGGATTGCCGGCAGCCATCGCGGCACCCTGGCCGGCTGGTGGCCGCGCCGCAACACCGATTCCTCGGCCTCGCGGGAGCGCGACGTCATCGCCCGCCGGGCCGAGGACCTTGCCGCCAACGACGCCCATGCCGCCGGCCTCATCGGCGGTCTGGCCACGAACGTGGTCGGCACGGGCATCAAGCCGCAATCCCAGGTCGAAGCCGCCGCCTTGGCCCTCACCGATGAAGACGCTGTTTCCGAGCTGCGCGACCAGATCGAGGCGGCGTTTTCCCTTTGGGCCATGCGCGCCGACGCCGGGGGCCGCATGACTTTCGACATGCTCCAGGCCCTCAACATCCGCACCACGCTCATTCAAGGCGAGTTCTGCAACCTGTGCGTCAACATGGCCGACGCGCGCGGCGGCCTTCCCCCGGGACGGCACTTTTCCATGGCCCTGCAATCCATCTCGCCGCAGCGCATCCAAAGTCCGTTCGGCCAGTGGTATTCCCCGGATGTTCATGACGGCGTCAAGCTCGGCGTTTTCGGCGAACCGACCGGCTACTGGATTGCCCAGCCGGACATGACCGGCAACATTCCGTTCGGGCAGGCGCTCAACGCCCGCTACTATCCGGCCAATATCGCCCACCGCCCGGTGGTGCTCCACGCCTTTCCCCAGACGGACCCCGAACAGTTCCGAGGCCGTTCGATCCTGGCCCCGGCCATGAAGTTCTTCCGCGACCTCAACGACTGCCTCGACTACGAGCTGGTCGGCCAGCTCGTCGCCGCCGCCTTCCCGATCGCCATCACCTCCGACATGTCGGGCCTGCTGCAGGGGTTCGGGAACGAGTTCAAGGACCAGGTGCGATTCCGCCCCTATGAGGAACGCGTCGCCGACGTGCAGCCGGGTTCCGTGCTCGAACTCTACCAGGGCGAGGACATCAAGGCCCTGGAAAGCAAGCGGCCGGGCAACAACTTCGACCCCTTCGTCACGCGCATCCTTCGCGCCGCCGGCGCGGCGGCCGGCATCCCCTACGAAGTGGTGGTCAAGGATTTTTCCAAAACCAACTATTCGTCGGCTCGGGCCGCGCTCCTCGAGGCCCAGCGCGTGTTTCGCTGCTACCAGCAATGGCTGATCGTTTCCTTTTGCCAGCGTGTCTGGCGGGCCGTCGTCGAAGAGGCTTTCGTGCGGGACATGGTCAAGATCCCGCAGGGCGCGCCGGATTTCTACGAGGCCATGGACGCCTATCTTGCCGTGTCCTGGATTCCTCCGCGCCCCGGCCATGTGGACCCGACCAAGGAGACGGCGGCCGAAATCGCCGCCATCGAAGCCGGCATCGCCACTTACGCCGACGTCATCGCCGCGCGCGGCGGCGACTACGAAAACACCTTCCGTCAGCGCAAGCGCGAGCAGGACCTCGCCCGCAAGCTGGGGCTTTCTTCCGCTTCGGCGTCGACCGCCGCACGCCCGTCAGCCCGGGAAGAGGAGCCCGAAGGGGAAGCATTCCCTCGGGATGCCGCCCCGGAGGACCAACAGGCCGCGTTCGGTTCGGCCGCGCGGTTGTCCGCTCTGGAACGGCTGCGGCCATACCTTGCGTCCGACGAAATCCACGAGGAACACGCATGACCATGGAAAGCTCCCATCCGGCCCCACGCGTGCTTTCGGCCATCATGGCCGAGCCGTGGGCCATCCTGCCCGGCTCCCTGGAACTGATTCTGGAAATCGCGGCCCGGCGCGGCGACCCGGAGGCCCTGGCCGTCAGGCGCGGCACGGCCCTGGAAGGTTCGCGCACCGTCGAGATGCGCGGCAACGTGGCCATCATCCCGGTCATGGGCCCCATCTTCCCCCGGGCCAGCATGTTCGAGTCCATCTCGCAAGCCGCAGTGTCCGTGGAAACCCTGGCCAGGGACCTGCAAGCGGCTCTGGACGACCCGGCCGTCGCATCCATCGTGCTCAACATCGACAGCCCCGGCGGCCAGGTCTCGGGCATCCATGAATTCGCCTCCCAGGTGTTTTACGCCGGGAGCGTCAAGCCCGTCGTGGCCTACATCCAGGGCACCGGCGCTTCGGCCGCCTACTGGATCGCCTCGGCCACGTCCCGGATTTTCGCCGATGCCGCCGCTGTTGTCGGCAGCATCGGCATTGTGGCCACCATCCCCAAAAACGACGGCAAGACACTCTCCATCGTTTCCAGCCGGGCCCCGAAAAAGCGTGTCGACCCCGAGACCGAGGAAGGCCGGGCCGAGGTCGTGCGCACCCTGGACGACCTGCACGCCGTGTTTGTGGGCGACGTGGCCGCCTTTCGCGGCTTCACCCGGGAAGAAGTCGAACAGAATTTCGGCCAGGGCGGCGTCCTGGTCGGCGCGCGGGCCGTCGCCGCCGGTATGGCCGACGCCCTGGGCAGCCTCGAAGGCGTGATCGCGGAATTGTCCGCACCCCGGCCCCTCGCCGGAAACCTCAACGCGAAGGAGGCAATCATGCCCGACGCGAACAAGCCGGATGCCGGCGGGGGACCGACCGCCTCGCTGCGCGACCCGGCCCAAAGCCAGGCAGCCATATTGGAGGCCGTGAAAAATTCCGGGGCGCTCATCGCGCAAACCAACGACGAAAAGCCTTACCTCATCCTCCCCGGTCCCACGGCCGACGACGTGCTGGCCATGGTCACGGCCATGCACGGCCCGGAAGCAGCCCACGCCATCACCGCCGCCCTGGCCGAGGCCGCCGCCTTGAACGTGGAGCCCAAGGCCTACGCGACCCTCTTCGCCAGGTTCGGCGCGAAACAGCCCGAGGCTCAGACTCCCGAGAAGTCCGAACAGCCCGCCGCCCCGTCCCCGCTGGCCACGCTCCAGGCGGCTCTGGCCGCTCCGGCCGCACCGGGCACGGTGCCGGACCAGGAAACAGGTCAGGCCGAGCGGGTGCGCGCCGCGATGAAGACCGGCGGCGAACGCCGCTACGCGGGAAGGAGGTAACAAATGGCAACGCAAGGATATTCCATTCTCGCCGAACACGTTCCGGACAAGCTCATCGCCGGCGACGCCAAGATCGTGACCGCCGCCGGCACCATTGCCTCCGGCGCCGGGGCGCTGGTGCGTGGCACCGTGCTCGGCAAGATCACTGCCAGCGGCAAATACCAGAAGGCCGTCGGCACGGCCGAGGACGGCAGTCAGACCCCGGACGCGATCCTGGCCGAGGACACGGACGCCACCAGCGCGGATGCGCTGTCCGTGGTCTACCTGTCCGGCCAGTTCGCCGAATCGGCCCTGACCCTGGACGCGTCCCTGACCCTGGACGGCATCCGGGACGGCCTGCGCGACAAGAACATCTACCTGACCAAAACCGAGGGGTAAGCCATGGGCTACGATATGTTCGACTACCGGGAAATGACCGGCGTGCTGTCCACCATGTTCTCCCCGCGCATGTTTCTCCTTGAGACGTTCTTCGGCGGCACGGAGGTCAAGACCCACGACACCAAGCACGTGGACATCGACATCGTGCGGCGCGGCCGCAAGATGGCCGCTTTTGTCTCTCCCCGGCGCGAAGGCCGGGTGGTGGACCGCGAGGGCTACCGCACGGCCACGTTCACGCCGCCCTACATCAAGGAGAAGAAGGTCACCACGGCCGAGCATGTGCTCACGCGCCGTCCGGGGGAGACCATCTACGCCAAGCCCATGACCCCGGACCAGCGGGCCGGCGAGATCCTGGGCGAGGACATGACCGAACTGCGCGACCGTATCCTGCGGCGCGAGGCCTGGATGGCCGCGCAGCTCCTCAAAACCGGGGTGGTCGTCTGCCAGGGAGACGGCATCGACGTGACCATCGATTTCGGCATGCCGTCGGACCACAAGATCATTCTGTCCGAGGTCGACAAGTGGACCGCCGACACGTCCGACCCGTCGGGCAACCTTGTGACTTGGCGGGAATTGATCGCCCGTGATTCCGGTCTGGTTCCCAACGTGGCCGTGCTCGGGTCCGACGTGGCCGCAGCCGTGCGTCGCAACGAGCTGCTTATGAAGCAGCTCGACAGCCGGCGGGTGACACTGGGCCAGATTGATCCGCAGCAACTCCCCGACGGGGTCATCTATCTGGGGCAACTCGAAGCCACCGATCTGTATTCGTTCAGCGATTACTACGAGGACGACGACGGCGACCTCCAACCCATGGTCCCCGAGGATTACATCTTCCTGGGGTCCACCCAATCCGCCAACCGTCGTCATGCCGGCCTCATCGAGGACCTGGACCTCAACGCCGAGGCCGAGGTGCAGTACTTCGCCAAATCCTGGAAGAACCCGGATCCCAGCGCCCGTTTTGTCATGGTCCAGTCCGCGCCGCTTCCGGCCATGCACCAGCCTGACGCCTTCGCGGCCATCAAGGCCGTTTAGAGGAGGGACGCCATGAAAATCGCCCTGACCAGCGCCTTTGTGCTGCGCGGCAAGCACTACAAAGCCGGCGACTGCCTGGAGGTGGAGGAGTCCATCGGCGCGGCCGCCATCAATGACGGCGCGGCCGAACAGGTCTTCGACCTGGCCGCTTCCGCGTCCGGGGACACCAACCCCAAGACGGATGGCGGCAACCCCGACCCTAAGACGCCGACCGACGACGGCGCCAATGCCGGCCCCGGAAAGTCCGTCAAGGCCAAGTCCTGACCGTCCTCCAAACCGTCCGGGCGGCGCTGCCACGCTGCCCGGACACAAAGCAAGGAGTCTGGCCGTGACGTTTACGCCTCTCGAAGCCCTGTCCCTGACGGCGTTTGTGACCGTGGTGACGGGACTCGTGGTGCATGCGCTCACCAAGCGCAACTACGTCAGTCATACGGAATGCGAGGAGAGGCGCGTGCATGTCTGCTCGACGCTCAAGGCCGTTCAGGACGATCACGCCGAACTGCGCCAGGACATCAAGGACCGCACCAACATCCTGTTCCGCATGGTGCGGGCACTGATCGCCCACGACAAGGACATGCCCGACGGCATCAAGGCCGAGATCCTGAACGAAACCCCGGGAGGGAAATGACATGCCCGAAAGCAATGCTCCGTCGCCTGAAAACGGACAGCCCATCGTCACCCCGGCCGCGCCGGGAAAATCCGACGACGTTTTGGCCCGGCTCGATACCCTGGCCGGCAGGTTCGAGTCGTTCCTCAAAACCGTCGCCCCAGGCACGCTGAAATCGACCGGGACCGGTGCCGATGGCGCCGACGCCGCGTCGACGTCCCTGGCTTCCCGCCTCACGCCGCGCATGCTGGCCTGCCTGTTCCTGGCCGGCGTCCTTGTGGCCGGGCTGGCCATCGTATCCCCGCAGCAGCTTCCCGTGGCCGGGTATAAGCTGTGCCTGGTCGTGCTGGCCGGGCTGCTCGGCTACTGGCTGGACCGTTGGCTTTTCCCTTACGCCCGACCGGACGGCTACCTGGCCCGGGAATGGCGGGCCCATGGCCGCGACTATCCGGACTCCGAGGCGGATTACGCGGTGGTCCCGGGCTACGAAACCGTGTTCGCCGCCGCGCTGCTGCGCCGCGCCCTGGTGGTCCTGGGGGCCATGCTGGGGCTCGGGCTGGGGCTGTAATGGATACGCTGCGGGGCGTTGGCGCGTTTTTCCTGGCCGTCTGTCTGGCTGTCGCGGCTGCCTGGATGGTTACCGGCTGCAAGCAGGCCGAACGGCCCGAGCCCGATCCGGCCGCCGCGCCTGCGGCTCCGGCGTCCCCGACGTCCGCCCCCGACGCATCCCCGGCCGTGCCCGCTCCCGGCGTGCCGCAGCGCGCCATGCGCTACCGCTCCGAGCTGATCCGCAACGCCCGCGTGGCCTGGGGCCTTTCCGCTCCGGTCGCCACCTTCGCGGCCCAGGTGCACCAGGAATCCGGCTGGCGTCCGGACGCGAAATCCCCGGTCGGCGCGGTCGGCATGGCCCAATTCATGCCTGCGACCGGTCGGTGGATTTCCCGGCTGTTCCCGGAGCTGTCCGCCAACGAACCTTACAATCCGTCCTGGGCGCTGCGGGCGCTGGTCACCTACGACAAATGGCTCTGGGACAGGGTTTCCGGCCGCGACGCCTGCCAGCGCATGGCCATGGCCCTGTCCGCCTACAACGGCGGCCTGGGCTGGGTGCAGCGCGACAAGTCCCTGACCGAAGGGCAGGGCGGCGATGCCTTGGTCTGGTTCGGCCAGGTGGAGACGCGCAACGCCGGACGGTCCGCAGCCGCCTTCCGCGAGAACCGCGGCTATCCGCGCCGCATTCTGGGCAGGCTCGAACCGCTCTACATCCGGTCCGGATTCGGACAGGGGGTGGCCTGTGCTCAATAAGCTCTGCATCGGTCTGGTCGTCCTCGGCATCGCCAGCGCCCTGGCCTTTGGCGCGGGCTACTCCCTCGGCTTCGAGCGGGCGGACAACGCGCGCCGGGCCGAAGTGGCCGCGCTCAATGCCCAGGCCGCGACCTGGAAGGCCGAGCAGGCCCAGGCCCTGGCCGAGGCCGAATGCAAGGCCCGGGAAGCCCTCGAGGACGCCCAGGGCAAAGTCAACGCCCTGGCCACCCGGCTCGAGGCGGCGCGCCGCCAAAGCGCGGCCAGAATCACGGACATCACCAGGAGGATCAAGCATGCCACGGCTGGCCTGGATTGTGTTTTCGGCCCTGATTTTGTGCGGCTGTACAACGAGGCCATCGGCGCCGCCGCCGATCGTGCCGGTGGTGGTGCCGTGTCCCAAACCGCAAATCCCGGCGCAGCTTCTGGAGCGTCCGGAGCCGCCCCGGCCGCTGACTCCCGACTACGACCGGCCCGGGCCGTGACCCCGGCCGACATCCTGGCCAACATCCGCGATTTCGGCGCGCGCTCCCAGGCCATGGAAGCGCAACTCGGCGCGCTCATCGACCTGACCGAACAGGGAGGAAAGTGATGCGTCATTTTCTGCAACGGTTTTTCAACGGCGTGAATGTCTACTGTCGGTTGTGCGACCTGGGCTTTTCCGTGTCCCGGGCCAAGCGGTGGGGTCTCGTTGTCTCCAAGTGGGTGCATCCCGTGCTCTACGGGAAAAGGAGCTGAGGTCATGCCGGATATCGCCGATAGGGCGCAACTGGACGAACAGGCCCATATCCTCGACGCGCTCTCCCGCCGTGACGACAGGGACGACGCCGGGCAGACCCGTGAAAACGGCGTGGTCGTCTGTTGCGACTGCGGCGAACCGATTCCCGGCGCGCGGCTGCGCATCCTGCCAACGGCCTGCCGGTGTGTGGAGTGCCAGGACAAGGCGGAGGGCAAGGCATGGTGACCGCCCGCGAACAGTTCGCGGCCGACATCCTGGCCGCCTTGCCGCACCTCTCCGGTTTCCAGCCGGCCGAATACCGACCCAAGGAAGGCGACCCGGTGGAGACCTACGCCATGGTGACGGACGCGGCGCTGGAAAACGACGGCCGTGTGTACGGCGAGTATGCCGCCATCCGCGTGCCCATGGCCCATGTCCCGGCCCCGTCGGCGGATGACTGTATCGCCATCGGTGGCGAGGTCTGGGAGTTTCGTGTCAACCAGGGCGCGAAATTGCGGCGGGAGCGCCGGTTCCCGTTCTGGGTTCTCCAGTGCCGCTTGAAGGGTTCCGTCGGCGTCGGGGGGCGGTCGTGAGCAAGGCGTTCCTGCTCCAGGAGTCCAAGGGCTTCAAGGGGGGGCTGGGCTTCGCCTATTCCTTGTCCGAAAGCCCCTATCTCGCCGACATCCTGTCCAGCTCCGATCCGGCTGTGCGGCGTGTGGCGCTCAAGGCGCTCAAATCCACGGGCTGGATGGTGCAACAGAATTGGCGGCTGTGGTTCAACGCGCCTGGGTGGGCCGCGAATTCCCCGTTGACCAAGGCGCTCGGCGGAAAGCGGACCGGGCTCAAGTTTCTGCGCCAGTTCGTGCGCTACAAGGCTTTCAGCGACCAGATGGCCGTGGCCATCGGCTTCGGCAAGGGACGCAGCCGCGCCAAGAAGTTGTCCGACGGCTACACCGGCGTGGGCATCACCGGCCTGGTGGCCGACAGCCTGCTCGGGGCCGATCCTGTCGTCACCTACATCGCGTCCAAGGCCGAATACGGCTGGCACGGGCAGGTAACGGACAAAATGCGCCGCTTCGTGGCTTCCAAGACGCGCGCCCGCTCCAAGGCCAAAAAGCCCAAGGTCGGCCGCAACTTCTACGCCCTGTCCAAGGACAAGGCCGTCATCGACGTCCCGAAGCGCCCTGTGGCCGCGCCCTATTTCGCGCGCATCACGCCGAAGATCCCGGCCTATTTTCTCATAAAATTCAACAAGAACTGGCGCGAGCTCATGGGGGCAACAGCATGACCACGTCGCAACTCATGGCCGAGCTGCGGTCTCGCCTTTCGAACAGCGCAGCCATCGGGGCCTTTTGTCAGGAGTATTTCGGGAAGAGTCTCACCGTGCTGCGTCGGTACGACGACAACGCTCCTCCGAAACCGTCGGACCACCCGTGGATATCGCTGGAGCTTTTGGGCGACCAGAAAAGCAACAAGACGCAGATCGTTGTCCGCACGGTCTTTATGGTGTGCTCGGTGTGGCGCGATCCGGACGGCACTGCCGATGACGGCGAGGACCGGGCTTCCGATCTGCGGGAATTGGCGGAAAAGGCGCTCATGTCCCCGGGCCTGGGCAAGGTTGAGGCCGGCGACGATGTTTTCGCCAATGCCGAAGACGGCTGTTTCGACAGCGCAACCACCATCATCATCACCAACAAATAAGAAAACGGGAGGCAGACATGGCGGGCATTCTCGGATCGGGCGACCTTTATTTCGATCGCCAGGACGACAACGGCAACAGCACGGGGCTGCTGCACATCGGCAACACCACGTCGTTTATGATCACCGAGTCCTCGACGCTCAAGGAGCGCACGAGCAAAATGAAAAAGACCTACGGCCAGACCCTGGATTCCGTGGCCATCCACGGCGCGCCCAAGGTCTCGTTCACCCTCAACGACCTGATCCGCTCGAACCTGGCCCTCATCCACATGGGCGACGACGCCGACGCGACCCAGGCGCTCGCGGCCGAGGCGACCAAGATCTTCGCCGTGGAGGATGTCAAGGCCGGCGTCTTTTACGAGCTGGGCGCGGCCGGCGTTTCCATCACCAGCGTCAAGGACGCCTCGAACGCCGATTTCACCACCTATGAAATGGACGAGGACGGCGGCCTGTTCAAGTTCACAGAGGCCCCAACCGAGCCCGTCACCGTCACCTATTCCGTCCCGAAGATGTCCGGCTACACCATCACCGGTTCCACCCGCTCTACCATCAAGGGCCGGCTGCTTTTCATCGGCAAGAACCTCGCGGACCAGACCAATATGCGCGTGGATTGCAAGGAATCGCAGCTCACGCCGAAAAACGGCCTGGACTATCTGTCCGACGACTTCGCCGATGCGCAATACGAGGGCACACTCAACACGCCGTCCGGCGAAACCTCCCCGTACAGCGTTCGTATGCTGTCCGCCGCCTAACCGGAGCACGCCATGCGGAAATCCAACTCTCTGAAGATCGAGCATCCGAACGGCGAAAAGTCCGTGGCCGTCCTGGAAATGACCGTGGCCGACATGCTCGCCGCCCCGTCCATCCTGGGGCTGGTGTGCACCGGCGATGTCGACATGCTGGTGCTGTCCCTGGCCATGGGGCAGGCCGGCGAGGAAGGCCGGAACCTTCTGCCGAAAATCAGCGACCTGGGCGAATCCATTTCCGAGGTCGGCGGTTCGTCGCTGCTGCGCATCCTGCGCAAATGGGCCGAGGTGAACACGGATTTTTTCGGCAATCTCCGGACGCTGTGGGAAGCCGTCAACGCCGCGCCGGCAGAAAAAACACCCAAGGAACAGGCCGCCTAGATTCGCTCGATATTCTGGCCCGGGCCGTGGACCGCCTTGTGCGGCGCGGACACGGCCCGGCCGTGTACGGCTACGGATTGTCCTGGTTCATGCGTTGCCTGCGGGCGGCGGAGGCGGCCGATGCGACGGCGCGCAAGGACAAGCTCCTGGAGCGGGCCGGCCGGGCCGTGGACATGCGGCTGGCCGCCCACGGCAAGGCGGAAACCTTCAAGGATCACGTGAACGATTTACTGCGGGAGGTTGGCTAGATGGCGGGCGGTTCCCTGGATATCCTCATTCAGGCCAAGGACGAGGCTTCGGCGGTTCTGGAGTCCATCCAGTCGCGCATGTCCGGGCTGGGGAGCCAGGGAGCTTCCTCCTTTTCCAAAATCGACTCCGCCGCGTCCGCCGTCACCACGCGCCTCAACGGGCTCTATGCCGCCGCCGTGGCCGTGTCGGCGGCCTTGACCGCCGGCAAGTTCGTCCAGGTCCCGGCCCAGTTCGAGAGCCTTGCCAAACAACTCGAGACGGTCACCAAGTCGTCGAAGACCGCCCAGGAAGGCATGGCCTGGGTGCAGGACTTCGCCCAGCGCACGCCTTACGAACTGTCCCAGGTCACGGACGCCTTCGTCAAGCTGACCTCCTACGGTTTCGATCCCAAGCAGCTTCTTGAACCCATCGGCAACGCCGCGTCCGGCATGCAAAAGGAGCTGGACCAGGCGGTGGAGGCTTTCGCCGATGCCACGCGCGGCGAGTTCGAGCGTTTGAAGGAATTCGGGCTCAACGCGTCCACGGTCGGCAACCAGGTGACGTTTTCCTGGATGGAAAACGGCCAGCAGATGGAGAAGACCGTCACCAAGAGCGCCGAAAAGATCGGCGAGGCGCTTTCCGGCATATGGGAGGGCATGTTTTCAGGCGGCATGGAAAGCCAGATGTCGACCTTCGAGGGTCGGCTTTCCAACCTCATGGATGCCGCCACCCGCGACATCCAGCAGTTCATGTCCGCCGGATTGTTTGAGTCGATCAAGGCCAAGTTGGCCGAGCTTACCGAGGCGCTTGCCGAATTGGAAAAGTCCGGCAAGCTGGAGGAGTGGGGCCGGATCGCGGCCGAACAGTTCGACAAGATTTGGGAAATCCTCAAGACCGTGGGCAAGGAGGCCAAGGATTTCATTTCGCAGTGGGGCAAGCTGCTGGTCGCCCTGGCCACGGTGGCGGCGATCACCAAGGCGGCGGGGGCCCTCAGGCAACTCACGTCGATCTTGATGAAATCCAAGCTCGGCATCGCCGGCCTTGTCCTGGCCGCGCCGGAGCTCATCGACCTGACCACGTCCCTGGCCGTCAAGTTCGACGCGCTCTACAACCCCATTTCCAAAACGAACCGGCTGCTCAAGGACGCGGCGTATTATCAAAAGCGGGCGGCCGAACAGAATCAGATAGCCGTGGACATGCTCAACCAGCTGATTGCCGCGCAAGGGCAGTCGGTTTCGAGCATGGACGAGTTCCGCCGCAAGGTCGCCGCCGGCACCATCGTCCTGAAGGACAACGCCGGGCAGATTGGCTTGACCGCCGACCAGTACAAGGCGTTGTCCAAGGAGATCAAGGACGCCGGCACGGCCGGTTACGCCTACCTGTCCCAGGTGGCCGACCGCTACGACATGGCCGGCAAGGAAGCCAAGGCCCTGGCCACCACCGAGGGAGCGGCGGCCGCCGCCGGCCTGGCCGCGCAAAAGGACAAGTACGAGGCCGTGCTCGCCGTGGCCAAGTCCGTGGCCGCTGCCCAGGAAAAGCTGGTCAACGAATCCGCCGCCAATGAAACGCAAAAGGCGGCGCTCCGCAAGCAGGTCGAACAGGACCTCATGAAGGCCAAGAAGGACGCGCTCACCGACTGGCTGTCGGCGCTGAAATCCGGCCTGGACGAGGCGCTTGCCCAGGAAAAGCGCTACGCCGAGGAGTCCCGTGAGGCCGGCAAGACCACGGAAGAGAAGCTGCGCGACCTCAAACGGCAGACCATGACGCAGTCCGCGGCCTACTACGACGAGCTCAAGGTGGCGGCGGAAAAGCTGGCCCAGGCCGAGCAGGAAGCGTCCAAGGGCACGGCCGAGGGCTACGACAACGCCATGAAGCTGGCCAAGGAGGCGCAAAACGCCTACGCGGCATCGGCTTCGAGCGGCAAGGACGTGGTCGGCCAGGCCCAGGCCGTGCAGACGGCCATGAAGGGCGTGGCCGACGCCGGCCAGGTCTGGAAGGACGCGGCGGACAAGGGCAAGGACGCCTGGGCCGAAGCGGCCAAGTCCATGAAGGACCAGATTGCCGAGGTCAAGGCCGAGCTGGCCGACATGCAGAAGTCGCCGCTGTCGCTCAAGGTCGACGTGGACACCGAGGCCGTGGACAAGGCGTTGGATGCGCTCAACGGCAAAAAGACCGAGTCCGAGCACACCGTTGAACCGGATACAACGGCGGCGCAAAAAGCCATCGCCGAGCTAGAAAAGGATACGTACAGCACCCATTACGTCTACGAAAAGAAGGTCGAAGCCTACGCCACGGGCGGCCCGGCGCGTAGCGTCCCGGCCATGGTCATGCCCGGGGAAGTGGTCATCGATAAGGACGCGGCCAGGGAAAACGCGCCGTTGCTCCACGCCATCAATTCCATGCGGCTTGCCCGCGAGGCCGTGGCCCATTTCGCGGCCGGCGGCGGCGTGTTCCGGCCGTTTCGGCGAGGACTGGTGCCCGGCGTCGGGAACGAGGATTCCGAACCGGTCATGCTGGATGAGGGCGCGTTCGTGGTGCGCAAGGCGGCCGTGGCCAAGTACGGCCGGGGCGTGCTGGACGCCATCCAGTCCGGCCGGATGGCCGGGGTGCAGGCCTTTGCCACGGGAGGATTCGTCTGGCCCGACTGGATGCGCAAGATTCAGGCGGCCACGGCGGCGGCCCCGGAAACGCCCACCCCCATGACGCCGCAACGTCCGACGCCGCTTTCCGTGGCCGTGTCCGTGCCGGCGGCTTTTCGCGGCGCGACCACGCCCCTTGCCGCCGCGCCCGGCATGTCCGCCCACGGCGCGGCCGCCGTCTCGCGCCTGGACGGCATCCGCCACGCGGCGGCCGTCAGCTTTGCCAAAGGCGGCAACCTGGACGAGCAACTCGCGGACATCGCCCTGGAACGCAAGCGCACCCGAGAGGATTACGACGAGGCCGTGTCCGACGCCAAGGGCGACCATGACGACCAGCTCGCCGACCTGCTGACCCAAGAACAGGCGGACCTGGACGACATTGCCCAGACCCTGGCCGACACCCTGGCCGATCTGCAAGCCGCCTGGGAGGAGGCCCAGGCCGCCTACCAGGAAGCGATCGAGGAAGCCCAGGCGGAAAGCGACGAAGCCCTGGCCGACGCGCAATCCGACTACCAGGATGCCATGGACGACGCCCGATCCGAGTACGAGGAGCAGAAGCAGGAACTCCAGGACGCCGTGGACGAGGCTTATGCCGCCTGGCAGGAGAAGAAAAAGGAAGACAAGATCGAGCACGGCTACACCAAGACCACCATCGGCGCGAACACCATGGGCGGCAAGCCCACCACCCATTACTGGGTTTCGGACCAGGACGCCCTGGACGATTGGGAAGCGGAGGTCGAGGAGCTGAAGCAGGCCTACGTTTCCGCGTTGCGCGACCAGAACGCCCTGGGCGGGTTCCGGATTCCGACCGATGCCGTGGCCACCCTTGGCGAGGCCAAGGCGGAGGCCAAAACAACCCTGGACGAGGCCACCGGCCAGGCCCTGGCCGACCTTGGCGACGCGCAAAACACCTTTACCGCCGGCACGGACGAGGCCAAGGCCCAGGCCGCCGACGACACCCAGGCGACCAAGGACCAGGCCGAGGCCGACAAGGCCGATCTGGCCGCCGATCTGGCCGACACCCTGGACGACCTGAAAAAGGATTTCGACCGGGCCATGGAGGATCTGGATATCGAGGAGGCCCGGGCCCGGGCCGATGCGGACGAGGAAAAGGGCTATTCCATTTCCGGGTTTTCGCAGTGGCTTTCCTCGGGCGGTCCGGTGGCGGTGCTGGACCGCATCCGCAAATACGCCGCCGGCGGCTGGGCGGCGCTTTCGGAAAAGCTGCCGCGCTTCGCGGACGGCGGGGAGGTCCCCATGCTCCCGGGCGCGGTGGCCGGCCAGGACAGCGTGCTGGCCAGGGTTATGCCCGGCGAAGGCATGGTCAACGTCCAGGCCATGCGCTCCATCCTGTCCAAGCGGGCGCTGGACGCCCTCAACAGCCTGGACCTCGAGGGGTTCCTCGGCGCGCTGCCGCGTTTCGCCGACGGCGGCGTGGTCCCGGGCGGCTCGCTCGCTGCCGCAGCCGCCGCCGTCCCTGACGGTGCGTCCTCCGGCTCCGGTTACACCGCCACCCTCAACCTGTCCCTCGGCGGCAAGACCTTCGAGACCCGCGCCACCGAGGCCACGGCCATGGCGTTGGCCCGGCAGTTGCGGCGCCTGGGCGGGAGCATGAAATGAGCATCACCCTGGACACGCTGCCCCTGCCGGACGACTGCCTGTGGCAAAACGAATTCGACGCGCTGCCCATGGCCGTGGCCACGGCGCGGACCCTGTCCGGCCGGCTGGTCGTGTCCGAGACGGCGCTCGCCGCCGGCCGGCCCATTGACCTGGGCGGCGACGACGCCTGGATCGTCCGGTCCGATCTGCTCACGCTCCATGGCTGGGCATCCACTCCCGGTTGGTCCGGCACGCTGAGGCTCCATGACGGCCGCGCGTTTTCGGTCCGCTTCCGCACCCAGGAAGAAAAGGCCGTCGAAACGGCGCAGGTGCGCGACACGGCCGATCCGGCCGGCGACGACCGCTACCAGCTCGTGACGTTGCGCCTGGAGACCTGTTGATGGGCGCGGCCAAACAAACCATGCTGGTGCGTGTCGGCAAGGACACGGACTGCCCGACGTCGCTCCTGGAATTCCCCAAGCAGGACGTGGACCCGGGCGAGGCCGTGACCATCCGCGTCTGGGCTCCCGATCCGGCGCTTTTGACCGGCCTGCGCCTGGACGCCGGGCTGACCTCCCTCGGCACGGGGAGCCCCAACGTCTGGCCCGGGCAGACCACCTGCAAGTATTTCGACTTTGAGGGCGACAATGAGGCCCAGCGGTTCGACTACCCCGTCACCGGCGTCTCGCGCGTCATCGCCTTCTCGCCGCTCTACGGCATTTCGGATGCCGGCGGCATCACCACACTGGCCCCGGCCGGGGCGGACATCACCGGGCTTTTCCACCGACGCGGCTATGCCTGTCTGGTCCCGGCCGCCGGCCTGCCCAAACTCTACGGCACGGTGCATGCCGTGGGCGTTCGCGCGCCGTACTGCCGGGAATGGGCCTGGACCTCGCCGGCCGATCCGCGCGGCGCGCAGTGGTTCTTTCTCTGGGAGGACGGCGAGCTTACGCACCGCTTTTCCCTGACCCTGTCCGAGGACCCCGACGACACGTCCATCTGTTTCACGGACATCAAGATCCGGGTCATCGACCGCCGCACGGCCGGGGCCGTGCTCGGCGCGAATGTGGTGCTGGGCGGCGTCAGCGTCGGCCAGACCGACCAGCGCTACGGCTTCGTCAAGGTGTTCCGCCATCTCTCCGGAACGTTTCCCATCGTGGTGACCAAGGCCGGCTACACGGCGTCCAACGCGGACAGCTACACTGACAACGACCGCATCACCATCCCGCCGGCCGGCGGGGAAGTGCGCGTGAAAATCGGGGGCTACGCATGAGCGCGGTGCAAACCATGCTGGTCCCGTTCTCCTCCTCCGGCCAGGAAAACGGCGGCGTCAAAATCGAGGTGACGGCGCAAACCGTGGACCCGGGCGAGGCGGTGCGGCTCTACCTCTGGGGCGCGTCCCCCGACGCTCTGGCCGGCTACTCCCTGACCCAGGGCGCGGACGGGCTCGGCGCCGGAACGCTGCGCCAATACCCGGGCCAGACCGAGGCGCGCCTGTTCGACCTGGACGGCACGGACGGCCTGAAATCCTTCGACTGGCCGGTGGTGCGGCTCCTGACCGTGGTCGCGGCGGGGCACTGTTTCGTCGTGGACGGCAATGATGTGAGTGTCGTCGCCCTGCCCGGAGAGGATGTGACGCGGTTCTTCCGGCTTTCGGGCAATGCCCTGGCCCCGGCGGAAAACGCGCCGAAGCTGGCGGGGTCGGTCCTGGCCACGGCCGCGCGTTCGGCCTGGTGCCGGGAATGGCGCTGGACCACCCCGGCCAAGCCGGCGGCCGGGTTCCCGGCCGGCACCTGCACCGACGACGAGGACGACCGCGACGACACGGCCTACTGGTTTTTCCTGCTGCGCTGGGGCGTGTTGCGGGAAGAATTTTCCATGGAGCTTGCCTGGAACGATACATACCGGGATGAAACAAGCGAAGAAGAAGGAGAAGATGAAGACACTTACGCTGTCGTTTTCTGTATAGACACGACGGGGTCGATGTCTGGAGCCATTGAGTCCGTTGTCGAAGCCCTTGGAGCTTTTTTGAACGAAGCGTCAAGCATGTACCTTAACATAGGTGTTGTGACGTTTGGAGATGAAGTTCCGTATCGACGGAAATTGGATATTACCAACAATATCGATATTGTATCAACGTTTTTATCGAGTCTCGAAGGGTTCGGTGGCGCGGACGGCAAGGAAAACCAGCTGGACGCTATCCGGACAGCATGCGGAATGTTCGCAGGATACAACAAGAGAGCAATTTGCCTCATAACGGACATTGATTACCACATTGCTGGGGACGGTGGGGATTCGGAAACGGAAGCCACTCCTGATATCGTCAATGCAAAATTGGCGGAATACAATGCGAATCTTTTTATAGCTTGTTATGATACCTACGTGACTGGAGAGGGTACAAGCGAAACCATACACCCCTATAATCTCCTTACCATGACGTGGATAGGCGACCTAGAAGATATTATGACGGTATTGACGAACAACCTTGTCCGAGAATTGGAGAAAATGTGATGCTTGTATCCTCCGAAATCATCATCCGCAAAAGCGCGGTCGTCACCGACACCGCGTCGAACGGCGGCCGCATGAGCAAGCACGCCGTCACGTCGGGCGCGAACCGCAATTTCCTGCGCGACTGGACCCTGGCCGAGGCGCAAAACGGCGGCACGATGTATCGCAAGTTCTTCCTGCACGCGGCCAATGCCGACGGCCTGACCTATTCGCAAGCCGGCCTGCACCTGCTCGCGCCCTCGGCTGCGGACGAACGGGTGGCGCTTTTCGCGGGCATGGCCACGGACACCCAGGCCGACCTTTCCGTCAGCCCGACGACCTACGGCGCGGGGACGTTGCAGGCGGCCGTGGCCGCCGGGGCCACGACTTTCGCCGTGGCGCTCAAGGACACGGACCTCCTCTATTTTCACGACGGCGACACGGTGTGTCTCTACCAGGCCGGCGCGGCCACGGACGGCAGCGAAGACGTCTACGAATACCATGACAATATCACCGTTTCCCATGCGGCCGGCGTGGACACCATCACCCTGGCCGACGGCGACATGGCGGCCAATGCCTACGCCGCCGGGGACGGCTGCGCCTCGGTGCTGCAATGCGGCGATATCGCTCCGACCGTGGCCATGACGGCAATGACGTCGGCCGCCGGCATTGTGGACGTGTCCGGCATCACGCCCGACGCCATCGCCGGGATCGACCACACGGTCACGATCACCTTCACCTCGGCCACGGCTTTCTCGGCCGTCTCGGACGTGCTCGGCGCGTTGGGGGCCGGGACCATTGGCAATGCCTTCGCGCCGACCAACGCCGATTTCACGCGGCCCTATTTCACCATCGCGGCCAGCGTCTGGAGCGGCACGTTCGCGGCCGGGGACATCGTAACGCTCGGCCAGACGGCGGCGGCCGCCGCGTTCTGGATGCGGTCCGTGCTGCCGGCCGGGGCGGCCCCGTTTTCCGGCGACGCCTTCGGCCTGCGCGCCATCGGCGGCAGCAACTAGGAGGATGCGGGCATGGCCATCACCGTCGCGCCCTATGCCGGGGCACTGAAACATTTGCTCTCCGGCGTGAGCTGGGAAACGGACACCGTCAAACTGGCGCTGCTGGGTTCCGGCTACACCTTTGACGTCGCCCATGCCGTTTTCGCCGACGTGTCGGCAAGCGAGATCGCGGGCACCAACTACAGCCCCGGCGGCCAGGCGCTTTCCGGCAAGGCGGCGACCCCGGATGGCGCGGGCGGCGTGACGCTCACGGCCGACAATGTGGTGTTCGCCGCGCTGACGGCCAGCGACATGGGCCATGCCGTGCTCTACATCGCCGGCACGGTGGGTGTCCTGACTGATCCGCTCCTGGCCCATATCGGCTTCGGCACAAATCCGGTCGACGTCTCGGCCGAGGATTTTCCCGTCAACTGGCGCAGCGCGGTATTCGTCATCGCCGCGTCGTAGGAGACACCCATGGCAGTCACCAAAACCGCACGCACGCTTCAGGCCCCGGCGACCAATGCGGCCGGGGCCAGCACGACCGGCTCCGCGATCGATCTGACCACAGCGCTCGGACTCTCGGGCACGCTGCAAATCACCAACGGGAGCACGGCCCCGACGGTCGCGTGTACGGCCTACATCGACGTCAGCAACGACGCCGGCACGACCTGGCGGCAATGGCTGGCCATCACGGCCGGGCTGACGGCTTCGACGGCGTACACCTATCCTTTTTCGCTGCCGGCCGAGATCCTGTACGCTCGGGCGCGATTTGGCGGCAATACGGGCCAGGGCGTGACCGTGGAATGTCTGGGCCACGAGCTGACGAGCGTGTAGTCCATGTCCGGCGTCTGGCAATGCCGTCCCCCGCTAGGGACGCCCATAGACTGGAGCAATCCGCTCACGCGGGGGCTGGCGACGTTCATCGACGCGGCCGGAGACCGCGTGAACGGCGCGCCGCTCACGCTCATGGGCGCGGCCGTCAAGCGCGAGGACGGCGCCATCTATTCCCCCGGCGGATCGAGCGATGGGGCATACGTTCCGTTCGCCCCGGGTTTGCTCAATGTCGGCCTCGACGCGACGATCATTCTTTTTGCCAGGGTAACGGCGCTGGTGAACACGTCCGCCCTGGTTTCCGTCCCGCACAACGCGAGTTGGTCCAGTCCCTGGGGCGCTTTAACCTTGCAGCGCAACGGCACAAACTCGGCCTTGCGATTCACTGTGGGCGACACTTCCTACGGCGGCGTGGATTCGGTCAGCGGCTTTTTCTATGTAGAAGACGACGTGAGTTGCTATGCCGTTTCGAGGGAAAACAGCGATGTTTTCTTTTATAAAAACGGGATAGGGTACGCCGCCGGCACTACCGAAGGCGTCGGCTTGAGCAATCGTTCGCCCAATTTTGCGAACAGGCAACGCATCACGATTGCGAATCGTTGCAGCACCGCTCCCGGGGAAGCCGCCGGGGGCATTTTTCTGCCGGCCCTCATCTACCCAAACAGGGCCTTATCGATCGAAGAACTCAACGCGATCCGAGCCAACCCCTGGCAGTTGTACGCGCCACGCCGCACGGTATTCTTCTTTTCGGAATCCTCTCCGGAGGTCGCGGCCGGTCCGGCGACATTGTCCTTCTTGCTACCTACGCCTCTGGTCCCGGTGGCCACGCGCGGCACGTCCCGCCGATGGTCGGTCAAGCGGCTGATCCCGGTCGGCCGGGACCTCGCCGTGCGTCATCTGGCCCCGGGCGTGGTGGCCGATTACGCGGCCGCGCACAGCGTGGCCGGATGGGTACGGCGGTCCTTCGCCGCCGCCCATGCCGTGCCGTCCATGGTGGCCGGGGTGTTTCGCGCGCGCCATGCCGTGCTCGAGGTCAACCCGGCCAGCCGCCAGTGGACGTCGCGCCACGGCATCCCGGCCGACACGGCCATCTTTCGGCCGGCGTCCTGGTCGGCCGTGTTCGACGACGACGGCTCGTCCCTGGACCTCTCCGGCGCAAACATCACCGGGGACCGCGAATCCTATGCCTGGAGCGTGGACCTGACCTTGCCCGACGCCGAGGCCTGGGCCGACTGCACGCCCGGACGCCGGCTGACGCTGACCGTCTCGGGCCAACCCTTCGCCCTGGTCCTCGAGGGCCGGACCCGGGACCGCGCCGCGACCTCCGCCGAATGGACGGCCACGGCCCGTACCGTCTCGTGCCTGCTGGGCGAACCCTACGCCGCCGCATTGTCGCAGTCCTGGCCGGAGACGACCGCCAGCCGGGCCGCGTCCGAGTTGGCCGGGCTGGCCGGGCTGTCCTGCTCATGGGAGGTTTGCGACTGGACGTTGCCCGCCGGCAGGCTGACGGCGGACGCCGAGACGCCGGCCTCGGTGCTGTCCCGGTTGGCGCAAAGCTGCGGCGGTATGCTGCAACCCGATCCGGCCGGCGGCGTGACGGTGCGCTACCGCTACCCGGTCGGCGTGACCGAATACGCGGACGCCGCGCCCCGGGCCGTGCTCACCGCCGCCGACGCCGTGTTGACGCTCTCCGAAACATTCAGCGCCCAGCCCGGCTACGACGCGGTCACGGTGGTGGACAACCGGGCGGCGGCGGACGGCTGCCTGACCTGGGAGCTGGACGACGACCGCAACGCCGGCCGCGACACGTTCCCGCCCGGGAGCCCTTGCTATTTCCGCGTGTACCACGAGGTGGACTACGCCGTGCGCGCCACCTCTGGCACACTGGAACGGATTGCCGTGGACGAGATGGAGCGCCTGACCGAGACGGTCGGTTTCGACGACGAGGACACGGCGGACCTGGACAAGCTGGTGGCGGCCGTGGATGCGGTCGTGTGGTGGGGGACGGACCTTGGAGCCGTCGCGCCCAACGGCGGCGCGAACGTGCTGCTGTCCGGCGGCGCGGGGTTTTCCGTGGCCGAGATCACCTACCGGACGCGCTACGACGTGTGGAAGCTGGTCCCGGCGGCGCTCGGCGAGGCGTTCCCGGTCATGCTCGAACTGGCGGAGGTAAGCGCATGAGACTCACGGTGACGCGCGGCGACGGGGTATCCCCCGCGCCGGACGAATTGACGGCGGAGCTGGCCTGCTCCGAAGCCCCGGCCACCCAGGCCGGGCGCAATTACCTGGACGAGTACGGCCAGGACGCGGCCGAGGTCGACGTCACGTGCATGCCCGAGTCGTCCGTGGGCGTGCTCCTGCCCGGTGAACTGGTGGAGATCGACGACGGCCCGGCGGCGGAAACCTGGCGGGCCACGGTGACCGGCATCGAAATCACCCTTGCCGTGGCCGATTCCGGCGCGGCAACGCTGACGCAAACCCTGACCGTGGAGCGTCCCCTTGAGTAACGCCCTGGCCCAACTGCGCCGCGTGGTCGCGCCGGCCCCTCGCCGTCGCGCCGCCACCATTGTCCGCATCCTGGCCGGCGGCCGGGTGGAGCTGGCCGTGGCGGCCGACACGTCCGGCACGGCGTCCACGGCCGGGGCGACCGCCGCCCGACCGGAGGTCTACTGCGGCGTGACCGTATCGGTCGGCGACCGGGTGCTTGTCGAGGGCGACCGGGTGATCAGCCGGCTGGCCCGGGAGGCGGGGAGGGCGGTAAGGATCAAATAGCCCCTTCACTGGCCGTTCCCCATCAAAGGGCGCGGACATCCCCTCGAGCAATGGCGGAATCCGGCTCCTGTTCGGGAACCACATGCTTCGGGAAGCGGTGCTACGAATACACCGCACAATTTGGCGCGTTGCCAGACTCCAGTTCGATGTTTCATCGGGGGTGCGGCCGCGCGCGATCGTGCAACTGGTGAGCGTGCCGTGTGCTGTGGCGCAACGGCCGGTTCGTGCTGCCATGAGTCTGCCTGGGGGCCAGCCTCTGCCGACGGACCAGTCGATGCCGGCCCACATGAAGGACGGGCAATCTCGTTCAGCGTTGGAGCAAACACTAATAAAACAACACTTGAACATCCTGAGATAATTTTTCTTTGGGAGAGGCGTCTGTGACTACACGATCCGGAAACATTTTAGACAACTCACCCTGGATGCTTTTGACAATATTTTCCCCTCGTTTATCATATATTATACGGATTGTGTTTTTGGCCATTTTGTCTCCTGACTCTTCAAGGGAGGAAAGGATATTCGAAGACTGAAACCCCTGCTTTGTCAATAAAGATGTGGCAGACTGTGAGTCTGTTAATTGTCCATCAACATGATATACAAAGACTTTGTAGTTCGAATTGCTTGCAATTTCATTAAGTTGGGCTACAGCGGTCTGTATTTTTTTATCTGTGCCGGACTGTTCAAGGCCTTGCGCTGTTGACTTTGTTAAACTAGAGGTGACGTCCAGTTGACGCTTGGCACTACTAATCTTGCCATCAATATTCTGAAGGGATTCTTCTATTTCTTTTGTTTTTTTGTTTAAGGTCATAGACAACTTGCCTATAGTCGATTTTGTTTCATCGTCAAATGCCTCTATCGAACTCCTTATTTTCTCCATTCTTTTATGGGCATCTTCTGCGGCTATTTCAGCTTTAAGAGCGGCATTTGATGCTTGTAGTGTTGCAGTTTCAATCCCAGACATTCTTTCTTTCATCATGCTTGTGAAGATTTCTTTCACCATGAATGTCAATCCAAATAAAGAAATGATCGTAACAACAATACCCCATAATTTGAATTTTTTAAACGCCCAATTTTCTATGTCATATTTGATTTCCTCCAGTATTTTAACTCTAAGGACACGTTCATATTCATCGAGTGACATTCCAATTCTTTTTTCTTGATCGTTAGCCTCGGACATGGTGATCTTCCTTTGTTAAGTTTTGTTTCTTAAATAAACTCTGATAATAAGTTAGTTGTGGTGGTGCTGGTGTATGAGCCTCCACGAGGAGGATACCACTGTCGGATATTATATCAACTATAAAATATAAAAATACAATAAAAAAATCAGCAAACGATTACAAATAGATATCAAAACGAGACAAGGGCGTGTGGGAAGGTTGGCTTATTGACCGATGGTCCGCTGGATGCGGATGACGACACCATCAAAATCCTGACGCAACTCATGTTCCCAGATACGTAGCACCTGCCAGCCGGCCGCTGCCAGTTGTGCAGTGACCTCGGCATCACGGGAGACGTTGCGGGAAATCTTTCTTTCCCAGAAATCATGATTTGTTTTCGGCATCCGGAAATGTTCCGGACAGCGATGCCAGAAGCAGCCATCGACAAAGATGGCAAGCCGGCGTGAGACGAAAACGATGTCGGGCCTTCCGGGCAGATTGTGCCCGATGCGGTAACGGAGGCCGAGGCTCCAAAGCTTTTTCCGGAGCAGTAATTCGGGCTTTGTGTTCCTGCCCTTGTTGGCGGCCATGCAACGCCGGCGCTGTTCCTCTGTGAGGACATCGGTCCGTTCGTCGCTTTCGGCCACGGTCATTCCTCGTCATCATCGGACAGACTGATCGGAATTTCATCACCGAAGGGCAGGGACTCCGGAGCGATGGACACGCCGTCCGGGGTGACACCGGCCGGCAGATCTCCGAACACCCGGATCAAAGAGGTCGCGAAACCCGACAGGTCTCCGGCGATGCGGAGTCTGGCAGTCCCTTCTTCCAGGCCGTAAATCCGGTAGAGGTCATAACGCCGGCCCTCGTCGGCCATTTCCAGAAGCTCGGCCATGGAAACGTGCAGGGGGCGCTCGAACGGCCCGGTGGTGGATTTGACATCCAGACGGATTTCATTGCCGGCTGCATCCACGAGGGTGAAGTCGTAGGGTGCGACAGCGTTGGCATCGGAAATCCAGGTATATTCCCTGACCAGGCCGGCCCGCTTCTGCTGTCCGAGCCAGGCGTCAATGAGCGCCTCCCCGTCACGGCCGAGCGTCTCGGCATTCTGTCGGGCACGCTGCAATGTCTCCCGGGTCATCATGGTGCCGGAACGACGGCGGAACAGCCGTTCCGTACCTTCAACCCCTCCCAGGGCGGCGTCCTCGATCGCCCCTCCCAGGGTGAACTCCTGGGCCGGGTGATCATCCGGCAGCGCGGCCATGTCGATCAGGGTTTCCAGTTCAGGGGCCGTGAAAGGAACCATCCGTTTGGGGCCGAGACGATTTTCCAGGAGGGCATGAAGCGGGGCATCTGCCGCAATCGCGGCAGCGACAAAGAGAAGACGGGCGGAAGTGGGGATGATGTCGCCTGAGAAGTCAAAGATGACAAAATCGCCCTGGGCAAGAGGGTCGAATCGGTCCGCCGTGACAGCCGTCGGGATGATCTCGCCGTTGAGCCGCCAGTTTTTGTAGCTGCCGCCCTTGATGATCTTGCGCTGCAGCCGCAAAGCCCCATGAAGTCCCGGACCAAGAAGCAGGAGATCCAGGCCGAGATAGCCGGCCTTTCCCTCCTCGGTCTCGGGCAGCGCGGGGAACAGCTGCTTGACGAAGACATCGGCATTCAGATTGATGGATTTCTGCTTTCCCGCGTGTTGGAAGGCCAAATGGTGCTGAAAGATCGTCAGGTCCGAACGGGTCAGGCGTTTCAGGGCGATTTTACCGGACACTTCAGCCTCGCAGGGTTTTGAGCATGATTTCCGCCAAGGCCTTGGCCATAAGCGGGGGGACGGCGTTGCCGATCTGGCGGAAGCCGGGGTTCATCGGGCCGACGAACACGAATCCGTCCGGGAAGGACTGGAGCCTTGCGGCCTCGCGTACGGATATGGTCCTGGCCTGCCGGCTGTCGTAATGGATATGGGAATAGCTGTCCTTCCCCAGGTGGGCCATCAGGGTCCGGGCGGGGCAGTCCGCCTCCATCTTGCGCCATTTGTTGGGGAACTTGTCGGGGTCGTAAGGAGGAACGGTACCCTTCCAGAGTTGCATGTATTCTTTTGAATTCTTGGTGGGAGCAAGCCCTTTGGCCTGGAGAGCGGCAAGCTTTTCGTTGAACAGCGCAATCGCGTGCCGGTGGGCCTCCGGGTACTGGTCGCCGGGCCGCATCCTGGCGAAGATGGCGTAGTCGCGCGGCAGGAAGCGTATGACGTGGTCGGAGATTCCAACGCTGCTTTCAAAGCCCGGCCAGGAGCGCATGAGTCTCCCGTAATCCGTTATGGGGCGGGATTCATCATAGGGCAACAGGCTGTCGAAGCGGCGGGGACCCTTTTTCAGCTTTCCGTTCAGGTGGCCGGTGATGGGCGGCAGGTCCTGCAGCGCCTCCCTGGCCGTAACCGCGGGTGGCAGATGGGGACCTCGTTCGGGCGTTGGCAGGAAGCGCGATTTGTTGTCCAGGAGGCTTAATACGCCGTTGCCGTTATCGGGCAGATACTTGAGCGCGACCTGTCTGGAGCCCTCGTAGCCCCTGGGGAGTTCATGCCGGCGGGTCGGTTCGGGAAAACGAATCCGCTCCGCAATGCCGGCGGCATAGCCGATAAGAAAGGCCCGTTCGCGCATCTCGGGAACGCCGTAATGCACGGAATTGAGCAAGGTGTAGCCGCAGGTGTAGCCCAGTTCCTCCAGGACCTCGCAAATTTCCTCGTAGATGTTGTGGCCACCGTGGTTGAGGACGTCAGGTACGTTTTCCACGAGAAGGGCCACAGGTTTGAGCTGTTTGATGAACTCCAGGTAGCGCAGGTAGAGGTTGCTGCGGGGGTCCTTAATGAAGGCGTGGGGATGTTCGGCCACTTCCCGCAGCTTGGCCCGGCCGACGCGGGCGAAGGCTTGGCAGGGGGGGCCGCCGACGACGACGTCGATGGCCTCTTCCGGTTCCGGACAGCCCATTTCAAGCATGAAGGAATGGGGTTCGGTCTTGACGATGTCCCGGCTTTGGGCGTGGCGTTTTTTGTCCTCACCTTCCAGGTCCGGGTAGAAGTTCAGGGCATGGGATGCGGCGGCAACAGGGTCCATTTCAATGGCGGCGCGCAGCTCATAGCCGGCGGTCCTGAATCCCAGGGAGATGCCGCCGCAGCCGGCAAAGAGATCCAGGACACGGGGAGAAGCGCCGGCGCGAAGGCGATCAATTTTTTGTTGGATAATCGGGTACATCCAGGAGTCTCCGGGGACACAGCCGGGGGCGGAATGGCTGGTCCTGATCCGGAAGTCGGATAGCATCGGGGAAGGCCGGAGTCAAAACGTGGCGCAGGGGACCGGCAGGCCACAGGGACGGATGATCTGATCAGCCACGCTTTGACTCGTCAGCCTGTGCCCGGGTACCAGGATAGCCAGGCCGCAGCCGAGGGGAAAAACTTCCAACAGTGGGCATATCCGATGCGATTCGACGAATTGGTGGACTTTCTCGAACACAGGATGACGATGCAGCATATCTACCAGCCGCTGCTGATTCGTTCGCTGGTGGATGCCGGGGGATCGGCGACCATCCGGCAACTGGCGCTGGCCTTTCTGGGGCAGGACGAGAGCCAGATTGTTTTTTATGAGCGGAAGATCAAGGAGATGCCGCTCAAGGTGCTGCGGCGGCACGGGGTGGTGGCGTCGCACGGCGAACTGGTGGAGCTGACGGCGGGGCGGCTTTCCTTTGAGGAGAAGACCCAGATCCGCATGCTCTGCGACCGTAAGCTTCAGGAGTACATGCTCAAGCGGGGCCTGGGTATCTGGGAATATCGGATGCTGGAGACCGAGCCCGTGCCCGGGAGTCTGCGCAATCGGGTCCTGGCGGAATCAGGCGGCCGGTGCGCGCTGTGCGGGGCCACGAACAAGGACCGCCCCCTGGACGTGGACCATATCAAGCCCCGGTCCAAGGGCGGCAAGAACGAATACGCCAACCTGCAGGTGCTTTGCTCCCGCTGCAACAGGGCCAAAGGGAACAAGGAGGACACGGACTATCGCCCCCTTGTGCGTGAGGAGGCGGTTCCTGGTTGCCCGTTCTGCTTTGAGGCCATCGAAAGCCGGATCGTAGAGGCGTATGATTCCGTGGTGGCCATTCCGGACGGCTTTCCGGTGACCGCCGGACACCTGCTCGTCATCACAAAGCGCCATACGCCGGACTGGTTTTCCATGTCCCAGGCAGAGCGCAACGACGCCGACAGTCTGCTGCGGATACTCAGGAACCGGCTAAGCGAGGACGACCGCAGCATCACCGGCTTCAACATCGGCATGAACGCCGGCGCATCTGCCGGGCAGACCGTGTTTCATGTGCATATCCATCTCATCCCGAGACGGGACGGAGATACGGAGCATCCACGCGGCGGGGTAAGAGGGGTGATTCCGGGGAAGATGGGCTATTAGCAGAAAAAAGTATGCCGGTTCTGTGTTACGCTAGACAGTAGTTCAGAAAAGAAAGCAATTCGCAGTTGGCAATTTCTACTCTGGGGTCCCTCAACTAAAAATACCGCAGGACCATGTTGATTGGAAAGGGGGGGGCGATGGCATGCAACAGTCCCGTTGCTATTCGTGACAGCTTAATGCTTTATTGGTTTTAAAATGGACAGCCAATCAAAAGTTTTTAAAAATTTGTATGAATTGTTTTTAGACTGACTCTTCGTCAAGAAAAAGGCCTATGGTTTTATTTTTTCGAATTTTTTCTTTTAAGGTATTTCTTGCTGATAGAGGGAAAGATGAAAGCTTAGAATCTATATGGACAAAAGCATCGCTAATAGTTGTTTTTTTGGCAATTAATTGGGATTGAGCACTTATCAAGAAAAAATAAAACTGAGATTTTTCGTTAATATATTTTCCCAGCTGAGTTAATGTTTCTTCCATACACAAAATATCGTCAAAAAAGTTGCAAATTCTGAATTTGTTAATTAGTGGATAAGTTGATTCTGGATGTTGTGATATTGTATCATTAATTATGTCGAGCGAAGCTGCTTTGTCTTTTAAATAAAAAGCTTGATATAAAGCATGCATTGAAGCATTCATTTCCTTGGCTTTCTCTAGTGCAACATTGTCCATGGCTTTAAATAATTCTTGTATTTCAGCATCGATGGCGTCGGCTCTGTCTTGGTGAACTAAACAATTGAAATAAGCTTGTATGTAGAAAGGATTTGTTTTTTCGGCTTGGTAAACCTGGGTTGCAAGAATAAGTGCTTGGTCAAATTCCTCAAGAGATATAAGCGCGCCAACAAGTTCATTTTTTGCAGGCAAAAATCTACTGTTTATTTCTAAAACTTTTTCAAAACAACTTATTGCATCGGCATATCTTCGCATGTGTCTATAGTAGAATCCCTTAATAAAACTATGTTCCGGTTCAGATAGTTTCTGGACTTCTGAAAGGCATTTAGTGTTTCGAGTGCGCGCCAAAGAAAGGCATAAGTAATAGCGAATTTTGTCAACAATATTTTTTTCAATTTGTTGTGGTCCTCTTAGTACTTTATTTGCCAGGGTTATGACATCGTTATATCTTTTCCCTCTGTCGTAAAGATCTTTGATTACACGTATAAAATGTGAAGGTATCAAGAATTTTGATTGAAAATTTATATCGTCTTTTAGCTTTTCTTTTAATGAAAAAAAATAGTCGGCCAAGTCGAAATTTTCTTCTTTGATAGTGTCTATGAATTCATCGACATGTTTCTTTATGCGTTCATGAAATTCGTGTGGCACGTCAATCCTATGCCGTAATACATAGTCACGAATTATATCACTGACTTTGATATATTCTTTGTTCGCACCTATGTGTTCGCACACTGAGTCGTTAAAAAAGTCAGACAATGCCTGCTTATAATCACTTTTCCCATCGACCAATACATCTAGAAGATTGTAGTCAATGAAATCAAACTTTGATAAAACAGCAAGCAGATCAAAATGCCTTGTAGTATAGTGTTGGAAAAGTAAAAAAGCTTTTTCTCTGCTGAAATTCACTATTTGGTAGGATTGTTGTTTTGCCTTTATTATGCCTTCTTTATTTATCAAGTCTACAGTGAAATATACTTGGCCTGGATATCCAAATTGAAGGTCTAAAAAGTGCTTAAACTCTTCTTTGGGGAGCTCCAGGTGGGTAAATCGAGCGTATTTTCCTAATAATTTTTTCCTGTCGTCGTATGACAACTCGGGAATATGGATATGAAACAAGTGGTCTAGGTTCCGATATGTTGAATAACTGATTTTATATGAAGAAAGAATGCATATCACAATCGAGTCGATTGATTTTATATTATTGAGTAATTTTAAGAACCAGTCGGTAATGGTATTGTTTCTTGATACTATTGCCAAGTGATCTGATATGAAAAGTATTTCCCGGCATTTTTTAATATCAACGAGTAGCCTTGATAAAAGGTCAATTTTCTCTTCTTTGGCCATCGATGAAAGATTCCCGATGCTGTTAGTATCAGAAAATCCCAGGTTTTCAATTTTCAAGATCAGGTCGTCGATGCTGTCAAGTTCGCCCATGTCGATGAGGGGGGGCAGGTAAGAGTGTTTGATAAGATCAAGCTTTCGTATACAATGTTTTAAAAAAGATGATCTCCCGATTTCTTTCCAGCCCGATGCTATGATACAGACTGGCTTTGTTCTGTCGTAATCATATATACGCTGCTCAAATTCTTCAATCGATTCGTTTCTTCCGACAAAAAATTGCTCTCTGTCTTTTTGCATGGGGTTGTCTTCCCAAAGTAATTCTCTAATCTTTTGTTCAATTCTGCGTGCAGCTAGCTTGGGCCGTAAGATGGGCTTGATATTGTATTCTGCACGCATCCAGTTCGGTATTCTGGCGTCAGTGTAGTCAATATCTTTGTCGATAATTATAGGAAAAATTTTCCTCAAAGTCCCCTTGGAAAGGTTGTCTTTTGCTAATTGCAATTCAGTTTTTACCCAATTAGAGTTAAGCGCTGAATTTGATAAAAAAATAACAAAAATTTGTGAGCTTTCTAGTGTTGAAATGATTTCATCAAGTGACTTCATCCCCTCTTCAAATGTGTATTCATCATAGACACAGTAATCGTGACCAAGATTGTCCGCAACGATCTTAACGTATCGAATTTTGTCCGAACTGCTGTGTGATAAGAAACACTTTATCATTGGAAAAACCTTGTACTTTGCTGATGTTTGCTAGGTATGATTTGGAAATATTTGCCTAGTGCTATTCAATATTTTCCTTTACGGAAAGTTTATTGAATTTCATAGAGAAATACAGTGATAAATTCATTATAACCTTTCCCAAAAACTGCCCCATCTTTCAGAGCCTTGTCCGGATCCTTCGCATGCAGGCCGCAGCTCTTGGTACACAATATAACAATTTAATTGTTTCGCATTTCTTCGTGGAGGTGCTGGTGTATTTAGCTACAGGTTTTTGTGTCTAGTTTATATGGTCATACACCAAAGGTGGCTTTTATTCGTTTTGATTTATTTAGATATAGCAGCCAGGCAATGCCAAATGAAAGAGATAGTATGAATTGAACTCCAGATGTATTTATGAAGAAATCAATTCCAAGGTTTAGGGCCTTATACATGAGGATTGGGTAGATACAGTTGATAATTATCGTGGCGACAATATATGCTTTTGCGTAGGCTATTCCTTTTTTGTTTCTTCTATAAATATAAATAACGGCTGTAATCCCTGTAAATAGCAAGGCGTAGGAAAAATAAAAGAGTGTTGTGATTATGTATTTTGCTTTGATAAGTGCTAAAGTTGTCGTCTGTATTTTGAAAAAACTCGGGTGATCTGGAGAAACACTTTGCGATAATTGTTTGTACTTTATTAGTAACTCGTTGAATTTGCCGCTGGCTTCTCCAAATTTCCCAAGAGTAAGGAGTGGCGACAAAACCAGAACGACACAAAGAAACGCTAGCCAGCCTTTGATGCCGTAATATTTTGATGAATAATCTGGATGTGAAAAGACAGTTCCATTTACTTTATGGGAATCATTTTCGCCTAATGGTGTTGTTAAAAATTCTTTTGCATACGTGTTGCCAAATTTAGCAGCAGTTCGAATATCAGCAACTCCATTTTCTTTTTTGTTTGTTTTTAAATAGCAAACTCCACGTCCGAACAATGCTTCGTTGTTGGTGCTGTCTGTCTGGAGGACTTTGTTGAAACAACTAAAGGCATTGGTGAAATCATTGAGTTCACAATAATCTGTTCCTGCAGATATTAATGAGTCTATTGTAGGCTTGTCCACGATATCCTCAGTGAAATACAATTAGCTGAATAGGTTTATACGTTATGTCCTCTCCCCAAATTTCGCCCCATATTCCTGCACCTTGCTGGGAATCTTCGCTTGCAGGCCGCGATCCTTGGCCACCCCGTATCCCTTCGTCTTCCTCTCGCCAGCACACATTTCATCACGATAGCATAAACGCCGTCAACAAGCTGCCTTACTCCGCCTTACCGTTGGCCGGGGTTTCGTAGCTCTTAAATGTCGCCATGATGCGATCCGCGTACTTGAAAATGTCGTTCAGACTTTCCAGGGCAACGCGTTCTTCCTTTTTGGCTGCATCGAACAAGCCGAGGTATTTCGTTGAACCGTTCAAGTGGAGCCGGCAAATCGGCTTCCGGTTCGTGTCGTCCAGCAGCACGCCCATGTAGCCTTGCGTATCACGCGCCGCGATGCGGGCAGGGTCGCAGCATTCCCGGAGGATCGCCTTGACGGTCAGATAGCCTTCGATTTCTTCCTGCGTCGTTTCGATCTTCGACTTGGCAGGCTGCTCCGGCACCGCTTCTGTGGGGGGCTCGGCAGCCGGGGTGGTCACGGTCATCGCGCCCTTCAGGCGCTCGTTGATGCGTTCGTCGATGAGCTTGGCGAACGCGCGCTTGATGATCGGTGTGAACTGCTCCTTTACGGCGGCAGTCATGCGGCCCGTATAGACCCGGCCAATGAAGAAACGGGCGAAATCCTCGGATGGGGTATCGAGCTCACTGGTCAGCAGCTTCTTGATCTCCCGTGTGTACTTGAGTTCCATGGCACAGGAGAGGGTCTGCTCCAGGTCGAACTGGGCCTTGGTCATCTTCTTGAGCTCGGGGACCAGGGACAGGTCGAGGTCTTCCAGGTCGACGATCATGAACGGCCTGTCGTCCATCTTATTGGGTTCGTCCAGGTCGGTGAAAAAGTGGAATCGCGCGCCGTCAGTAAGCAACGCCACGCGGCAGGCGGTCACGGAAAAATAGCGGTAGAGCTGACCAGAAGCCTGGGACAGGTCGGCTCCATATTGTTTGACTTCGATTATGAAGATCGGCTGTTCATTGAGGCAGATGGCATAGTCGACTTTCTCGCCTTTCTTGATGCCGTGGTCAGCGGTAAACTCCGGGACCACTTCCTTTGGGTTGAACACGTCATAGCCGAGCGTCTGTAAGAACGGCATGACAAGGGCTGTCTTGGTCGCCTCCTCGTTGCCGAGGTGGTCTTTGAGCTTGCCAGTACGGTTCACAAGTTCCTGGATTTGGTCAATGAAGTCCACGCCATTCTCCTTGCTACTGAATAGTCCCCTTAGGTGTCTTTCCCGAAGTCAGACCCGGGCTCATGGACGTTATTATATCCAGGATCGGCCGGAGGTTCGGCCGTCGCGTAGCTACTTTTCGGGGCGCGGGTTTTGCCCATGGCGATGGCTTCGATGCCATCGATGATCCGTTCGGGCACCGCGCCCAACTCCTGCATGGTCCGCTTATAGGTCAGCATCTCCCGCTGGGCGGGGGTCAACTTCTCGCTGAGTTCTTCCAATGGGATGGCCGGCGTTTCGGTCTTCCCCTGGTCACCGAGCATTTCACCTTCGCCGGTCAAGAGCCATGTCCCGTTCACATGAAAAGCGTTTACCCAGTTCGCGAGTGTACTTCTGCCGGGCTCTCTTTTGCCTGTTAAGTAGCCGCTCAGGGTTTGTTTGGTCACGCCACCTGAGAGCGCGAACTCAACATCCTTAATCTTAAGAGCCTGAATTAGCTCTCTTAAGCGTGATGCGAACTCGATTGTGTCGTCAGACTTCATCTTTTTTCCATGAAAAACGTTGACAAGAGTTCACGTTTTTAATTAGCCCCATAATTAAGCGACACGCAACGCGTCCGCTCATACCGCATCCCTGGAAGGGGAGGGCGCAAACGACAAGGAGACAACCATGCCGCAAGCAACCATGAACACCACCTCGCTGCCTTCCCCGGGGTTCAGCTTAGTAGGGAATCCCTCCGCATACATGGACATCCTCATCTGGCTATTGGCCGGTCTGCGCCAGTTTTGTGCCACCCCCGTGCACCAGAACCAACCAGGGGTAGATCCTGCGCAAATTCCGGAAAGGATGGCCTTGCACGGCTACCGGTGGATCGGGTCAGACCCGGTTTTGCGCCACCACCACGAAGGAGCCTAGCATGCCGCAAGCAACCCAAGAACTTCCGTCCGTGGACGACCTTCTTGCCGGGAAATGCCCGGAGTTCCTCAACGCCCCCCACGCTTGGCCCGTTTGGGAGCGTTTTCTCTTTGGAACGCGCGGGCTCTGCTCCGAATCAACTCCTCATTCCCAGTCATCAGGCGCACGTACCAAGCCAGTATTCCGGAAGCCTCATCGGCGAAGGCTGCTTCCAGCACGGCCTGTTCCTCCGAGGAAATCTCTTCATCCATGTTCTCCCGGCCGGATTCGGTTGCCACGACGTAATCAAGCACGTCTTCCAGGTGGGAACGAGGCTGCCCGGTCGCTTGCAGGAGCGCGCGCAGCATCAATTCGCGACGAGTCATAGCGGCATCCCCTTGGGTAGGCGGCAACCAACTGAGAGGTTATCTGATGAACGATTTTAGCGAACAAATACGCAACAAAACAAGTAGGCGTCAAGTGCGCCTGAAAGTTTTCCTTTTGGAAAACGGCATCGAAGTGAAGGGGTTGGCGGAAAAACGCGGCATCTCCCGGGGGGCGATGGGCGATGTGCTGTCCGGGCGGCGGCCGAAACGTGAACATATCGAATGGCTTGTAACGCAGGGAATCCCGGCGGACCTGCTGCCGCTCCCGGCTGTGCCCAAAAAGCGCGGCCCCAAACCGAAGCAACCGGCGATCATGTCCCCTGTCCCCGACGCGGAGGCGGCATGACCAGCGATCCCACACGCCATGGCGTGAACCGGTCACAGGCGGGGTCCGTCTCCCGGCACTCCTTTCGGGCGCGCATGCATGTCTTGATCCAGCCGGTAGGCGAAAAACGGCCGGTCAGGGTGCACACCCATTCCTCGCAGTCGGCGCATCCGGGCCCCCGGGCTGGCGGTTCCATGCCGCCACGCTGCCAGGAAGATTCCTGGCCGGCCACGAGATAGAAAGAGGCGAATCTATGGCACGCAAATTCGATTCCCTGGTCGAGGTGCTTCACGAAGACGTCCTTGACGCACCCTCCGGACTGACGCCGGGCGAAATCGGGGAGGAGCTTGGTTTCTCCCGCTACAACACGTTCATGAACCAGATTTCGCAGCAGGACGGTTTCAAGCTCGACGCCAACATGGTGTTGCCGCTGATGCGCAAGACCGGCTCGAAACGACCGCTGCACTATCTTGCGTCGCGCATGGACTGCGTGGTCATCGACCGGCCGCGCGCGGCGGCGGGGACGGACACCCTGGCCCGGCAGGCCATCAAGGCCGTGGAAGAGGTCGGGGACGTGATGCGGGTTTTTCTCGAGACGTCCGGTGACGGGGACATCAGCGCCCGGGACAAGCGCGATGTGCACAAGGAAATCTACGAAGCCGTGCAAGCCTTGATCGCTTTCGACAAGGCCCTGGAGATCGCCTGACCATGGCCGCCACGTCGACCTCTCGCCAGGGAGTGGCCGCCTCCGGGCCGCGCGAACATCCTCCGCGCGCGGCCTCGGCCGTTGGCCGGGGAGCGCTTTCCTCCCCGGCCTCTGGCGAGGCGTCGACCCGAAACGGCGTCACGGCGGACGCGTTCCCCCTCCGCGCGTTTGGCCCGGCGCGGCCGACAGTTCCCCCGTCGGCCGCGCCAGCCCCGCCAGCGCAAGCCCTTCGCATCCACGACATGCGCCAGCAAGGCGGCGCGCGGCGCATGTCGCTTTTCGACCTGCCCGAACCCGATTCGCGCCAGGGCCTCAAGCTGACGCTCACGGTCAAACAGTGGCGCGTGTTCCTGGACCCGGACAACTGGCCCCGGCCGCGTTTGGCCGTGCTCAACCTGTTCGAGGAGTACGGCCGTTTCGTGGGGCGTCCGGCCTGCGAAGTCGTTCCGGCCGCCGGGCAGGGCTGGTTCGGCCCCGGCCAGGAGCCGTGGCATCGGGCCATGGCGGCGATCCTCGCCTTCGCCCGGGAACGCACGGGGTTCGACTACAAGTACCAGGAAGGCATGAGCTACGACACGACCGCCTACTACGACGAGGAGCGGCCGTTTCTCGATTTCCCGGAAGAACCGCTGTTCATGAGCCACCAGGATTTCCCGGAGCACCTGGCCCACATGCGCTGGGACCGGACGTATTCCCTGCCCGAGCGGTTTCGGAAAGGAGCGGTGGCATGAGTGTTTCCGGCCGCGATCCGCTGCCCGGCGTGTTGCCCTTTGCGCCCGGGGACCGGGTGGGGATGCCCCAGCGGTGGCGCTCCGGTCGCTGCGCCACCTGGATCATGGCCATTGTCTGGACGGGCGAGGAATGGGCGGCGCGCTGCGCCGGCGAACGCAAACCGGTGCCGCTCGGGCTGCTGGAGCGGCGAGGAGGCGGGAAATGAGCGTCTACGAATGCCCCTACTGCGAAGCGGAATTGTCCGTTTGGGACCTTGGCACGACGGATGGCTTCATGGGGGGAGAGGACACCCAGGAACACACGATCATCTGTCCCAAGTGCCGGCGCGAAATCATCGTCGAGGTCGAGATAGAGGCGGATTATTCTCTCCGGCCGGCCAAGACCGTTTCTATGGACGGCGAAGAGGTCCCAGACATGGAATACGACATGGCCGACGTCATGCGCCACTTCGCCAAGCGCCCGGACCAGCTCTACGTGGCTCCTCATGAAATTTCCTGCGAGGTCTGCCGCCGCTCGGGCGACACGGATTGCCGCACGGCGGCGGACTACATCAAGGCCGGCTGGCGCGTGGTGGCCGAATACCCGGGCGTGCGCGCCACGTGCCCGGCCTGTCGCGGAGGCGTCCATGCGCACGCAGCTTGACCGCAAGTTTTCCGAGGCCGAGACGGCCGTGGCCGCTTTGGCCGCTGATCCGTTTTTGACCATGTCGCAACGCCATGCCCTGCGCGGCGCGCTCGGCACCATCCAGGGCGTGGCGCTCGTACGGCGTCATGCGCTGCTGCGGCTGGTCCCGTGCGGCATGATTCCCCCTGTCGATTGCCGCGAACGCCAGCTCCCGGCCGGCGACAGGGACGGAGGGCGCGACGATGCCGCGTAACCCCATGCGTCAGGAAATGAAGTTCGTCCGGACCCATACGATCATCCTCTACACCAATGCAGCCAAAACCCCGATGACCACCACGGACAGCTTTTTCCAGCGGCTCCGGGTCATCCCCCTGGCCATGGCCGAAGACCACGCCGCGCAACCGGACGAAAAGCGGGAGGGCGATCATGCAGCCTGACGCCATCGCCCTCGCCATCTTGTGGATCGTCTGGGGTTTGGCCGTGCTGGCCATCGGCGCGGCGCTCTGGATTGGCCGGCATGAGCGCGTCGTCGGCCGCCGCATCGACATCGCCCCGGAAACCGCCGCCCGGTTTGAGCGGTAAGGAGAAGACCGTGCCCGGCATGCTCGCATCATGTGTGGATTTGACCGAGATCCCGGAGGAAGGGCCCGACATGGAAGGAATCCGCGCCCTCAAGCTCCACCTGGACGCGGCCGAGGCCATGGCCGACGCCGCCCAGGCGGAAACTAGGCTGCGCCATCTGCTTGGGCGTCATGCCCTGGTGCTCCATCCCGACGCCCAGCAAGCCGCCCGCGACTGCCTGGACGCCCTGGACCGCCTGGACAACCTCGGCCGCAAGGCCCGGGCGCTGGGGGTGTAGCCATGCGCGATGCCACCCTCTCCATTCTCCGCGACGACCTGCTGGCGGCCGTCTCCCGGGCCGCATCCGCCGTAGCGGCGTCGGCCAGGAAAAACACCATAAACGGTAACGTCTGGTTCGACGCGTCCGCCAGCACGCACGGGCGGATCACCCTCACGGCCACGGACGGCACCCTGGACGTCCATTGTCGGCTGACGGCCGCTCCGGGATTCGATCCATTCCGCTGCGGCCTCCCGGCCAGGAAATCCCTGGATCTGGTTTCCCGCCTGCCGGCCGCCCCAATTATTCTTTCCCCGGACCCGGACGCCGGTATGCTGCGCCTGCGCTGTGGCCGGACCCGGGCCAGCCTGCCCATGACCGACTGGCGCTACGCGCCGACGTTGGAGCCGCTGCCGGAAACGACCCATCCCCTCGATCCGGCGCCGCTGGCCGCTGCCATTGCCGCTGCCGCGCCCTCGGCCGGTGACGAAGAGGAAGGCCTCGACCAGGTGCGCTTCACGCCTTTTGGCGAAGCCGGGGCGCTTCGGGTCGAGGCACTGGACGGGCACCAGTTCGTGCGCGTGGACGTCCCAGGGCAGGGCGGCCAACAAGGCTGGTGGCGGGCCGTGCCCGACGCCTTCGGCGTGGAGGCGCGGCGCATGGGCCCCGGCGCAAAATGGATCGAAACGGCCCGGGCCATGGCCGTCTCCGACAAGCGCCTGTTCTTCGTCGACGCCGTGGGTTGGTGGAGCCTGCCCGTGCGGCGCGGCGTCTGGGTCGAAACGGACCGGCTCATGGCCAAGGTCGAGGACGTCTACGCCGTGGATATCCGCGCCCAGGTTTTCGCCGATGCGGCCGAACGGCTGGCCATCTACCTGCCCGAGGGGAGCAAGAATATGTGCCTCACCCTCGGCCAGGGCGACGCGTCCCTCTGCCTCCCGGCCGTGCGCGGCTTCGAGCCGTTGGAAACGCTGGCCGGTTCGGTTCCGCAAACCCTCCGCGTTATCGTTCCCGGCGTGGAGTTCGGACGGTTCCTGCGCCGCGCGCCGTCGGAAACGGTCCGGCTCTGCTGCGGCGGCCCGGTCCACCCCATCGGTGTTTTTCCGCTCCACGACGGCGGGAAGATCAGGGAAGGCTGGACCGGGATTTTCATCGGCTGCGAGGATGACGTCGCGGCCTACACCAGCGAGGAGGCGGCGGCATGAAAGCCGTCGCCCAGGCCCGGGCCGAACGCCGCTACGTCAGGAAGCGTTGGCGGCGCTGCGCCCGGTGCGTCTATTTCCGCTCGCTCAATGGCCATGGGAACAACGTTTGTTCCCTGGACGGCGCGCCAACGCCGAAGACGGCGTATTGCAAAGAATTCACACCGACAAGGAGGCCGGAATGCAACCCCGTGAACTGACCCAGGAAGAGCGTGATTGGATCGACGATTGGCTGCCGCGCCTCCCCATGCGGGTGGCCAGGGAAGCGGTCTACGAGGTCACCGCAGGCCTCATAAAACCGGCGACGTTGAGCAATGCCGACGCGGCCGGTACGGGGCCGGCCAAACGCTACAGTTTCGGACGCAAGAAGGTCGTTTACGACATGCGCGACGTACTGGAATGGTTTGTGCGTAAGCACGGCCTCAATCTGCAACGTGATCTGGCCGGGATGGTGGCTTGCAAAGAACCTCGACGTCGGAGGCCAGCCAGGAAGGGCGAAGATGCGCGTACCGCTGTACCATCGCCGGAGTCTTATGCCGCATGAGCTTTTGGATGCGGTAGAGTTCCACGTCGGCCAAAGCCAACCAAGAACCAAAAGTGTGGCGCAGACTATGAAACGTCAATTGCTGTCTTCTGTCCGTGACGCCGTCGTTCAGCCCGAGTGCGCGGGCCAGCCGGGTGAAGCGTCTGGACATCTCCCGGTCTCCATCGCGCGTCGTGCGGAAGATATGCTGCCCCGGCGCTATTGTCAGAAGCCGCTTCTGCAACATTGCGCGCACGCGGCTGTTGAGCGGCACCACGCCTCCGGGCTTTCCGTCAGCCTCGCGCACAGTCAGAAAACCAAGCTCAAGGTTGACGTCCGCCGGCATAAGCCTGTTGAGCTCTCCCAGGCGCAAACCGGTGTCAACGGCCAGGATGCAGGCATCGTGCAGGTCGGGGTTGCCCAGCTTACCCGCTGCGGCCAGGAACCGGTCGAATTCGTCGTGTGTGAAAAACCGTTCACAGGCGTTGTCGAGCCGGGGCAGCTTCACCAGGGCTACCGGGTTTCGCAGGGTGTGCAGCCCGAGACGTCCAAGATGGTTGAACGTCTTGCGCACGAGAGCCAGCACCTGCAAGGCTGTCGCCCGGCAATGGGAGGCGACCATCTTGTCACGCAACGCCTCGAGGACCTGTGGCGTCACCTCGTCGAGCGTAAGCGCGCCGATGACGGGGAAGATGTGCAGCTTCAGCCGCGTCTTGTCCGCCGCTGCCGACTTCTTCTCCCTCTCGGCCCAGGGGATGTAGTGAGCCTCGACCAACTCTTTGTAGGTCGCTCCGGCCGCGTTGCGCTGCTTCTCGGCCTGCTCCTGCTCCCGCGCCGCGATCCTGGCGGACTCGCGCTTTCCGGCCAAGGTAGCCGGTCCGTCTCCGGTCGTGTGGGCCCGTTGCAGCTCCGCCCGCATCTCGGAAGCCTTCTTGGCGTTCCAGCCCTCGGAAGCCCAGCCCAGCCCCTCCTCGTGCAGTATGCCGTCGCGTCGGTAGCGGATAGCGAAATACCGATCTGTAGAATTCCCGTCCTTCCTATATCGCACCCCGACGTATGCTGTTTTAATCCATTGTCTAGCCATTGCTGGTCCCACTCCGGTCCCACTTTTTCCATGTACATAGGGGACCATAGAGATGCACGTAAAGTGTCGAAGCATGGAATTCAAGTATTTTCAACGCATATAGATACACAGGGACGTCCGTCCAACGTCGAGCACAGGACTTCAAATCCAGTGGGACGTCGCGAGGCGTCCGGTAGGTTCGACTCCTATACGCTTCCGCCATCATTGAATAATTTCCGATTCGTCGGTGCATCCTAGCCCTCCATCTCCCCCCATATTGATTTTTTGCTCCAATTTTGCTCCACTTGCTCCAACAGAGAGGTGGAGCAAATGGCTACATTTCGCAAACGCGGAAACCTCCAGTGGGAGGCCCGGATTCGCAAGCGCGGCTACCCCACGACGTGCAAGACCTTTGACACCAAGGCCGAGGCCGAGCAGTGGGCAAAAGGCGTTGAGACCGAAATGTCCAAGGGGCAATTCGTCTCGACCAAAGAGGCCGAGGGCTACACCCTTGGCGAATGTCTCGACCGCTACAAAGAAGAGTATCTGCCACGGCTCAAAAACCCGCAAAGCGAGATATACCGGGCTGACCGCCTCAAAAAACGTGCCTTGGGCCTTCGGATCATGGCGACGATCCGCTCTAAAGATATTGCGGATTATCGTCGCGAACGGGAAAAAGAAGGTGTCTCGGCCAACACGATTCGCTTGGAGCTGGCGCTACTCTCGCGTCTTTTCAACTTCGCCAAAAGCGATTGGGGCATGGAAAGTCTGACCAATCCGGTGCAACTTGCTGCCAAGCCAAAATTGCCGCCTGGGCGAGAAAGACGACTTGAACAGGGGGAAGAAGAGAAACTTTTTGAAGCTATTGGCAATGACTTTGAATTTTCTGCAATAATAAAAATCGCTTTAGAAACGGCCATGCGTCGAGGTGAAATCCTCAAACTTACTTGGAAAGATGTTGACTTACGTAATAAGGCCGTATTTTTGCAAGACACAAAGAATGGAACATGCCGCACAGTCCCCTTGTCAAAAAAAGCCATTGAGGTGTTTCAAGGGCTCCATCGCCATATCTCAGGAAAGGTTTTTCCTAGTTGTACTGTCCCGCAGTCACTATCAAAAAAGATGGCAAAAGCCTGTCAAAGGGCCGGGCTGGCGGACTTGCGGTTCCATGATCTACGCCATGAAGCCACCAGCCGTTTTTTTGAGCATACGGACCTGGACGTGATGGAAATCAAGGCTATTACTGGACATAAGTCATTGCAAATGCTTGCACGATATACGCATTTACGGACGGCAAACCTCGCAGCGAGACTGGATGGCGCGAAGCGTGGGGAAGTCAGGCATATTTAATTTTTTCCGAAATCAGCGATCAGGATGTGGCCTTGACTTTTAAATAGCTGCTAGGGAGCCTGCATGGAGCCACGACAAATCAAAGGCGTCCTCTTCGATGCCTTCGGCACCTTGTGCCGCACCGAATCCCTCCGGCTTCCTTATCGTTCGATCATGAGGCGATGGGAGAAAGGGGCGGCTGATTGCTACCAAGCCATCATGACGCGGGATGCGACCCTGGCGGAGTTCGCCAGTGAAGCTGGGCTACCCCAGGAAGAAAAGACTCTCCTCGAAACGCATGTGGCAGAGGAAGTACGCTCCATGCGCCTCTTCCCCGAGGTTTCGCAAACGCTGCAAGCGCTCCGTGGACATGGCCTCAAGATCGCGGTGGTCTCCAATCTCGCCAAGCCCTACGGCGCGCCATTTCTTGAGCTCCTGCCCTTTGCGCCGGATGCTCGTGCCTTTTCCTATGAAGTCGGCGCACGCAAGCCCGAGGCGCCAATCTACCGGTATGCCTGGGAAGGGCTCGGCTGTGTCCCAGACGAGCTCCTCATGGTTGGCGATTCGCTGCAAAACGACTATCAGGCCCCCCAAGCTCTTGGGCTTCATGCCTTATGGCTTGATCGAAAGGCCGGCTCGCTCCAGAGCGAGAATGGGCATATTGTCCATTCCCTCCAGAGCGTCCTTGGCTACCTGGGGATCGTTAGTTGAAATGCAGCTTTCTGATGAGGTAGCATGGGGGTCATTCGCAAAAGCGGGCTGAAACAGTGGGAAGGCCAAATTTGCAAGCTTTTCTAATTGGTTGTGCCTGTCTTAGCTATAATGATGTAATTGATCCTACTCCAGTAGGAATATGTTTAAAGAATATTTTTTGGTGATTGTATGCACATTAAAGAACATGAGGAACACTGTTTGAAGGTGCTGGGAAGTTCATTCACAGAGATTCATGAGTGGATGGATCAATATTATGAAGTCATAGATAATGTAGCACATCGCGTCGTCTTGCATCATCAATACGGTATTGAGCTGGGCGTCTCTTTGTTCGGTGAGCCAGCCAGGAAGGCGCTTGAGTTACACGTTGTAGATGATTTTGAGTTTATCCCTGACACACCGGAAGATGTTGCCCAGATGATGCGAGATCAAGATTTTTTGACTCCAAGTGAAACCGATATCTTGATAAAAATAATAGGAACGAACTGGCCAGACATGCTCGATCAGTGGAATGGCTTGTAGATATAAATGTGATCGAATGATGATAGGCACCATAGTATTATAAGTAGAGAAGTTGTCATGTCTACTACTATGAATTCATGCCTGTAACGACCTAGGAAAAATCGGTTAAACTCATGACTGACATCTCTAGATCGTGTCATGGACTGGATGGAAATTTTTCAGTTCCTATCATTTCGTCGAAAGAGGATTTTCAGTTTAGCCGTTTACAAAGTCTTACTCACTCACATGGGGACGGCTGACCCGATCTTCATCAGGTTTGCACTTTGATATTTTGACGTCATCTTGCCCTTTAACTTATAGAAATTTTTCTCAGAATAGTTCATGACACGCTCTTGTTTCTAACAACCAAGAACAGCGAGGCCAGAAAAGTCCCCCTTGCTGAAGGGGCGTTGACTGTCCTGCGCGAGCTGCCCCGAAGCTTGGACCAAGGGCCTGTATTTGGCCTTTTGCCGGATCAAATTACGGCGTCAATGAAGTATGCGTGCAAAAAGGCAAAGCTTGAAAACCTTCGCTTCCATGACCTCCGGCACGAGGCGACCAGCCGTCTCTTTGAGCTTACCGACTTGGGTGTCATGGAAATCAAGGCGATAACCGGTCATAAGACGCTGCAGATGCTGGCGCGGTACACGCATTTGAGGACAGCGCGGCTTGCGGACAGATTGGCAGGGATGAAGAGGGGGATGTCGACCTTGTAAACCTAAGGTTTGATATTTTATACCCTCTGTCAGGACGTGTTTTGTGTGGCCATCTTGTCTTTAGCTTTCTAGCATGGCAATTGTCAGAAAGCGTTTAGAAAATTTGTATATGTCATACTGATTGAGTTTCGAGACGGCTTTTAATTGTTTTGTCGTCGGTTCGATTATTTGAACGTTGAGATGCTTGTCTAGAACGGCTGCCATGAAGGAATGAATGAACTCACTCTTTTGACTTGAATCTTTGTCGTGTCGGTTTGGCTCATGGTAAACACGAAGTTTAATCAAGATAATGAGATTTTTGTCTAGTTGTGTTAGTAGTTTAGAAAGAAATCTGCGGTCGCAATAAAGTGCTTTCCCCTCTTGCCGATTTTCACTGTCACCATATCCTTGCCAGCCGCCCCATCCATTGTATCTGAATACTGTTGAACCGCCTTTCTCCATCCATTTGTGCGACCAGGGCTTGGTTGCAACGAGTTTAAATCTGGCGATGATGTTCCTTGCTGGTCGATAAATCGACAGCGCCGACGAGGCTCCGAATGGGTCTTGAGCATCAAGAGCCTCCGACTGCTCGGTATGCGTAATCCACGGATCGCAAGGCTCCATACCATCGCTACGGAAACGCGGACTCTCGTCATCATCGAATTCATGAAATGGCAAGTACATATGGAAATGTGGAGACGTAATTATAGCCAAAGCCGCCAACTTCGCATGCGCAGGATCAACAAGAGACGACATGATGCCACAGTTAACATTATCTGGAGAGGACCACCATGCCTGCACGATAATCCCTTCAGGCGTTGAATCTTCGAGTCCAGCTAGCGATGTTAGGAATTGTTTGTCATTGATTGGCTGTTCGCGCTTGGTGTCTGAACTGCTGCTTGCTCTTAAATCGTTCAGCGCAACCAGCGGGTACCCGTCGGTCCCGTCAGAAATCCAGTGACCGTCATCTCGTGTGATGCTGTACTCCGCCAGCCAGTTCTTCCACGGATCGTCCAGAAAACTCTCGTCGGTAACAGGACGCTCTGACAACAGCCGTCCACTAACCACTGCAAGTGCATGCCATGCGAGATAGGCTCCGTGTGATTGATAGGACTCCTCTGTCGGCCGATAGTATCCGTGCCGACTGTATGGGCGTGGTTTGCCAGAAAAATCGTTCATTGAAGTCACCTCCGGCGCCCATATCCGAATCCAATCTCGGCAAAGGTCTTTTATCCGCCATTTAGGAAGTCCAAATACTCTGGCTAGTGCATCTATATTGTATTTTTCAAAATCGTAATCGAAATAGAAAGTTGGCTCTGGTCTAGGAATATCCTTGGGTCGCTCCCAGGGAAATTCACGTACGGCTTTTTCGCGAGTTTTGGCTAGTGGGAACATCGACACATTTGCTTTTGCAATTCTCGAGAGTAACTTTTGTGTGTCCGCTCCACACTTCCCAGCGGCACAATGCCGCAACGCCTCACATGCAGCTTGACGTATCCCGACGTGAGGGAACGCGTCTTGGAAGGCGATGGTTTCCATCTTAGGACGAAACCGCGCCGCGATATCGTCTGGAAAATCCATTGCGATACGAGCAATCGCTATAAGGAACCAAAGCTGAGCATTATATTTGAAGAACGGGAGCGCTCTGTCCTGAAATGCGCCTGCATCAGTCTCATCAAAGAAGCCAAACATTCGTTCAATAACGCTCCATTGTCCAAATCTTGCCGCCGACCGAACGGCATGCGCAGCCCGCCAACGTTCTTTTGCTTTAGGCGATCCGAGGCAGAACCATATCAAGCCAGCGGCGATCTCATCGGAATCCGTGCCAGGGTTTAGTTCATCGCGCCATGCCCCATCGCCGATTTCGTCGACCAACCTTGCCGCTCCGCTATCAAGCAGACGCTCAAGGGCGTTAAGAGGAATTTCAGCTTCAGCTCGTTTTGAAATAATGGTGGCGATACTCAGCCACGTCATGGCAGAGGCGTCCAGTTGGCGAGTTGTGGCCGACTCAACCAAGACTATTGCGAGTTGATCAATTGGAGTACTTGTCACCTCCGATAGTTTGGAGATATCGGTCACTGTCCCCCATGTCTTGCCAAGCAACTCCTCTGCATGTTCTTTAACTAGCGGCAATCCGCAAGCGGAAAGGCATGAGAGCTGTGTTGGCGAGTCTTCTGTCCACTCGTCCTTTATCGCTTGTAAAAGATCGTTCTTTTCTGACAGACTTAGATTCCGTGCAGCTACGATTGTCTCAAGATGTTTGGCGCGATCAGCATAGGCGACTCGAGCGCGTACTTTTTTGAAGGCTTGGGATTTGTCGAAATTCCAACCTGAGCATGCCTTTAATTCTTCAGCAAAGCTTTCGAATGACGCGGTATCTATTGGGTCCAACTTGGCCAGAGCCTTGGCCACGTTAGCCTGACGCTCTTTTTCTTGCTTACGAATGAGTTTGCGATCCCTGGGAGGGGGAGGCGGAGAGTGACTATCCTTTTCGACTATTCTTGATTTGGTGTTTCGCTGCTCCAACAACGTGATGCGCTCGGAAATTGTCGCAGCGAGAGCCGGATCGGACTCCAATACCTCGCGAAGTTCGCAGAGATAGCGGTTAGCTGAACGCCCAGGAAATGAATGCTCATACTGATCGAGTACTTCATGTAACATTGACTCGGTGGTGTTTTGCTCGGCCAAGGCATTCAATAAATCATTCCATCCCCAACTCCAAAGGGGTTCCGGGCTAACCAGCCAGAGAAGTGAAACAGCATGGATAGGGCGCAGAGCACCTTCTTTCACCATATACGTTAGAGCTGACGGAAGTGTTAGACTCAGTTTAACGATGTCGCGGTCATGCCATCGAGCAATTTGCGCTAAATATGGAGCGCCCACTGCACGTGCAAACGCCTTGGCTGTCAGCGGCCAATGCCACTTGTCAGAGTCATAAACGTTGATCTCGCATATCTTGGCAAGCCGGAGCGCTAGATTTGGTTGTAGATGACCACCTCGCAGCGTAATGGCAAACTGCAAAAGCTCATGGGCAAATTCGTAGTCTCCCGAGCCTATGGCGTCGAGTTCCTGTAGTCCGCGCTTGAAAAGGTCAGTAGACTCAGAACGGTTTGCTTGCAGCAGTGCACGCGACAAGCTTGCGAACAATCTGCTGCGACATTGAATATCTCTATCACGTTCAATATGCTTAACTGCCAATACCGCCATTTTCCCAGCCTGCTTATGGCAGTTCAGCCGTCCTGCCAAGAGCCTGACAAAATAAATTATGGTTTCTGGCGCGAGTGTTGAAGCGCTCTGCAGGCAAGAAGCTAACTTTTGAGCGGCGCAAGGTGTTAACAAGTCGAGCGCCATGAAAATCTCGGATGCGCACCCGGTGTACAGGGCGTCCACAAAGCGTAATTGTTCTTGTGGAATATAGACTCGGTTCCGGGTTGTGCCAGCCTGAGAGGCCTGCCATGCTTCAAAAAATGCTAGCGTGGCAGCCTTCGCTTGGATAGGCTTTGCCGCCGCAATCATAGTCGTAAGCAGCTTTACCAATGCCAGCAAAGGCATCACGCCATAAGAAATTCTGTCAGCGGCATGAGAGAGTTCCGAAGACGACAGCCCACTATTCTCTAGTCGTTCCTGGATTTCCGGCGGTGTCTCATTATGGGGCGTCCTTAATTCCTTCAAACGTTCGTCAAGCAATGCCCGCTGGGCCTCGTCGGTCGATGGCCGGGAAGCGTCCTTGACCAATGCCCAGAATTCCTTCGGCAGGCAGTCAAAAAGGTCCGCTACTCGGGATTCGCTTGCACAACGGCTCGCCACACTCAACGCGAAAGAAACAAGTTTTTCTACATCCAAATCGCCATGAAGCGACCACATCCGATAACGCTGAGGCACGGCGACAGCAAACGTCCGGTCCATTTCTTTTACCATGTTAAGATTAGCCATCCGGATAGCGCATCGGATCAGCGCCTTACGATAGCTATTCTTGTGACTGCTCCCGGCAAATTCTTCTGAGAATTCTTCATTCGATTTCAGCGTTGCCGCAAGCTTCTTCAATAAAGCCTTCGTTCTGGTGCGGGATACAAAGCCAGGGAAGAAGTTGAGCGCAGCCACAACCAGCGCCGGGGGTGCTTTAGGCAAAGAAAGTACTTCGTTCAGAGTTTTCGCGAAATTAGGCAGGTTGCCAAACGATTCTGTCGCGAGACAATATTCAAATAAACGACATGCGATGCAATAACCATAAAATGGCTTCCATTGGGCTATGTATCCCGCAACGTGATTGCCTCGTTCTTTGGAGAAGAGATAAAACGCAATCGATGCATAATCGCCATGATCGAATTTGTTTGTCCTGTGTACTTTTTCGTCTTGATTGTGTTGCCACTGGTGCCAATCATCCGCTTTTTTTGCGTACCCATACGCTTCAGCGGTATCACCATCGGCCACATAGGCTGTTGCCAAACGGGCGTGACGTGTGCCCGGCCAGCCGCTACGCGCCTCGAATAAGCGTCGGAGGGCTTCCGGGTCGCCTAGGCCGACTACTAGGTCAGGCTGTTCGAGCAGATAGTCTTCTCCGCGTTCATCGACGATGACCATCGAAGCCAACTCAACCAGCAAGTCAACGGAGGCGCTGAAGTCTCGATCTTTGGCTGCTGCTCCGACTGCCGTACGGAGCCTATTAAGGCGAATAGCCCGCTTCGCGATATCACTGTCAAGTTCAGGAGGAAACCGCGTATCGAATGCCAGCGAACGCAGTTTCTCAGTTTCTCCCATTGCGAAGAGCAAGCTGGGAAGCGATCGAGCTGCATACACAGATGAGGACTGAGCTTTGCTTAAGCGGGACACTACATCGTTAAGAAGTGTTAGCTGTTGTCCATATGACTCGCGTATCAACGTTTCTGTTGGTTCGTCACGAAATATAAGCCCATGCCGGGTGTGTTCCAGCAAAGGAGCGAGGTCAGCGGCAAAACTTTCGACTTCAGAGGTTGTGATCCCGAATGCGGCGGCTATCTCAGCAACAGGAACAGGTGGAGGAAGGACGGACAAGGCGCAAAGAAACCCGGAAATTTCGTCGCGATCACAACCTTTATCGTCAGCTAAGCGTATCGCTCCCTCAAGTCGTTGGCGGATGAGATCGTTCACGTCAATATTGGTAGAAACAGTATCGATCTCGGCAAGTGGTCGATCAGGCTCAATCAGGTTGGCTATTACTCGGGGATTGCCATTTGACCGATGGTGGATGGCTTCGATTTGGGCAGAAGTCGCTTCTGGACGACGTTGTTTAATAAAAGATTGACTCTCGTCGGCAGAGAATGCCCTGAGTTCGAAGTCCTTGCACTGGCTTCGACCAATAGCCAGATCACGGCGCTGGGAACGGGCGGTGGCGACACACACAAGACCGTCGATGGAATGCGATGGTTGTGAGAGACTTTCCAGCAGCATCTGCGGAAAAGAAACTTGTTGTTTGTCCCGTGCCTCCATCGCGGCGTTGTCAACCGCGTCGATGATGAGAACCAATCGCGCCTTAGGCCGGGTCCGACGGATCGTCGCAATTGCTTGCGAGAATCGCTGGATACTCCTTCGGGCGACTTCAGCCGGATCTGATGAACCGGGTAAGATCGGATCACATAATCCACGGCAGGCGAGATCATTGACAATGTGCATCAGCCCTCGCTCAGGGCGATGCCTCATATCAAGTGGCGAACGGTAAGCGCCTCCGCCAAAACAATCAAAAATTACTACTTCATCAGTTGCGATTAGGCGAGATGCTACGCTCTGGGCAAAAACTGTTTTTCCAACGCCCCCTGCAGCGTGAATTATCCAAAGGTCAGATTCTTCCATGTTGTCGATGAAAGTCTGAATTTGTTCGCGTTCAACGATCGGTCCGGGTTCGACAAATACATCCGGCGTTGGAAGAAGGTCAATCTCCTCTGCGATATCCAGAGCTGCCAACACATCGATGTTGGTGATGACGTTATTCTGTTGACCCTTATGACCGGCCTTGTCACGTACTAGTTGCCTGAGATCTCCCAATCTGGCGCGCGCCTTAGCGTCATTTGATGCGGACCAATCAGCTATAATCCTAGCATTTCCCTTCTCGATGGTTTGTAGATCGCCGCCTTGGCCCACGAGAAAGACTTTTGCGGCGAACTTCTTAAGATGGTCGCCGTTCAAGGGGATTATGGACAGGAGTTGGTGATACTGAGCGCGACTGTTTTTCTTCGAGGGGAGATCGCCCTTTGCCAAAGCAGATAGCGCTTCGGTCAATTCTGAGCCAATTGGTCGGTTTGTATATATGGTGTAAGAAATTTTATTCGCCACCTTCTGTTGAGCTGGCTTTGACAAGAACTTGCTTTCAGATTTTGCAAACTTTTGAAGGGTCTTTGCTGCATCTGAGGCAAGAAATTTGGTGCCTTGTCGAGCGATGGAATATTTAAATTGTGCTATTTCGACGCGCGTTGAATCTCGAAAAGTAGGAGCCGCACCAAAATAGAATGTTGCATCTGCTATCTCAACCGTGGCTGTGCTTGTGCCTGTCTGGTCTTCTGGAGTTAGCCCCTCCACGGCGATGCCGCAAAGTTCATCGCGCGGTAGTAGCAAGCCCAATGCGCGCCTTGCCAACCACGCTTCATGGAATTGATGCCCATCTCGGGAGGCACGGACTTTGTCGACTGTAATGTCTGCCATGCTTCGTCCACTGTAGAGTGTTCTATTGCCGTTTGGATGGCGTCCAAATGAGTTTAGTGCTAAAAATGGTTATGAGCAACCCGGAATTAATCTGGACAGAATCAGTATGGGTTGGATAAAAGTGGAAAATACCCTTTGGCTATCCCGTTCTAAAAAGCGCCGGGATCAAAATTCAGCGGCGTGACAGCATTATCTCCGTAATTTCAATTTTTCCATTTTGAACTAAGTATATTTGCTGCACTGTTCCAGATCGATGCAAGCTGTGTCTACAGTGTTTCTTTTGAGTATACAATCAGCTGCCAGAGATGGTAAAAATTACTCAACTCCCGGACAAGATTTGTGCCATACGAATGTTCTTGGTAGTGCTGGGGGCAAGGAGAAATAGTCTGTCCAACCTGTCCCGGTCTCTATCTTTATAGTTAGCCATTATTTTCTCCTGCTGTCGCTGATTATAAACTAAATTCATCACGAGATACCGTTATTTTTTTGGAACGCTGTTCCATACGTGCTGTAAGGTACTGTTCAACCGATGTAGTAGCGGCTCTAATTCTTTGAATAACTCTTTTAGTTGATTCAAGTCGTTCTCCTGCTCTGTCTGGCGTACTTCCAAATCGTTTAGATGTTTGTCCTGTTCTTTCTGGGACGAATAGAACTCTTGTTGAAGACCCTCCAGGCAGTTGAAGAGGTGGTGTTCCAGTTCGGTCATGCTCATTGTTTACTCCAATTTTATTGCTTGCTGTTTGCCAACCGTCCAGCCTGTCTGGGCCGAAGTCTTCGGCGGCAGGATGATGAATCGTCCCTCCTGGTTCTCCAGGAGCCTCAATCCCCATGTCTGTTTTTCCAATTGCCCGGTGATGCTCTCCAGTTCGGCTTTGCTCGCATCGAGGCTTTGAATCTCGTCCTGTAAGGCAATGATCCTGTGTGCGAACAGGGTCAGCACGCCCCAGCACCCCAAGGCGGTTCCCATCAGGAGTGCCAGGCTCAAGAGCAGGGCTTGCAGCCATTTCCTGCCAAAGGCCCAGCTCAAGGTTTGGCAGCGTGAGGCGATGTTCTCTTCCAACGTCCCAAGCTTTTCCTGGATAGCGGCCTCGGTTGTACGCAGCGCGGCGGTCGATGACTGCCGCAAGCTCTCGCTCAAGGCGTTGAATTGTTGCCGGGTCAGGGCTTCGAGTTCCTGCCGGTCCTGTTCGGTCTTGGCTCGCATGCGCTCGGCCAGGGAGGGCAACGAGTTGCCAGTGTTCGGCATATATTCCTCCCTTGAGACGAAGCTTTTCGCCGCTGGCTGGGTCTTTGACGGTGATATAGTCCTTGCCCGCCCGGTTGATCTCCAGGTCAGCCTCCCGCAACGCCGCAAGGAGCCCTGAACGGTTGGTGACCTGCCCCTCTTCGATCTTCATGAGCAGGAAGGCGTGAACGGCGTCCTTGGCCTCCGCGCGCTCATCCTTGCCGGGCGTTGCCCCCCACCGAATCAGACGGGCTTTGTGCAGGTCCGCGTGTTCCGGCGTGCGCAGGCGGGCTCGGGCCGGATCGTCCGGCCTGGCCCAACCTTCGCGGTGATTGTGCAGGTCCCGGAACACGTCGAAGTGCTTTTGCCAGCCAGGCGGGCAGGGATTGAAGGCCTTGCCGCTTGAGAGCTCCACGCGTGGGATGACGAAATGGATCTCGTGATGCCCGGCATGATGGTGCCTCACCCAAAGGATATTGCGCTGGTCCGGCTCCAGGCCGGCAAATGCCACGGCCTCGAAGTCGTCCATGACGTGCGCTTCCTGCTCGGGCGTCACGAGTTCGTCCGGATACCAGGAAAGGACTCCGGCCGTGAACTTCCATTTGGTGTCCAGGGTGTCGATCAACTCCCGCGTCAGCTCCGGATCGCCGCGCAGCACTTCGGGCGGATGTTTGTCCCGGCCCGGGTAGTCCGGCCGCACCAGATAGCGCGTCGGCCCATCCCCGGAGCCCTGGCCGTGCGGAAAGACCTTCATGTACATGGCGTCTCCACGGAGGTTTTTGACTCCAGGGGGAGAGAGGAATCTTGCCGGTCGCTGTCGGCTGGGGCAGCGTCCCGCTTGAGTGCCCTTTCGAAGCTTAAAAGGGCTGCCAATACGCGTATGGCCTCCGCTCGGCTCTTGTACGTGTTGGCCCACCGGGCCAGTTGATTCAGGTTCGCGCCCACTCGGGCGACCAAGCGGACGTGCTCCTTCTCCAAGGGCGTTTTGCGCAGGCGATAGTCCAGGGCGCGTTGACGGATGAAATCCGTCACGGTCTGCCCCTGGGCGTTCGCCTTGGCCGTGATCGCTTCCTTCTCAGACGGGGTGACGCGAAGCTTGATCCAGGCTGTGCGGCTCTCTGAATTCTTCCCCATGGCGTCAACCGGCTTTCTGCCTTTTGTCTTTGGCGGGGTTCGAAGGGCGGCACGCCCTCGCCAGCCCCGGCAGGGGGCACCGCGTCAGCGCGTGCCCACAACGGGTAGGCTGGCTCTGCGGAATGCCACCAATGGGCGCGGATTCTCCTGAGCAACATACCTCTGGCGAAAAAAGCGAAATAAGCGAAACTAGCGAAATAAGGTTCATGCGAGAGTCCGCCTATTTTCGCTTAATTCGCTTAATTCGCTTTTTTCGCTTAATTCGCGCAGGGACAAGATGATCTTGGGACGGCCCACGTTCTTCAGTTTGGTAATGGTAATGCGCTGTTGTGCTTCGAGTTGCTGCAGCAGGGGTTTGAGGCGGTCGCGGGGGACATGCCTGCTCAGGACGCTGCTCAGTTCGGTGGCCGTGAGCGGGCCGGTCCTGAGCGCTTCCAGAATTTTATCTTCCAGCGGGTCTGTCGCCCGGTCTCCGAAGATGTAGCGCGCCGAATCCTGCGCATAGCGCCACATGGCAAGGGCCGCTTGCAGGTGGGGTTCCTTGATTTCCCCCTGAGCGTCCAAGAGCGAGTAGAGGAGCGCCAGACGGAGGGTCTGAGCCTCTGCCCTGTTGATCATGCTTCCGGCCAAGCCTGTGTGCTCCTGGGAGAGCTCTGGGTAGACGTGTCTCCATAGCTCCAAGGCATTCGCCGTCATGGTCATGACCCCACGTTGCTGCGCTTGCCCCACGCGCTGCCAAAGCTCACGCTGCAAGGGCGCAAGCTCTGCGTCCGGCATCCGTGAAGGCAGGGCAACCAGTTTCGAGCGCCGGGCGCATATCCAAAGGAATCGGTTGCCGAAGCCATTCACGGCCTGCACCTCTCCCAAACACACGGCGAGCTCCTGCATGGTGATGTGGGTGATGATGCTGATGTGCGCGCCGCGAACCAGGACGGGGTTGTTTTTGGTCAGGGGGGCATAGTCGCCGGAATCCCAGAAGCAGCGGATGCCCATGGAGAGCGTGTTGCCTTCCCGTTTGGTGCAGGCAAGGGCGCTGGCAAACTCCTCGTCCATGATGACGAGCCTTTTGTCTCCCTTTTCGCGGACCGGTTCGGCAGGGTTCTGACGCTGTCGCCGTTCCCGCTCCTCATCGCTTTCGTCGCGCACATGATGGGCCAGACCTTCTCCCGTGGAAAGCGGGCCGCCACTCTCCCTGGCGGGCAAAGGGACGCCCCAGGCCCTCAAGTCGGCGGGCAGGCAGTGCTCCCGGCCAAAGAGCTTCGCCACGGGATGTCGGGAGGTGCCTTTGCGGGCCTTGCTGGTGCTGCCGCAGATGACGGCAAAAAGGCGCGGCGAGTGGACGGTTTCGCCCACATAGAGGTGCGGGCCTTTATCGGGCGCATAGCCATAGACCTCCGCCCCGAAGCGCACCAACGCGGTGATGCAGACCGCCGCCGGGTCGGCTTCGCTGTCGCGCGTTGCCAACCGCACAAATTCGCCCAGGATGCCCGGACAAGCGTCAAACGAGAATTGGGGCCACTCCTTGAGATTGAGGCCGTCGAGATCCTCCGGCGGGACCTCTTGGTGCGCACAGGGCAGCGGGGAGACCGAGGGCCTGCCGCTCATTTCCCACCTCTGTCCCTCTGTTCCGCCTTTGTTGGCCTGCCGCGTCGCCTGACAGGAGGCAGCTCATGGCCGAGGCTGTCTTTGGCCCTGATTTCGGCCTGGGCGGCTTTGTCGTCGATCCATGCGTCAACGGACTCCACCTGCCAGGCCAGGCGGCGACCCAGCTTTATAGGCGGCGGAACGGCGTCAAACTGCTTACGTGCGAGATGGCCGTGAATGGATGCGATGCTTTTCCCAAGAATGATGGACAATTCCTCGATGTTGTAGAACGTTTTGTGACCATGAGTACTCCTTGTCAGCTGTGAAAGCTGTGAATGGCTGTGTATAAGCATGAGTCGATGAATGGTGTCAACACACGCAAGATTTGCGTACCCCTTATACTGCTTATGCCAGTTATGTCAGTGTAAGGTGTATTTGTGTCATTAAGTGTCACTGTATGGCATTGAGGAAGGGCCTCATCGAGCAGGGTGCTTGTCAGCGGGAAGGGGGAGGGAGGTTTTGAAGCTGTAAGGGCAGTCCCCGCGCGAATGCCCGGCGTGCGCCTTTGAAGGCTCCAGTTTGGCGAGGTGCCTGGAACGGCTCCACGCGCCAAAGTCGGGGGCATTGGGTGCGGGCGGGAAGTCGGACCGGAAAAGCGCTGCCTGAGGCCTGAGCGCATGGTCTTGACAAAAAGTACCTTTATGGTAATTTTTCTTCATGGAAAAGAGAAAACCGACATACGACCTGGCCTCTTTCCGGGATGCGGCGAGAAGAGGCGATGTCTCCGTGACGAAAACCGCCGCCCAGGCAGCCCACCACCTCGGGTTCGATTACGAGGGCATGATGTCGGTTGTTGAGAGCATGGAACGCAGGCACTTTTACAAGTCCATGACCGCCTATGCGGATAGCACGGCGTGGCAGGACGTATATCATGTGCCTTCAGTCGCTGGGATTTTGTATGTAAAATTTATGGCTGGACGGATTTCGGCCTTTGATCTTCTCTCTTTCAAGGAGAAATAAAATGGAACTCAATCCAGTGTGCCACGAGGACGGAACCGAAATGGTTCGTGACGTGAGGCCCGTGGAATTCTCCTACAAGGGGCAGACCATGACTGTTGATATGCCCGGATGGTATTGTCCGAAATGTGGGGAAGGTCTCTATACTCGTGCGGACATGAAGGTTTCCGATCGGGCACTAAACGCCATGAAGGCGAAGTGTGAAGGCCTGTTGGATGGCCCGCAGATAAAGCGCATCCGGAAGAAACTCGGGCTGACCCAGGCGGCGGCAGGGGACCTTATCGGCGGTGGACCGAAAGCGTTTACCAAGTACGAGAAGGGGGACGCCCTGACCAGTCGGGCCGTGACCAATCTTTTGAAGGTGCTTGACGCCTTGCCTGATGCTTTAACCATCCTTCGGGCAAATCAGGACCGTCCTTCCTGCTGATGACCGCACAGTCCCGGGGTGAACTGGTCATCCGGCCCCGAGTTCACCCCGAGGCTGGATAATCATTCCGCCAAGCTCGGAAAAAAAGCACATTTCCCGTCGGTGGAGCAAAAAAAAGTTGCTCCAATTTGCTCCAATTTTGCTCCACTCGGTCTGGAAAAACGTGGATGTTCAAGAAAATTTGTGAGCATTCATCTATTTGGTTTTATTTGAATATTTTTGGTAAGTCCTGGCAATATTTGACTGAAAAATGCGACTTCAAATCCAGTGGGACGTCGAGAGGCGTCCGGTAGGTTCGACTCCTATACGCTTCCGCCATTTTTTTGCCCATCCACCCCTTTTGTGGATATCACTTCCAACCCGCCCTTGGCCCCACATGGGGCCCGGATCGATTTTGCCGCCATATTTCCCTCTGCCCCATTGAATACCTCCTCTGCTTCGTGTCACAATTTTCTTGGAATAGCGGCCGGCGCGCCCTCGGCTATGCGCGTTTCGAACCTGCGCGCCATGCCGGTCTGAAGTCCGGGGAATGAGAAATGTGCGCCGCTATCGATTCTGTTTCTGGGCAAAACCATTTTTTCCTGATAAGGGAATAACGCAACCTTCCGCCTGAACGCTTAACTGCACGGATACGCCATGTCCTTTGCCAATACCGTCCGCAAGGCCCTTGTCATCGGCATCGACGGCCTTGATCCGAACCTGTGCCGCGCCCTGGCCGGCCAGGGAAAGTTGCCCCATCTGTCCCGTCTGGCCGCAGGAGGGACCTTCGCCGACCTGGCAACCGTCAACCCGGCCCAGAGCCCGGTGGCCTGGACCTGTCTAGCCACGGGAACCAATCCCGGTGTCCACGGCGTCTACGATTTCATCGTGCGCGATCCGGCCACCTATCTGCCGCGCCTGTCTCTGACCAAACCGGGATCGGGGGGCACGCCGGCTCCCGCCTACGACACCCCGACTTTTTTCGACGTGGCGGCACAGACCGGATTGCCGGTTACGGCCGTGCGCTGGCCTGTGACCTATCCGCCGGCTTTTGCCGGGGCGAAGGTGCTCTCCGGGCTCGGCGCGCCCGACGTCAAAGGGCGGCTTGGCAACTACGTCCAATACGTGGAGGTCCTTCCCGCCGGCGGCGGGGGCGGACGTGGCCGGGTGGAGCGGGTGCCCTTTGGCGACGGCCGGGCACGCATCGCCATCGAGGGACCGGTGGCGCTGGTGGCCGGCAAACGGAGCCCGGTCCGCACGGAGATGGAGCTTACCCGGCACGACGGCAGACTCCATTACGCCGTTGGCGGGCAGCACGGGGAGCTTGCCCCCGGGGAGTGGTCGCCCTATCTCACACTTTCTTTTCCCATGGCCGAGGGCCGGCTCGTGACCGGGGTGACGCGGCTTTTCTGCGGTCGCCTTGAACCCTTGGAGCTTTACTGCGGGCCGGTGCAGGTCGACCCCCGCGCGCCGAACCTGCCCGTGGCCGCGCCCGAGGGCTATGCGGCCGAATTGGCGGCGGCCCTCGGCGGCCCGTATTCCACCCTGGGCATGCCCGAGGAGACCAAGGGGCTTACCGACGGCGTGGTGACGGACGAGGCCTTTCTCGCCTTTTGCGACGATGTGACCCGTGAACGCGAAGCCATGCTGGAACACGAACTCGGCCGTTTCGCCGAAGGCCTGCTGTCCGTCGTCTTCGATACTTCGGACCGTATCCAGCACTGTTTCTGGCGCTACCACGATCCGTCCCATCCGCTTTACGATCCAGTGGCGGCGGCCCGGCTCGGGCCGGTCATCGAAACCCACCTGGCCCGTATGGACGCCATGGTCGGCCGGGTCGTGGAAGCCGCCGGCGACGACACGGCCCTTTTCGTCTGCTCGGACCACGGCTTTTGCTCCTACGCCCGGTCCTTCGACGCCAATGCTTGGCTGGCCCGGGCCGGCTACCTGAAGCTCAAGCCTCACGATCCTGCCGACAACGGCGAGCTTTTCAAGCATGTGGACTGGTCGGGTACCCGGGCCTACGCCCTGGGCTTCGGCTCCATCTACTGCAACCTGGCCGGCCGGGAGCGGAGCGGCATCGTGGCTCCGGGGCAGCCGGCCCGGGAATTGGCCGACGAGATCGCGGCGCGTCTTTCGCAGCTCGACGATGCCGGTACGCCGGCTGTTGCCGCCGTGCACCGCAAGGAGGATATCTACGGCGGCGCAAAGGCTTCGGACGCGCCGGATCTGGTGGTCGGGTTGCGACCGCCGTACCGTATGGCCTGGACGGCGGCCATCGGCGGCGCATCGGCGGAAGTATTCGCGGACAACAGGCAGAAGTGGTCCGGGGACCATTGCGTGGACGCCTCGTTCGTTCCGGGTGTGCTTTTCTCTAACCTGCCCCTGCCGGGCGCGGCCGGCGGCGCGGTCTCCCAGACGCGTCTTGCGGCTACGGTCTGCCGTGTTCTGGGGCTTGCGCCGGCGGCGGGCATGGAGCCCGACCTGTTCGACGGGAGGGACGCTCTTGACGATCGGGCTTCGCGGAATTATTAATTTCAAAAATTAATTATTAGAAGGACGTAACCATGTCCGACGATCTCAATGCCTGCGCCCGCGAACTCCTGGAAGTCATGCCGCTTGTCATGCAGGACCTGCGCCAGACCATGCGCAGCCACAGCGCCCCGGATCTCCGCGTTCCGGAACTGCGCAGCATGGCTTTTTTGCGGCATTTCCCCGGGTCCAACCTGACCGATCTGGCCGAATACATCGGCGTATCCCTGCCATCCATGTCCAAGCTGGTGGATGCCTTGGCCTATCGCGGTTTTGTCGAGCGCAAACCCGATCCCTCGGACCGACGACGGGTGCGCCTGAGCCTGACCGAGGAGGGGGCAAACGTGCTGTCCAAGGCCCGGGAGGCGGTCAAGGCCAAGTTTGCCACGCGGTTGGCTCGCCTGACGGCCACGGACATCACCCTGGTGACCACGGGCATGGCGCTGTTGCGGGAACTCTTCACCAATACGGGCGCCGCGCCGGGAGCAGGCGAAATCAACCAGCCCGCGTCCGAAAACGCCGAAAGCATCCAGGCGTGACGCGCCCGTCCGGCCGCAAGGCGCAACCGCCTAAGGGCGGGGCGTCATCGAGAGAACGGGCGTAAGCGGCCCGATCGGGAAGACTCCTCGTTCGGGTGCGCAATCGGTCGGAGTCGGCCCTTCGAAAAAACAGGAATCGTTCTTCATGGATCACGTCGTCAGCGGGAAGAACGGTGGGGGGCTGCGCCTGCGTTCGCGGCAGTCTCTGGACCGTTTGTCCCGATCGTTTCGCCATCGCAATTTCCGGCTTTTTTTCGCCGGCCAATTCATCTCCCTCGTCGGCACCTGGATGCAGTCCGTGGCCGTCTCCTGGCTGGTCTACCGGCTCACGGGATCGAGCCTGGCCCTGGGGCTGGTCGGCTTCGTGGGCTACCTGCCCGTGTTCGTGCTCGGGCTTTGGGGCGGCTATCTGGCCGACCGCGGCAACAAGCGTTCCTTGCTCCTCGTCACCCAAACTGCGGCCATGTTTCAGGCTCTGGCCCTGGCCTTTCTCACCCTAAGCGGCACGGCCACGGTGTGGCTGGTCGGGGCGCTGGCCATGGTGCTCGGCACGATAAACGCCGTGGATATGCCGACGCGCCAGGCCTTCGTGGTGGACATGGTGGGCAAGGAGGATCTGCACAACGCCATTGCGCTCAATTCCTCCATGTTCAACAGCGCCCGTGTGCTCGGTCCGGCCGTGGCCGGGATACTGGTGGCGACAGTGGGGGAGGGCTGGTGCTTTTGCATCAACGGCATAAGCTACATTGCCGTCATCGCCGGGCTTCTCATGATGCGTCTGCCGCCGTCACCGCCGCGCCCGAAAACGGTTTCCATGGCGGACCATATGCGCGCGGGCATCCGCTACGCCCTAAACGACCGGCCCATGCGGGCCATTTTGACCGGGCTTTGCCTGGTCAGCCTTTTCGGCGCCTCCTACATGGTGCTCATGCCGGTTTTCGTGGACACGATCCTGGCCCATGGCGCGTCGGGGCTCGGCTTTCTCATGGCCGCCACGGGAGTCGGCAGCGTGATCGCGGCGCTGACCCTGGCCGTGCGCAAGGAAAGCGCCGGGCTTGACCGGGTGCGGATCTTCGCCGGCCTGGGGTTCGGCGTGGCCCTTATCATCTTTGCCCTGTCCCGATCATTTTGGCTGTCCCTGGTGCTGGCCTCGGTGCTCGGGTATTGCCTGATCCTCTTTTTCGCCGCCGCCAATACCCTGCTTCAATTGCGCAGTCCCGACGCCATGCGGGGTCGGGTCATGGCGCTTTATTCCATCACCCTCGTCGGCATGGCCCCGTTTGGCTCGCTTTTCGCCGGGACCTCGGCCAGCCTGATCGGCGCGCCGGCCACGGTGCTCCTTTCCGGCGTCATCTGTGCCGTCGGCATCGGCTGGCTGGCGCGCAGAAAGCCCCATGCCGATGGCTCGAGCGATACGGGCTCGGCCCGAACGTCCTCATAAATCGTGATGGGGGATGCGTACGGCCGTCATCCGGCCGTGCGTGGGACCGGGGTAGCGTACCTCCGGCGGGGCCGTGAGGAGGGGGCGCAGGCAATAAAAAACCCCGCCTGCGCGGGGCCATAGCCGAGAGCTGTTGTCTTATGTGCTTTGAAAGGGCCTCGACGCCGTCACACACATACGACTGGTGGCGTGGCCCATAAAAAAAGCGCGAGTCTCCTCGCGCTTTTAAGGGAAGCCGGACACCCGGCAACAACCGTTACCGCTGCTTCCTTTCGGACCTGACGGGGTTGGCGGCGTGACCGCCGCCCGGCTTCCCCAAAATATGTGGCGGAGAGGGAGGGATTTGAACCCTCGGTACCCGTTAAGGTACATACGATTTCCAATCGTACTCCTTCGGCCGCTCGGACACCTCTCCGCAAGAGCAAAGTTGTATAGCCGCCCCTCCTGATTCTGGCAAGCAAAAAAAGCGGGTTAGGCCAATTTTTTCCCGGTCAGCACCGCATAGGCCGTCAGGTACTTCTCCCGGGTCCTGGCCACCACGTCCTCGGGCAGGCGCGGCGCGGGCGGCTTTTTGTCGAAGCCGATCGAGGTCAGCCAGTCGCGCAGATACTGCTTGTCGTAGCTCGGCTGGGAGTTGCCCGGCTTGTAGCCTTCCGCCGGCCAGAACCGCGAGGAATCCGGGGTCAGGACCTCGTCGATGAGGATGAGCCCGTCATCGGTTTGGCCGAACTCGAACTTGGTGTCCGCGATGATGATGCCGCGCCCACGGGCGTAGTCCCGGGCCTTGGCGTACATGGCGAGGCTCAGTTCCTCCACCTTGGCGCACAGCTCGACGCCGATCATGTCCTTGGCCTTGGCGAGCGTGATGTTCTCGTCGTGGGCGCCGAGGTCGGCCTTGGTCGAGGGCGTGAAAAGGGGCTCGGGCAGTATGTCCGATTCGACCAGCCCGGCCGGGAGCGCGTGGCCGCAGACCGTGCCCGTGGCCTTGTAGTCCTTGAGCCCAGAGCCGGTGATGAACCCGCGCACGATGCACTCGATGGGCAGGGGCTTGGCCTTCCTGGCCACCACCGACCGGCCGGCGAGCTGTTCGGCGTAGGGCGCGCAGGCGGCCGGAAAATTCGCCACCTCCGTGGCCAGCAAATGGTTGGGAACCATATCCCTAAACATGTCCATCCAAAACAGCGTGATCTGGTTGAGAATGACGCCCTTTTGCGGGATGGGGTCGGGCATGATCACGTCATAGGCGGAGATGCGGTCCGTGGTGACGATTAAAAGGCTCTCCGGGGAGAGGTCGTAAATGTCGCGGACCTTGCCCCGCGAACGCAGGGTCAGGGCCGGGATATCGGTCTGGGCGACGGCATCCATGGCGGGTTCCTTATTTGTCGTTGAAGCGGCATTCCACGCTGCGGGCGTGGGCTTCCAGATTTTCAAGCCGTGCCAGCCGGGCGATTTTCGCGCCATTGGCGGCGACATAGCCCGGAGCGGCGGCGATCAGGCTCGTCTTCTTGGTGAAGGTGGCCACCGACAAAGCCGAGGAGAACCGCGCCGTGCCCATGGTCGGCAACACGTGGTTGGGCCCGGCGAAATAATCGCCTACCGGCTCGGGGCAGTGGTTGCCCATGAAAACCGCGCCGGCATGGCGCACTTGGCCCACGAGCGCCCAGGGATCGGCCACGCACAGCTCGAAGTGTTCCGGGGCCACGGCGTTTATCAGCTCCATGCCGACGGAAATGTCCGGCACGACGGCCAGTGCCCCGTAATGGGCCAGCGAGGCTGCGGCGATGTCGTTTCGCGGCAGGTCGGCCAGCCGTTTGACCAGTGCCTCGCACGTGGCGTCAAGGAGCTTTTCGTCCGGGGAGACGCAGACCGCCGCGGCCATGGGGTCGTGTTCGGCCTGGGACAGCATGTCCGCCGCCAGCCAGTCCGGATTGGCCGAGGAATCGGCCAGGATGGCGATCTCGCTCGGCCCGGCGATCATGTCGATGCCGATGGTGCCGATAAGCATCCGCTTGGCCGTGGTCACGTAGATGTTGCCCGGTCCGGCCACCACGTCCACCGGGGCGATGGTGGCCGTGCCGTAGGCCAGGGCGGCGATGGCCCAGGCGCTGCCGACGCGATAGATCTCCTCGATGCCGAGGATGCTGGCGGCGGCCAGTATATACGGATTGAGCGATCCGTCCTGGCGGGGGGGCGAGACGACCACGATGCGTGGCACGCCGGCCACCTGCGCCGGTATGGCGTTCATGAGCAGGCTGGAAATAAGCGGCGTTTCGCCGCCGCGTCCGCCCGGCACGTAGCAGCCGGCCGCGTCCACCGGGGTGACGATCTGGCCGAGCATGGTGCCGTCGGCCGAGGGCATCCACCAGGACTTTTCCTTCTGCGCGGCATGGAAGGCGCGGATGTTGTCCGCCGCCTCCGCGATGATGGCCCGATCGGCAGCCGGCACGGCCGCAAGGCCGGCGGCGATGTCGTCGGCGCTGACGCGCAGACAGGAGGCGTCGAAGGTCTTGCAGTCGAAACGGCTGGTCAGCTCGATCAAAGATTCGTCGCCGCGCTTGGCCACGTCGTCCAGGATGTGGCGGACTTTCTCTTCGGCATCCGAGGCGGCCGCCGTGCGTCCGGCCAGCATTCGCCGCAGCGCCCCGAAATCGTCGGGGCCGGAAATGGTAAATCGTGGGCAGGGCATAGGGATATCCTTGGAAAGAAGGCATTGCGGGACCTGCGCTTGTCGCAAGCCCCAAGGCATGTAAGCGCATCCCCGTCAAATGTCGAGATAGGCATGGTGGCGGGGAAGGGAAGAGGAGGAGTGGGGGGGGCCTCCGGCGGCCAGGGGGAAACTTTTTGAAAAAAGTTTCCCCCTGGACCCCCTTTAAAAACTTTCAATAGGGGGATTGGAGCATCACCAAGACATGCAATGCGTGTCCATTTTTGGGGGAATGACAGGGGTTTTTCTATAGCTAAAAGCACGAAGTTGTAGTGGGCGCAGAGAGATGAGGCACCCCGCCGGTCAGCCAACGGCATTCCTCCATCAATAGCGCCGAAAAAGCCGGAAGCGGAAATACCGGCGCCCGCGGGTGTATTGTAGATGATGTTTAATGTATTACTTTAAGTATTTTTTATCTGTATCCACAGCTGGTTGCGCTGCATCGTCCTGGTCGGCTTCCGGCTTGCCCGCGGCCTCCGGCAGGGAACAATGCGCCCCGGATGTTCGCCTGGCCAAGAGCGACTCGATGGATTCGCCGACGGCCAGCCGGCGCGCCATTTCCAGCTGTTCGGCCCGGCAGGGGGCATGGCCGTCGATGACCGAGCCCCGGACCCGGCGCAGGATCGACGTATAGTCGGGGCCGGGCGCGATGCCGATCCCTTTGAGGTCGTTGCCGGTGATCTCCAGTCTCTTGCCGCGAAGGGTGGTCAGGTACAGGGACACGTATTTCTGGAGCGGCTCGCGCGGATTTCGGGCCATGAGAAAAAGCGCCCCCTCGACCGGCAGCGGCTCCATGAGGAAATACAGCTCGGAAAGGGGCCCCTTGTGGTACTCCCAGTTGAAAAGCCCCTGGGCGGTTTCGCGAATCCGCATGCGCAGCGTGGCGATGTCGCCGGCCGTGCGTTTGGAGAAGTTGAGGCGCTTGCCGACCACCGCGAACTGTTCCGCGTCCATGCCCGAGCATAGGGCCAGGAAGTAGACCAGCCAGGCCTGCGGCTGGGGCTCGATGTAGAGCAGCCGGTACCAGTTGATGACGTTTTCCACCTCCATGAGCACCGTTTCCCGGGGCGGGGTGAGGGCGAGCAGGGGGTGGATGGCGGCCAGAAGCTTGTAGTCGTGCATGCGGCGCAGGCAGGCCAGGGGCGTTTTTTCCTCCAGGATCAACTGCAACTCGTGGAAAACCCGGGAGCCGGACAAACGGTGGAAGAAACTGTGGCGTACGGCGTTCTTGATGAGCCGGTCCGTCTGGCCGCCGATGCGGAAACCGAAACGTTCGCTGAAGCGGATGGCCCGTACGATGCGGGTCGGGTCCTCGACGAAGCTTAAGGAGTGCAGGACCCGCAGCACCCGGTCCTTGATGTCGCGCTGGGCCCCGAAAAAATCCACCAGTTCGCCGTACCGGTCCGGGGAGAGGTGCACGGCCAGGGCGTTGACCGTGAAGTCGCGGCGGTAGAGGTCCATCTTGATGGAGGAAAGCTCCACGGTCGGCAACGCGGCCGGATATTCGTAGTATTCGAGTCTGGCCGTGGCCACGTCCACCCGCTGGCCGCTCGGCAGCACGACCACGGCGGTCTTGAATTTGGGGTGGGCCTTGTACCGGCCGCCCATCTCCCGGGTCATGGCCGCGGCAAAGGCGATGCCGTCGCCCTCGACGACGAGGTCCACGTCCGTGTTGGGGTGCTTGAGGAGCACGTCGCGCACGAAACCGCCCACGACATAAACGGCGTAGCCCAGCTTCTGGCCGAGCTTGCCGGCGTTTTTCAGCAGCGCCAGGATGTCCTTGGGCAGGCGCTCGCGCAAAAGGCCCGAGATGTTGCGTTCGCGCTTGCGCTCGGGGAGCAGCGACTCCGGAATGCGCGAGGGCTCCTTGACCAGCGTGTTGACGATGTCCGTGCGCGTGACCACGCCCACGAGCTTGCCGGCCTCGACCACCGGGGCCAGCCGTTGGCGCCGGCCGAGGATGATCTCCATGACCGGGTACAGGTCGGTGTCGGGCGTGACCACGGCCGGTTCGCGGATCATGTATTCTGACACCGGCACGTCGCCGAGGCCGTGGTTGATGGCCTTGTCCATGATGTCGTGCTCGATGACCCCCACGCAGCGCTTGCCCTTTTTGCTCACCACCGGCAGAGCCTTCAAGCCGTAACGGGTCATGATCTCCTCGGCCCGGCGCATGGTGGCCCATTCCTCGATGGAGACGGCCGGCTTGCTCATGAGCTGGCGCACCAGGATTTGCGGATTGACCTGCGAGTAGAGCAGGCCGAAGAGCTCCTCGCGCACTTGCGTCAGGGTGCGGTTCTTGATGGAGGCCGAGGCCGCGTAGGGATGGCCGCCGCCGCCAAGCGAGGCGCAGATTTTGCCCACGTCCACGTCCGGGCTGCGCGAGCGGGCGACGAGGTGCACCCGGTCGTTCATGAGGCCGATGGCGAACAGCACGCGCAGGTTCTCCATATCCAGAAATTTGTGCACGAGCAGGGCGAAGTCGCCGACGTACTGGTCGGAGGTGGCTTCGGCGATGACCACTTCCACGCCGTTGATGTCGTGGGTCTGGGCCGACTCGATGAGCTGGCTCATGATGGTGATCTGCTCCGAGGAGAGTTCACGCGTCATGAGGTCGGCGATGACCCCCACATCCATGCCGCGTGAGCGCAGCCAGGCGGCGGCGGCCAAGTCGTGCTCGGTGGTGGAGGCGAAGGTGAAGGAACCCGTGTCCTCGTAGATGCCGAGCCCGAGGATGGTGGCCTCGTCGTTGGAAAGGGGCAGGTCCTCGGCCATTATGCGTTCCATGAGAATGGCCGTGGTCGAGCCCCAGGGCTTCACCACGGACAGGGCGGCCGGGACGTCCTCCTCGGTGTCGGGATGGTGGTCGTAGCAGTGAACGGTGAGCCCCGGGTTGGCGAATACCGCCTCGATATGGGGCACGCGCGAGCGTTGGCGGGTATCGACAAGCACGAGGGTCTTGACGCTGGTCGGTTCGATTTCCTTGAAATTTTTGAAATTGAACAGATAGGTGGCGCTTTGGATGAAGAAGTGCCGGAGGTTTTTTTCCTGGCTGCCGGGAAAGATCAGGGTCGCGCCGGGATAGAGTTTGCCGGCGGCGATGATGGCGGCCAGGCAGTCGAAATCCGCGTTGGCGTGGCCGGTGATGATGGTCGGCGCCTCGTTGAGCGGCGGCTTGGGGGGAAAACTCATAGGTAAAGTTCTACTTGCACTTTAATGTTGGGCGCGGGACCGGGGATGGTGGGCGCGGTGCACGGCCAGCAGGCGTTCGGCCTGGACGTGGGTGTAGATTTCCGTGGCGCTGATGTCCGCGTGGCCGAGCAGGGTTTGCACCGTGCGCAGGTCGGCCCCGCCGTCGAGCAGGTGGGTGGCGAAGGAGTGCCGCAGGCTGTGCGGCGAAATATGCAGGGAGATGCCGGCGACCAGGGCGTGTCGTTTGATGCCCTTCCACACGGCCTGCCGCGAAAGCCCCCGGCCGGAGCGATTGAGGAAAACGAACTGCTCCTTGGGGTGGAACGCGCCCCGGATCGTCTGGATATAAGTCGATAAAAATTCCTGGGCCAGGGCGTGGATAGGGATGAGCCGTTCCTTGGAACCCTTGCCGAAAACCCGCAACAGCCCGGCCTGGGCGTCGAAGTCCGTGAGCGCAAGCCCGATGAGCTCCGACACGCGAAGCCCGGCGGCATAGAGCAGCTCCAGCATGGTCCGGTCGCGATACCCAAGCGGCGTGGCCGTGTCCGGGGCGTCGAGGAGTCTTGCCACATCGTCGCGGGAGAGCACGTCCGGGAGCAGGCGCGGCAGCTTGGGGTTTTCGATCAGGGCTGCCGGGGATTCGGGCAGCCAGCCTTCGCCGGCGGCATAGGCGAAAAAGCCGCGCAGAGCCGAAAGATGCCGGGCCAGGGAACGGCTGGCCAGCCCCCGTGAACGCAAATGCATGAGGTAGAGAAAGAGCGTGTCGTCTGTAACGGTCTCGAGACTGCCGGCATGGTCGTTTAAGAAAATTAAAAAGTCAGTAATATCGGTTGAATATGCTTTGATAGAGTGCTCGGCCAGCCCCTTGGCCACGATGAGGTGCTCCAGGTAGTTTTCCACCCAGGGATGGGACGGGATGGCGGGAGAAGTGTTTTCTGTGGTCATGGCGGACACGCCAGAATCTCGTGACACGATTTGGCCCGGGGTTCAATGCCTGATCCGGCCGGGGAGATGTCGCCGCTTCGGGCTTGCAAGTTTGGGCCGGGCGTGGGACAGGGTTAACATCCATAACCGCCGGAGGTCGCCCATGGGTCGCTTCTTTTTCTTTCGTTCATTGACGCCGGTCTGGATTATGCTTTTGGCGCTGCTTGTTTGCGGATGCCAGAAAACGGTCCGGGGACTGGGCGTCGGGAATGTCGCTTACACCAAGCGCCAGACCTTCGTCCTGGCCGCGCCGGACCCGAACGCATCCGTCGTGGCCTCGCTTGGGGCCAATGTTTCCGTGACGGTTTCCTCGAGCAAGAACGCTTTTCGCCGGGTTGATTTCGACAACGGCCGGGTGGTCGGCTGGGTCCGCGAGGACGCGTTGTCGTCCAGCACGGTCAAGGAGACCGCCCCCGCCGCGCAACCGGCCAGACGCGCGCCGACGAAGCGCGTTCCGGCCGCATCCGCCAAAGCGGCCAAGGATGAGGGCGCCGTCGCAAAGGACGCAACAAGCGCCCCTCCGGTGGACACGCCGCAAGCCGTGGAGACGCCTCCGGCCGCTCCAGCCTCCACAGCGCCGGCCGCCGCCCAGGCTCCCACTGCGCCCGAGGCCGCGCCTCCGGCAGCCAAGGGCGGTTCGGGCGGCATCCTCTCGCCCAAGGACGCCCAGGCCGCGCCGCCGCCGCGCGCCCCCGCCACTGGGAAGCAGGCCAATCCCGAAGCTTTCGACCCGTTCTAACCGATAATATTCCTAACGTAACAACTTCAAAAAGTTTAGGAAAGGGAGAGCGCGAGAGGGGAGAACCCTTTTTAAAGGGTTTCCCCTTTCGCCTTTTCTTCTCCTCACTCCTTAACGGGCTGGCGTCGCCTTTTCGTTTTGTCCGCTCGTGACCACGGTCGGCGCGGCTTCTTCCGCGGCGGACAGGCGCTGGCTCGTGTAGTCGTCGAGGGAGGTGTAGCGCGCGTCGGTGACCATGAGCTCCACCTTGGACCAGGCGGCCAGATGCACCGGCGCGCCGGCCATGGCGGTAACGCGCGTTTCGATGTCCCGGATTTCCTTGGGCGTAAGCAGGCGGGGCCCGACGACTTCCGCCCGGGCGGCGTATCCGTCGTCTTTGCGGACCACGTCAAGGCTCGTCACGAACATATTGGGCAGCGCCTGCACATCCTGGCGCAAGGCGGCGGCGACCTTGTCCGCTTCGGGGGTCGGCGGGCCGAAATGGGCCCGGCCGAAAAGGATACGTCCGGTTGCGGTCACATCGACCGGCACCTGGCAGCGGGCCAGCAGGCGGATACGGGGATCGCCCAGCCGGTCGCGGATCGCCTGCTCGAAGGCCTGGGCCTCCTTGGCGACCAGGGGGCGGGGGCTTTGCAGGGTGGCCAGGATGACGGGATCGCCGGCGATATGGACGAGGTCCACGTCGAGCAGCAGCAGTTGCGGCCGGGTGGAAAACAGTTCGCGCAGGGTCTGTTCGGCCAGTTGCAGCCGCTTGACGTCCGTTGGGACCTTGTCGGTGATAAAGCTGCCGTCCAGGGAGGGAACGGTCACCACGGCGGCCCCGCCGGGCGGAAAAATGTCCTTGGTCAGCAGACAGCGCGTCACCAGCCGCACATCCTCGCCCAGCTCCTGCTCCAGGGCTTTTTCCATGGCGGCCACCCGTTGGGGCGTAAAGGGCTTGGGGGTGCGGATGGAGGCCAGGACGTCGAGGCCGTTCTGGTGGTTTTTGCGATGCGTCAGGACCAGGGAGGCGTTGGGGTCCTGGCCCAGGATACGTTCCAGGGTGGCCTTGACCGCGCTGTCCTGGTTGCGGTCGCGGACGATGCCGGACAGGGTGTGGGTGAGGTAGGCCGAAACCAGCAGAAAGCACAGGATGGCGATGGCCAGATTGCCGGCCACGCCGCGCCGTTTGGCGGCTTGGGGAAGGCTTCGGGCCAGTCCGGCGGCCAGGAAGGTCAGGGCCGACACCAGCAGGATGGCCACGAAGTTGGCGAAAAAAAGCAGGAAGGCGCCGCTTGCCCCCTGGGGGGAGTTGGCGGCCAGGCACAGGCCGCAGGTGGTCAGCGGCGGCACGATGGCCGTGGCGATGGCGACGCCGGGCAGGGCCGGGCTGATGCGGGTATCGACCATGGCCAGGGTACCGGCGAAGCCGGCGAAAACCGCCACCAGCAGGTCGAGCAGGGTGGGCTCGGTGCGGGCCAGCATTTCCGGCGTGACCTCCGTCATGACCGGCAGCAGCCCGAAAAGCGCCCCGAAGGCCACAGCCAGCACCATGCCGGAAATTTCGGCCCGGAGCGATTTTCCGAGCAACGCCGCGTCGCCCCGGATCATGCCCAGGGAAATGCCGAAGATCGGGGACATGAGCGGCGAGACGAGCATGGCCCCGATGATGACCGCCGGGCTGTTGGCCACAAGCCCCAGGCTGGCGATCAGGGAAGCCGCGGCGATCAGGGCGTAAAATCCCGCCCCGGGCGTCGAGCCCCGGGTGATCTCCTCGGTGATGTCCTCGCAGCGTTTGTCGCTTATATGGCAACGGGCCAGAATGGTCCTCAACCGGTCGTTCATGGGCGACCTCCCGGATTGCGTCCGCTCGGGACGGGTTCTCGCGGCGGACCTCGCAAGTCCTTTGGGGCTCAAAGACAAGTTAGCGCAACATGGGCCATGGGAAAAGTCGAAACCGGCTTCATTGTCGCGCGACCGTCTTGACACGGCCTCGGCGACTTTTTTACCTCTGGCTGCCGCAAAAAAGGAGGCGCCGTTACGGACCGCCATGTCGCCACCACCGCCTACGTCGGCCTGGGCTCCAATCTGGGGGACCGGGCGGCGACGTTGGAGAAAGCCCGCGAACGCCTGGCCGCGCTTCCCGGGGCGTGTCTTGCGGCCGCAAGCCCGGTGTACGAGACCGAACCCTGGGGCGATGCCGACCAGCCGTTTTTCCTCAATCAGGTCGTGGCGCTGACGCTTGCCGCCGACTGGACGGCCGAAAGACTCCTTACCGCGCTTCTGGACATCGAAACCACCCTTGGGCGCGTGCGCGGGGAGCGCCGGTACGGGCCGCGCACCCTGGACCTCGATCTGCTGCTTTTCGGCCAGGCGGCCATCGACGCGCCGGACCTGTTCGTGCCGCATCCGAGGCTGCGGCAGCGCGCCTTTGTCCTGGTGCCCCTGGCGGATATCGCCCCGGAGGCGATCATCCCGGACGGGGAGGGCGGGAACGTTGCGGCGGCGCTTGCGAAAATTCCTTTCAAAATCGTTGGAAATACCATAAGAGCGTGACATTGACGGGGTCCGCAAAGGACCTGTAAGGAGCGTTATGACCCGTTGGCTTATACTGATCGTGGCCGCCTTTATTCTTTATAAGCTTTTCACCGGCGACCGTGGCCGCAAAAAGACCCAGGAAGCCGAAACGAAAAAGCACATGGCCGCCACCGGCGAGATGGTCAAGGACCCGGTTTGCGGCACCTATGTCCCGGCCGACGCCGACATCCGCGTCCGTGACGGCAACAAGGTCTATGCCTTTTGCAGCTACGAATGCCGCGACGCCTTCGTCAAGCGCCTGGAAGCCAGCCGCACCGAGTCCGTCGAGCATGCCAAGGAAGCCGAACATGCCGAAGAGGGCCGGGGGTAACCGCCTACGAATCCTCCGGCTGGCGCGCGCCGTCGTTTCCCATGGTGACGAGCCCGTCCGGATGCGGCCAGTTTCTGACGTTTCCCCTTCGGTTTGCGGTCTCTTGTGATGGAGGTCGCGGCCCTTCGCCTTGTGCAGCATGCAGCAGACGTTTCATAACACCAAAGGCGCTTCCGATGGCTGGACTTGGCGGCTGACCTTCGCCGCCGTCCTGGCTGTCGCCGCCTGCCTGCGCCTGTATCATCTGGAAACGCCGACCATGTGGTGGGACGAAATCATCGTCCCGCTCACGGCGCGTTTCCCTGTTTCCTACATTCTTGATTTCTCGCGCCACTGCGAGATGCATCCGCCTTTATATCACCTTTTCATCAAGGCGGTGGAGTGGGCGGGTGTCTCCGATTTCGCCTTGCGCCTGCCCTCGGTCCTGTGCGGGCTGGCCGCGATCTACGCCGCCTGGCGGTATTTCGGCCGGCTCTACGACCGGTCGGTCGGCCTTGTCGCGGCGGCGTTTCTCGCCGGCAGCGCCATGCAGGTCTGGCATGTGCGGCAGGTGCGGCCGTACGCCATCCTGACCTTGCTGTTCGTCTTTTCCCTTTATTTCTGCCTGCGGCTGATCCGGGAGCGGCAAAACCGCGATCTCTACGCCTTGCTTGGGGTCAATGCGGTCCTTTTGTGCCTGCATTACTTCATGTTTCAGATCGTCTTCGCCGAGGGCGTCGTGCTTTTGGCCAACTGGCGGCCGCGCGGGCAGGGGATTTCCTTGCGGCAGCTTGTTGTTTTCTGTTGTGGGACGGCCATCGTGGCCTTGCCTGTCCTGTTAGTCTTTTTTCTGCCCAGCCAGACCACGTTGTCGATCTTCGCGGACAAGGCCACCTTTGCCGCCATAGGCCGGCTTATCGTCGCCTACGCCGCCGACGTGTTGTGGAGCCACGACGATACGGCCATGCGGCTGGTCATCGGCGCGATCGTTGCCGTCGGAGCCTTGGCCATGGTCAGGCGCGCTCCCCGGGAACTGGCCGCCTGTCTCATGCTCGTGGCCATCCCGGCCCTGATTCTTTTCCTGATGCGCAAGACCGCCTATTTTTCCCCACGCCATTTCCTCTACATGACCGTGGTGGCGGCCCTTTTCGCCGGCCAGGCGACGCGTTTCCTGCCCCGTCCCGGCCTGTTCGTCCCGCCGGTGGCCTTGCTGCTCGCCATCCTCCCGGCGGCCAACATCTTTTTCGTCCATCCGGGCGCCTACTTCGGCCCCACGAGCTACCACCATCCGGTCTTTGTCACGGACTTCAAGCCCATGGCCCGGGAACTCGCCTGGAGGCTCACGCCCGGAGAGGTGATCGCCGCCTCGGACCCGGGCACGGTCAATGCCGTGTCCTGGTACCTGGACCGGTTCGTGGCTGACAATCCCTTTCGCGACCAGAAGCTCGACGCGGCAAGCCCCGACTTTACCCTGCGGTTTTTCGCGCCGTTTCACAATTGGGGACATCTGGGCAAAACAGAGCGGGCCTTCGCCGCCGCCGTCGGCTCCATCAGCCGGACCGAGCAGGTCTTAAACGCCAAGATCTACGACCTGCCTATTCACCGGGAGCCGGCCCCGTCCATCGCCGCCATGCCGTACCACCTGCGACGGCGCGCCGCTTTTCCGGATTTTTACCGGCAGGTGACGGCCTTTTCGGACATGACCGTCAATCCCTATTGGGGCGGTGAGGCCATCCCCACCCGCAACAGCCGGCCGGCCGTTCTGGAATACCGGATCGACAACGCGTCCGGCGACGCGCCCCAGCAACTCCAGTGGATCATTGAGTATAAAAACGAAGGGAAGGGCAGCACCATGGCCTTTTCGGCCCGGTTCGACGACGAGCCGCCGGTACCGCTTTTCACCTCCGCTGGCCCGGACGGACGGGGCCTCCGCATGGTGTCGCTCGTGCGCGAGAAGCCCTACAAAGCCCTGACCTTGCGCCTGGAGACGGTCTGCGCGCCCTATACCGCCCGATATCCCGGCGGCAATCTGGAGACCACCGCCTTTCGGGACTTCGACCTGGAAATCGTGCCGCTCGGACATTTCGATTCCCCGGTGCCGTTCGCCGTGCGCGAGAGCGGGGGGCTCGGCAAGATCGAGCACAGCGACGTCAACCTCTGGCGCTGGGGGCTCGGCCCCCAGAGCGAACTGGCCTTCGATCTGCCCGAAGCCGGCGACTACGCCCTCGATCTCGACTTCGCCAACGTCATTCCCGGCCAGACCGTAACCATCGCCGTCAATGGGGCGGTGGTCGAAACTTTCGCCAACCTGCCGGCCGACGCCCGCGTTTCCCGCCGCATCCCCGTGGCCGGACGCCAGGGGCACAACACGATCGTCATCGCCTACGGCGACTGGAACCACGGTAAGACCACCTTCGCCGCCACGGACGTGCGCCCCATGGCTCTTTTCATCCGCAAACTGCGCTTGCTGCCCGGCTCCTGATTTTGGCTGACGCGTCCGGTTGCCGGTTTGACGGACCCTGGGCTACAAGGACAACAATCGCTTCCGCAACCACCATCCCGCAAGGCCCGCCGCCATGAACACCCGCATTGTCGACGTGGCCATAAACGTCTTCGGCAAACCAGCCCAAACCGCGCTGGCCCTCTTGTCGCTGCTCGAGCATTCGGGCCGCTGGATCGACAAGATCTACTTCATCGAGGAAAACGCCGCAGTCAACGAAGCCTTCGTTCATGGGGACATCCGGGCCGCGCTTGGCGACCGGCTCGTCTTCTTTCGCCCGCAATGCATGAACTGGCGCTATGCCGTGGATCCGTCACGCCTGGGCGACACGGGCTACCGCCACAGCCTGCGCTACCAGTACGCCTTCGAACACACGGACAAGCGCTATCTGCTTTTTATCCACAACGATTGCGAGTTCATCGGCGACGCGGTCGGGCTCTTGCTCGGGCATATGGGCAAAAATATCGGCGTGGGGGAAGTGGGGCAGTGCTGGTTGTGCCCGGCCAAGCGCCTCGGCCATTGCGGCCCTGGCCGCTACCTGGAATACCGGCCCGACTTTGCCGAACTCCGCGCCCTTTACGACGCCCTGCCGGCCGAGGTCTACCGCCGGCTGTATACCCAGGAGCCGACCGAGGAACTCATGCGCCATCCCTGGCCGCTGCCGGAATGCCGGCTCAACGAATATTGCTGTCTGATCAATATGGAGATGGCCCGGCCGGCCACCTGCCCGCAAGGGCAGGCCCGACCGTTCGGGGCTTATGTCGATGTGGGCAATCCCGAGACCGGCAATGGCATTCTGGACATCGGCGTGGCCTGGTTCGGAGATATGGTCCGCCTGGGCCATACCTTCGGCCATGTCCCCTTGGCCTCGGTGCTGCGCCACACCGTCGGCGGGCACCAGGCCCTTTTTGCGCCGGAATTATACGTGGAGCAGGAAGAAAAAGCCCTGGCTATCCTGCAGACCCGCTTTGGCGGCCATAGAAACGACAACACGGAGACGAAGTAATATGCTCCTTTTTACCATTGGCGAAGAATGCTCGGGCTGCGGCTTGTGCGTGGCGGCCTGCCCGGCCAGTCTGGTGCGGCAGAGCGAGGAAGGGCAGCCGCCCCACGCCCTGGCCGGCCGCGAAGAGCACTGCATCCGCTGCGGCCATTGCGTCATTTCCTGCCCGACCGGGGCCTTTCACCACGCGCTTTTGCCCGAGGAGCGGTTTTCGCCGCTCAAACGCCGGGAACTGCCGGACCTGGCCAGCCTGCGCCGGCTGCTCATGTCCCGCCGCTCCTGCCGTAACTTCAAGCCCGAGACGCTTTCCCACGAGGAAATCCTGACGCTTCTCGAGGCCGTGCGCCATGCGCCCACAGGGCATAACGCCCGGCAGGTGGGCTATGTGGTGGTGGACGGCCCGGAGCGCATGGACGTAGCGCGCACGGGCGTGCTCGAGTGGATCACGGCCGAGGTCGCGGCCGATACCCAGCGCGCGGCCGATCTGCATCTGGCCGGCGCGGCCCGGGCCGTGGCCAAGGGCAAGGACGTGATCTTTCGCGGCGCGCCCCATGTGGTGGTGGTCCACGCGCCCGACGCCGGCATCACCCCGGCCCTGGACGCGGCCATCGCCGCCGCCTGGCTGGAAATCGCCGCCGCGGCCGGAGGCTACGGGGCTTGCTGGTGCGGCTACCTGATCTTTGGCCTGCACGCGCATCCGCCCCTCGGCGCGCTCCTCGGCATCCCGGAAGGGCACAAGGGCTACGCGGCCCTGCTCCTCGGCCAGGCCGCCATCCGGCCGCTTGCCGTCCCCCCCCGTGACATGCCGCCTGTGACGTTTTTTTGAGGGTGAGGGTGCCTCCGGCGGCCAGGGGGAAACTTTTTTCAAAAAGTTTCCCCCTGGACCCCCTTCAAAAACTTTCAACGGGGATCATTCGATCACCGTGACCAATTTTTTTGCGAAAATAGCCCGTGAGGAGTTTTTGGGGAGGGAGGGGGTCTGGGGGAGGGGACCCTTTTTTGCAAAAAAGGGTCCCCTCCCCCAGCGCCTTACGCATCCGTCTCCGGATACGCCGCTTCCATGGCGGTGCGGAAGGCCTCGAAGCGGCCTTCGCGGATGGCTTGGCGGGCCTGGGCCATGAACCGGGAGAAGAAGGTCAGGTTGTGCAGGGTGTTGAGCCGGTAGGAGAGAAGTTCCCGGGCGACGTAGAGATGGCGCAGGTAGGCCTTGGAGAAGGTGCGGCAGGCGTAGCAGGGGCAGTCGGCTTCCAGGGGGCTGTCGTCCTCGCGGTATTCGGCCCGCTTGATGTTGACCTTGCCCTGGAAGGTGAAAAGGGTTCCGTTCCGGGCGTTTCGCGTGGGCAGCACACAGTCGAACATATCGATGCCGGCGGCCATGCCGGCCAGCAGATCGCGCGGCGCGCCGACGCCCATGAGGTAGCGGGGCTTGTCGGCCGGGAGCAGGGGAGTCGCATCGTAGAGGATGTCGTACATCTCCGCGCGGCTTTCCCCCACGGACAGGCCGCCCAGGGCGTAGCCCTCGAAGGCCAGGTCGATAAGCTGTCGGGCGCTTTCGGCGCGCAGGTCTTTGAAGAACCCGCCCTGGACGATGCCGAAAAGGAGCTGGCCCCGGTCCAGGGGCGCGTGGGCCGCGCGGCAGCGCGTCGCCCAGCGGGTGGTGAGCCCCAGGGATTTTTCGGTGTAGGCCCGGTCCGCGCCGTAGGGCACGCATTCGTCCAGGACCATCATGATGTCCGAGCCGAGGTTGCGCTCGATGGAAATGACCTTTTCCGGGGAAAAGAGGTGCTTGGAGCCGTCGATGTGGGAGGAGAAGGTCACGCCTTCCTCGGTGATGCGGCGAAGCCCGGACAGGCTGAACACCTGAAACCCGCCGGAATCGGTTAAAATGGGCCCATCCCAGGCCATGAACCGGTGCAGGCCGCCCATCTTGGCCACGAGCTCGTCGCCCGGGCGCAGGTAAAGGTGGTAGGTATTGCCAAGGATGATCCGCGCCCCGATGGTGCGGAGATCGTCCGGGCAAAGGCTTTTGACCGTCCCCTGGGTGCCGACGGGCATGAAGACGGGAGTTTCGATTTCGCCGTGGGCGGTGGTCAGCCGGCCGGTGCGGGCACTGCCGTCGCCGGGGCCGAGCGTAAAAGTTCCTGGCAGGTTCATGTGCCATGATATAAGGGATTTCCCGACACCCATCAAGACGACGAGAGGAGCCACCATATGCTCGAGCCCGAGAAACTGGACACCTGGAGACGACGGTTGGCCGTGGCGCGCGGCGACGCGCCGGCGGACCTGCTTATAAAGGGCGCGCGCCTAGTCAACGTGCTTTCCGGGGAGATCCACGAGGCGGACGTGGCCGTGGCCGACGGCGTGGTGGTGGGCTTTTCCGGCCGGGAAGCGGCGCGGGTCGTCGATGCCGACGGCCGCTATCTTTGTCCGGGGCTCATCGACGGCCACATTCACATCGAATCGACGCTTCTATCTCCACCGGTCTTCGCCCGGGCCGTGGCCCCGCACGGCACCTGCGCCGTCATGTGCGATCCTCACGAGATCGCCAACGTCCTGGGACTCGCCGGCATCGAGTACATGCTGGCTTGCAGCCGCGACCTGCCCGTGACCTGCTATTTCATGATGCCGTCGTGCGTGCCGGCAACGGATATGGCCACGTCCGGGGCCAGGATCGGCGCGACGGACGTGGCGGCCATGCTGGCCCGGTATCCGGACCGCATCCTGGGGCTGGCCGAGGTCATGAACTATCCGGGCGTGGTGGCCGGCGACGCCGACATGCTGCGCAAGATACGGGCCGCGCGGGGTAGGGTCGTCGACGGCCACGCCCCGGGGCTCACCGGTCCGGCGCTCGACGCCTACGTCACGGCTGGGCCGGGCTCGGACCACGAATGCACGCATCTGGAGGAAGCCCGCGAAAAGCTGCGCAGGGGCATGCACATCATGATCCGGCAGGGGAGCACCGAGCAGAATCTCGAGGAGCTGATCCCGCTGGTCACGGCCGAAAACGCCGGCCGGTTCTCCCTGGTCAGCGACGACCGCGATCCGGTGGATTTGAGCCGCAAAGGGCACCTCAACGCCCTGGTCGCCCAGGCCATCGCCTGCGGCGTGCCGCCGGTCGCGGCCGTGGCCATGGCCTCGATCAACCCGGCCCGCTATTTCAACCTGCGCCGCAGGGGGGCCGTGGCCCCGGGATACAGGGCGGACTTCGTCCTTGTAAACGATATGGAATCCTTTGATATCACGGATGTTTTCTTGAAAGGGCGGCATATCGCCGACCTGGAATTTTCCGATTATTCGTGCCTGACGCCGCCGCGCGCCATGCATGTGGCCGGGGACGTGACCGAGGCCCGGCTGGCCATTCCGGCCCGGAAGGGCGCCCGGATAAAGGCCATCGGGCTTATTCCCGGGCAGATCGTCACCGAATGCCGCGTCATGGACGCGCTCGTCGAAGATGGGCTGGCCGTGGCCGATCCGTCGCGCGATCTGGCCAAGCTGGCGGTCATCGAGCGCCACAAGGCCACGGGCAACATCGGCCTGGGCTTTGTGGCCGGGCTCAAGCTGCAACACGGGGCCATCGCCGGCACCGTGGCCCACGACGCGCACAACCTGATTGTGGCCGGCACCAATGACGCGGACATGATACTGGCCGCCCAGGCGCTCATGGTCTCGGGCGGTGGCTTCGCCGTGGCCGGGGGCGGCAAGATTCTGGCCCAGGTGCGGTTGCCCGTGGCCGGGCTTATGAGCGACGCGCCGCTTGAGGTGGTCATGGAGGGCCTTGTCGCCTTGCGGGCGGCCTACAGACAGATAGCACGGCCCAAGCCCGAGGCCTTGGACCATCCGTTCATGGCCATGTCGTTCGTGTCCCTGGAAGTCATTGGGGCGTTGCGGCTTACGGACCAGGGGCTGTTCGACGTGACGTCGTTTTCTCGAACGCCGCTTTTCGTCTGAAGGACATCGGTCCAAATGGGGAAACCGCGCCAGCACGTGCTGAGCCCGCACGTGCTGATGACAAGCAGGCCATGTTGTTGATGACGTTTCGTATGACAGGACCGAGTGGGAAGCGGATACGAAACGCTGGCGGAGCCATCCGAAGGCGATCTCTGGAGGGCTCTTGGTCGGAGGGGAGCCCTTTCCGTCTTTTTATATTTGTCTCATAATGTAAATTATGTTAACTTTGGTATGGACAGGAGGGGGATTTCGGGCAAAAACTGCCGCATTCGCTCGTTTCTCCCCCCGTGCATTGTCCTTGGCCAAACGGCCATGTCCCAACCAGACGTTTAAACGGAAACATGGGCCATCGCCGGCACCGTGGCCCACGACGCGCACAACCTGATCGTGGCCGGCACCAACGACGCGAACATGTGCTCAAGCCCCACAAGCGCTTCCAAGGATGCTGCGCTTTGGCCAAGGCCGCCTGTCGGGATGCGTCGGACGCGAAGGCGTATTCTTCAAATATGCGCCGCACGCGGCTGTCGCATCCCGACAGGCGGCCAGCCCAAAGCTGCCTTTTCGTCCAATCGACCAGCTGATCATCATTGTGGGCTTGCCTGGGACCGAACAAACCTCGTCCACAAGCCAAGAGCCCTTCGCACCCCACCCATCCATCTCCAAACAACCTTGCCCAATAAAAAAAAGCCCGGAGATGTCCGGGCTTTTCTAATAATATCAATGATTTTCTGTATGTTTTAAGCGGATTAGCCGCGCTCCTTCTTTTTCGCGCCATCAAGCGTGTGCCGATCCTTGGCCGAAAGCACGCTCTTGCGCAGCCGGATGGACACCGGCGTGATCTCCACCATCTCGTCCTCGCGCACGAAATGCAGCGCCCGCTCCAGAGTCATGGGCAGAACCGGCGACAGGATGACGTTTTCGTCCTTGCCTGAGGCGCGCATGTTCGTCAGCTTCTTTTCCTTGCACGGGTTGACGTTGATGTCGTTATCCCTGTTGTGCTCGCCGACGATCATGCCTTCGTAAACCGGGTCGCCGGGGACGACGAAAAGCCGGCCGCGCGGCTCCAGGTTGAAAAGCGCGTACGGCACGGCCACGCCTTGCCGGTCGCAGACGATGGAACCGGTGAAGCGGCTGGGAAAATCGCCCCGGTATTCCTCATAGCCGTCCAGGGACGAGTTCATGATGCCCGTGCCCTTGGTGTCGGTCAAAAACTCGTCGCGGTAACCGATAAGTCCTCGGGATGGAATGGAAAATTCCACCCGCACCCGGCCCGAACCGTGGTTGACCAGGTTCAGCATGCGTCCCTTGCGGATGGAGAGCTTTTCCGTGACCACGCCCACGAAGGCCTCGTCGCAGTCGATGAAAAGATGCTCGATGGGTTCCTTGCGCACGCCGTCCTCGGTCTTGAAAATGACCTCCGGCCGCCCTACCGACAACTCGAAGCCCTCCCGGCGCATGGTTTCGACCAGGATGGCCATCTGGAACTCGCCCCGGCCCTTGACCGTGAAGCTGTCCTTGTCCTCGGTCTCCTCCACGCGGATGGCCACGTTGCGCAGTGTTTCCTTGTAGAGGCGCTCACGCAGCTTGGCCGACTGGACGAACTTGCCCTCCCGGCCGGCGAACGGCGAGGAGTTGATGGCGAAGCGCATGGCGACGGTCGGCTCGTCCACATGGATGCGCGGCAGGGCCTTGGGCGAATCCGCCGTGCAGATGGTGTCGCCGATGGTGACTTCCTCGACGCCGGAAAGCACGATGATGTCGCCCGACTCGGCCTCGTCGGTCTCGGTCAGGCTCGGGCCTTGATAGACCTGCAGCTTGGAGACGCGAAGGGGATTGGCCGTGCCGTTCTCGTCGATGCGGACCAGGGTTTCGTTGATGCGGGCCGTGCCCGAGATGACCCGGCCGATGGCCAGCCGGCCCAGAAAGTCGGAATAGCCGAGGTCGGAGACCAGCATGCGGAAGGGTTCGTCGGGATCATGGGACGGGGCCGGGATGTCGGCCAGGATGTGCTTGAACAGGGGGGCCAGGTCCTTGCCCTCCTCTTCCAGCGACTCCTTGCACATGCCCTCGCGGCCGATGGCGTAGAGCACCGGGAATTCGAGCTGCTCCTCGGAGGCGTCCAGGTCGATGAACAGGTCGTAGATCTCGTTTAAGACTTCCTCGGTGCGGGCGTCCTTGCGGTCGATCTTGTTGACCGCGACGATGACGGGAAGACCCCGGTCCAGGGTCTTTTTGAGCACGAAACGGGTCTGGGGCAGCGGCCCTTCGGAAGCGTCGACAAGGAGCACCGCGCCGTCGACCATGGACAGCGCCCGCTCGACCTCGCCGCCGAAGTCGGCGTGGCCGGGGGTGTCGATGATGTTGATCTTGACCCCTTCGGAGATCACGGCGCAGTTCTTGGCGGCAATGGTGATGCCGCGTTCGCGCTCCAGGTCCATGCTGTCCATGATGCGGTCGGCCACTTCCTGATTTTGCCGAAAAAGGCCGCTTTGGCGGAACATATGGTCGACCAGCGTGGTCTTGCCGTGGTCGACGTGGGCTATGATGGCGATATTGCGAAGCGATTCGTTGCGAATTTTCTGGCTCATGCGGGGGTCCTTGGAAAAAACGTTCCGACGCGCGGAGTGCCGCGCGCCGGGCTAGGGGGCATACCGTAATGCCCGCGGTTAGGCAATCGGCAGGGCGAAGGTGAATGTGCTGCCCGATCCGAAACGTGATACGTACGAAATGCGACCGCCGTGTGACTCGACGATGTGTTTGCAGATGGCCAGCCCCAGTCCCGTGCCCTTGGGCTTGTTGGTCAGTGTTGCGCCGATCTGGTTGAATTTTTCGAAAACCTTATGCTGCTCGGCTTCCGGAATGCCGATGCCGGTATCGGCCACGTCGATGACGACATAGCCGTCCGCGGTCCTGGCCCGGCAGGTGACGGAGCCCTGCTCGGTGAATTTGAGGGCATTGGAGACCAGGTTGACCAGCACCTGGATCAGCCGGTCGCGGTCGCCGATGACCTCGGGCAGACGGCCCTGGATGCTCGTCTTCAGGGCGACCCTGGGGGTGGCGGCCAGCAATCCTTCCGATGCGCTCATGACATGGCGCACCACCTCGGCCGGGTCCACCCGCTCGTGTTTGAAGGCCATCTTGCCGGCCTCGAGCTTGGCCAGGTCCAGGACGTCGTTGATGAGGTGCTTGAGACGCTCGCCCTCGGAGACGATGATCCCGAGGTTCTCCATGATCTGTTCGGCTTGCCGGCGCTGCCTGGGATCGTCGCCGAGGAGGCGATTAAACAGCTGGTCCAGGCGCTTTTCGATAATGACGGCAAACCCCATGACCGAGGTCAGGGGGGTGCGTATCTCGTGGGAGACCATGGACAGGAATTCGGATTTGGCCCGGTTGGCGGCGTCGGCCGCCTCCTCGGCCCGTTTGCGGATGGTCACTTCGTGGGTGAGGCGCTCGTTGGCGCGGGTCAGTTCCGCCGTGCGTTCGGCCACGCGGCGTTCGAGCTCGTCGTGGTAGCGCAGAAGCGTCTGCTCCGCCTGCTTGCGAATGGTCACGTCCTGGAGCGACCCGTCGAAGCGTTCCGCCTCCCCGGCGGCGTCCCGGATGCGCCGGGCGTTGATGAGGCCCCAGATCAGGTCGCCGGATTTGGTGACAAGCTGGACTTCCAGGTTCTTGACCTGGTCGTAGCGTTCCAGCTCGGCCCGGATGCGCTGACGGTCGTCCTCGCGGGCCACGGTCTGGTCGATGATGCTTTTGACGCGCCGCATCATCTCGCGCGGCGAAGCATAGCCCAAAATGGTGGCCACGGCCGGGTTGGCGCTGATGAGCCGTCCGTCCAGGGAACTTTGGAAAATACCCTCGGCCGCGTTTTCGACGATGCCCCGGTATTTTTCCTCGGCCCGGCGCAAGGCCAGTTCGCTTTTTTTGCGCTCCGAGACGTCCCGGGCCACGATGACGGCAATGGGCCCGTCCTCGCCCTTGGCCATGCGGAACGTCATTTCCACGGCCGGGGTCGTTCCCTTGCCTCCTGGCCTCGTGAGGACCGTTTCCAGGCGTCCGGCGGCGAAATCCCCGGAAAAAAGTCCATGGAGATGCTCCACGGCTTCCATGGGGAGCAGTGCGGCGAAAGGAAGCCCGAGGAGCGCCTCCCGCTCCTGGCGCAGCATGACTCCGGCCGCGCCGGCGGTGTCGGCGATGCGGCCCGTGCGGCCGTCGACCAGGAAAATGGCCTCGCCGGTCTGTTCGAGAAGCGAACGGAAGCGCTCCAACTCCTCGAGACGGCGCTTGAGCTCCGGGTAGTAGCTTTTGCTGACCGAGTGTTCGCCGAAGCCGAGCAGTCTGTCCCGACGGCCGGCGTCGCTGTCTGCGGCGTCAGCCGTTTGTCTGCCTGGCGTCTTCATAAATCGCTTCGATATCGGCTTGGCTCGGCTGCCGGGGGTTGGTCAAAAGGCACAGGTCGTCCAGGGCATTGTGGGCAAGCCGGGTCAGGGCTTCCGGGCCGACGCCGAGGTCGGCCAGGCCGATGGTGACGCCGGCGGCGCGCTTGAAGTCCCGCATGGCGGCGAGCACAGCGTCCTTCTTTTCGTCCGGCCCGGCATCGTCGGCGAAGCGCGCGCCCAAAAGACGTCCGATGTCCGCGTAGCGCTCCGGCGCGGCGCTGAAATTGTAGTCCGCCACGTGATCCAGCAAAATGGCGTTGCAAAGCCCATGGGGCAGGTCGAGCAGCCCGCCCAGGCTGTGGGACATGGCGTGGACCGCGCCGAGGATGGCGTTGGAAAAGGCCATGCCGGCGTACAGGCTGGCCAGGAGCATGCCGCCGCGGGCCTGCATGTCCTTGGGGTTGCGCATGGCCGGAAGCAGATGGGCGGCGATGAGGCGGATGGCCTCGCGGGCGAGCAGATCGGTCATGGGGCTGTTCGCGTTGGAAACGTAGGCCTCCATGGCGTGGGTCAGGGCGTCGAGTCCGGTATGGGCGGTCAGGGTTTCGGACATGGTCACGGTGGTTTCGGGGTCGATCAGGGCCGCGTCCGGGATCAGCGTCTTGCCGGCAATGGCGATCTTGACCCGGCGCTCGCTGTCCGTGATGATGGCGAACTGGGACACCTCGGCCCCGGTGCCGGCCGTGGTCGGCACGCACAAAAGCGGCGGGCCGGGCCGTTCCACGTTGTCCACGCCCTCGAATTCCCGGATGTGGCGCTGGTTGACGCTGACGATGCCGATGGCCTTGGCGCAGTCCATGGCCGAGCCGCCGCCGACGGCCACCAGGGCATCGCAGCCGGCGTCGCCGAAAATGCGCGATCCGGCCATGGACTCGTGATCGCGGGGATTGGAGGAAAAATCGGTAAAAAGGGTCGTTTCGACCCCGGCGGCGTCGAGGCTTTCCTGGACCCGCTGCGGCCAGCCGAAATCCATGAGGCCGGAATCGGCCACGAGCAAGGCATGGCGCACGCCGAGCCCGGCCGCCTGCCGCCCGGCCAGGGCCAGGGCTCCGTTGCCGAAAACAAATTCCGGGGCCACGAATTTGCGCATGGCAAGTAAAATATCGTCCCGCATGCGCCCTCCCCTGCGACGCGACATTGCGCCGGTTATCCCGGAGCCCCGATTGTTTGTCGAATACGGTCGGGCCATGCCGAGAAAACGGCGTCTGGCCCCAAGATACAGCGTTGACCGGGCCCTTACAAGGCTTGACGACGCGGCGCAACCGTCCGGCCGGACAGCTCCGCAGCGGTGACGACTTGGATGCCCCGCTCGGCCATGGCTTCGGCCAGCCCGGGTTCGGTGAGCGCCGCGAGTTCCAGCTCGCGTCCTTCGCTGTAGGTGCTGATCGCGGCCAGTGCGGCGTCGTGGCGGCCAGGGTGGACCATGACCTCCACCGTTCCCGAGCCGCCAAGGGCGGCGAAGGCGGCGTCCACCAGGGACAGAAACGTCGTGGCGCTCAGGTTCTCGCCGTAAAACCGGGTGAGGCACAAATCCGCATGGACCACGCCGGCTTCAGTCAGTGATTCGCGCATGGCGTCGGAAACGGCTCGTCCCGGCACGCCGAGTTCCCGGGCCAGCTCTACAAAGATCGGCATGGCTCCCGGCCGATTGTGGATATGATGATGGGAGTCGAGGTGGCTTGGCGTCAGTCCCGATTGCCTGAACCGGGCCAGCTGGGCCCGCCATTCCCGGCGCACCTCGTTCGGATCGATGTCCACGACCGCTTTCTTTTTACGGGGGAAAAGCCCCTCTTCCGTGACCAGGCTGGGGATTTGCTCCGGCGGCAGGCAGGGACGCCCCCCAGTGAGTTGCAAATGCAACCCGACCCGGCCGGCGATGCGCGGTCCCAGGCGGGTAAGCCGCTCCAGCCCGCCCTCGACGCAGACCATGGCGGTCGTGCCTCCGACGACGCCGGCGGCCATGGCCGTAAGAATCCCGGCGCTCACCCCCTCGGTCAGGCCGAAATCGTCCGCGTTGACGAAAAGCCGACGCATCCCCCCTCCTCTCCGCTCAAACCGCCGCAAGCCCGTCCTACGGATGCACCCGGGCCAGGACTTCGGCCACCAGCTTTTCGATGCCCTTGGCGATGTCCGCGATGCCCGGGCCGAGCATGTAGGCCGGGGTGCTGACGAGATTGTTGGCCGCGTCCACGTGGATTTCGTCCACGGCGCATGTGATGTGTTTCGCCCCGGCCGCTTCCAGGGCCTGGGCCGTGCCGGGATCGTTGCCGATGGTCAGTTCGGGATGAAACCGGCCCAGAGCCAAGGCCAGCACGGCCGGGGCGATGCAGATGGCGCCGATGGGCTTGCCGGCGGCATGCATGGCGTCAAGCAGCGTGGCCACGGAAGGGGAAACTGTTCCTTTCGCGCCTTTCTCGGCAAAATCGCAGAGGTTTTTTGCCGCGCCAAAACCGCCGGGCAAAATCAGCCCGTCCAGGGCGTCGGCCGTCACGGTCGCCACATCGGTCACCGCGCCCCGGGCGATGCGCGCCGCTTCCACGCGTACGTTGCGCGTCTCCCCGCTTGGGACCTTGGCGGCATGGTCCACGGCCGGTGCGGTCATCTCCGGAGCCAGGCACAGAACCTTGGCGCCGGCCTTGTTCAGAAAATAGAGGGCCAGCGTCGCCTCGTGGATTTCCGAGCCGTCCAGCACGCCGCATCCCGAAAGCAAAACGCCGATGGTTGGCATCACATCGCCTCCGTGCCGCAACAGGGTTTTACGCTGCGTTTTCGATCCGTTAAATCTTAGCCCCGGGGCCCGTTTTCGTCAAACCGGACCGGCGCGGTCACGTCTTCGTACAACATCACCCGCGTTGCCTTTGGGGTGAAAAGAGCGCAAAAAGCCCCATGTCCGAACATTTGCCCAATACTTTAACCGACCGCGTCACACCGCTCACCATTTCCGATACCACCCTGCGCGACGGAGCGCAGATGCCCGGGGTGCGCTTTTCCGTCGACGACAAGGTCGCCATCGCCAAGGCCCTGGCCGCGGCTGGCGTGGACGTCATCGAGGCCGGGTTTCCGGCCGTTTCCGACCGGGAAATCGAGGCCGTGCGCCGCATTGCCGCCGAGGTGGCCGGTCCCCGGATCATGGTCCTGTGCCGGGCCTTGACAGCCGATCTTGACGCCGCCTGGGAAGCTCTGCAAGAAGCCGGTCCCGACCGGCGCGGGGTGGGCGTTTTCCTGGCCACAAGCCCCCTGCACCGCCGCGACAAGCTCGGCAAGACCAAGGGCGAGTGCCTGGAGATGATCCGGCAGGCCGTGACGTATGCCCGCAAGCGATTTCTCAAAGTGACCTTCAGCTGCGAGGACGGCAGCCGCACCGAGCCGGCCTTTTTGCGCCAGGCCTATACCGTGGCCATGGACGCCGGGGCCACTGGCATCGGCTTTCCCGACACACTGGGCATCCTGACACCCGAGACGGTCAAGCGGCGGGTGCGCATGCTTACGCAACTCGCCCATCCGCGCGGTGTGCGCCTGCGGGTGCACTTCCACAACGACCTCGGGCTGGCCACGGCCAACACCCTGGCCGCCGCCGGGGCCGGCGCGGATATCGTGCATCTGACCGTGGGCGGCATCGGCGAGCGGGCCGGCAACGCCCCCCTCGAGGAAACGGTCATGGCCCTGCGCCTGCACAGCCGGCAGTACCGCCGAAGCGTCGGCGTCGATCCGATGCGGCTGACCGGACTGTGCCGGCTCGTTTCCGAGCGCTCGGGCGTGCCCATCGCCCCAAACAAGGCCGTGGTCGGGGGCAACATCTTCGCCACGGCGGCCGGGGTGCACCAGGACGGACTGCTCAAAAACCCCGACACCTACCTGCCTTTCCACCCCGAAGCCGTGGGCGCGCACGGCATTCGCCTGCCCCTTTCGCCCATGTCCGGCCGGGCGGCCCTGGCTTTGCGCCTGAAGGAACTGGGCATCGAGCTGACCCCGGACGAACTGGCTGTCGCCGGCCGGCTGGTCAAAAACGCGGACAAGGAAGCCTGGGCCGACGAGGAGGGGCTTGTGCGCCGGGCCGCCGCCAAGGCCAGGGAGCGTGGCGCGTGACCGGTGCCACCGGCATCATGGCCCTTTTCCTGGCGCTGACCCATCTCTACGTCCGCCTGCTCTCCCCGGCCATCGACACGCCACGGAGCCCCTGGCTGTCCCTGGCCGGCGGCGCGGCCACGGCCTACGTCTTCGTCCACATCTTCCCCGATCTGTGCGCGGGCCAGGAAGCGGTGCGGCGGGCCGGCTGGACCGTTTTGCCGGCGCTTGACCACCACGTGTTCCTGGTCGCCCTGGCCGGGCTGCTCGTCTTCTACGGCCTGGAGCGGGCGGCCATCCTGGCCCGGGGCGGCCGCGACGCCCCGCCGGCCGGGCCGGAGAAAAGCGGCGTCTTCTGGTTGCATCTGACCTCGTTTGGTCTGTACAATTTTCTGATCGGCTACCTGCTGGACAACCGGGAGGTGCCGGGACCGGTGAGCCTTGTCACCTACACCGTGGCCATGGCCCTGCACATGGCCGGAACCGACCACGGCCTGCGGCAACATTTCACCGGCGACTACCATCGCCTTGGCCGCAAGGTGCTGGCCGGGACGGTCCTTGGCGGCTGGGCCTTTGGTGTGGTCTTCCGCGTTCACGAGGCACTTTTGGCCGTGCTGTTCGCCTTTCTGGCCGGCGGCGTGGTCATGAACACCATGAAGGATGAAGTCCCGCTCGATGGATCGGGAAATTTCCCGGCCTTTGCCCTGGGCGCGGCCGGCTACGCCGCATTGTTGCTCCTCTTATGACACGAAACCAAGTCTCTCCCCCGAATAAAGACCGCCATGCCTTTCTCGGCCGGCAGGTCTGGCGGCTCTACACCTTCCTGCGTCCGTACAAAAAGGCCATGATCGGCGGCCTGGCCCTGAACATTCTGGCCCGGGCCTTCGACCTGCTTCCCCTGGCCATCGCCGGTCGGGTCATCGACGCCGCCGCGCGCGGCGAGTCCGGTCCCAAGGTCTACCTCTTCTACGGTCTGACCGTACTGGCGAGCTTCATCTTTCTGGCCGTGTTCCAAAGCGGCTCGGATTACATGCTTTCGGCCCTGGCCCAGAAGACCCGCCACGATATCCGGCTGGCGCTTTACGGCCATCTGCAATCCCTGGAGCCGGCCTTTTTCGAGGACCGCCAGACCGGCGACATCATGTCCGTGATCGTGGCCGACGTGGATGCCCTGGAAAGTTTCCTCACCGACTCCACGACCTCGATCATCCGCCTGGTCGTCACTTTCTGCGGCATCTACGGCTACCTGTTTTTCCTGGAATGGCGGTTGGCCCTGCTCCTTTTCGTTCCCCTGCCCCTGGCCATCTTCGCCGTGCGCCGCTTCGTGACCCGGGTCCAGCCCCGCTATCGGCAAACGCGCCGGGCCGTCGGGGCCATTGCCGGCATTCTCGAAAACAATATCAGCGGCATGGGCGTCATCCAGGCCTACACGGCCGAGGACAGGCTTTATGAGGCCGTGTCCGCGCGTTCGGCCAGCTACCGCGACGAGGCCATCGCCGCCGAGGGCGAGCGGGCCCGGTTTCTGCCGGCCATCTATGCCGTGGCCGGGCTGTCCTTCGGCGCGGTCTTCGCCGGTGGCGGCTATCTGGTGGCGGCCGGACTCGGCCCGACCGTCGGCGACTACACCACCTTCGTGCTCTTTGCCGCCCGGCTGGTGCTGCCGCTTTTCGTCTTCGGCATGCTCATTAACCAGATTCAGCGGGCAGAGGCCGCCGCTTCGCGCGTCAGCGAGCTGTTCGCCGTGCGCCCCCGCGTGGCCGATGCGCCCGGGGCCGTAGCCTTGAGAGGGAAGCCCAGCCGCCTGGAATTTAGGGATGTGCGCTTCGCCTACCCGTCGCGCGGACAGGTCATAAACGGTATCAGCTTCAGCCTGGCAAAGGGGCAGGTGTTGGGTGTGGTCGGCCCGACCGGGGCCGGCAAGTCCACTCTGGTCAAACTGCTCCTGCGCTATTTCGAGCCGACCGGCGGGGCCATCACCGTCGATGGCGCATCGCTTGCCGCCTACACGCTCAACAGCTATCGCGGCCACCTCGGCTACGTGTCCCAGGACGCCTTTTTGTTTCACGGCACCGTGGCCGAAAACATCCTGCTCGGCCGCCCGGAGGCGGACATGGCCGCCGTGCGCCATGCCGCGGCCGTTGCCGGAGCCGACGACTTCATCATGAAGCTCCCGTCCGGCTACGACACGGTCATCGGCGAACGCGGGCTCAAGCTCTCCGGCGGCGAACGCCAGCGGGTGTCCCTGGCCCGGGCCATCCTGCGCGATCCGGCCATCCTGATCCTCGACGAGGCCACCTCGGCCGTGGACACCCGCACCGAGGCCATCATTCAGCAGAATCTGTACGCCTTCCGCGAGGACCGGCTCACCCTGGCCGTGGCCCACCGCCTTTCCACCGTGCGCCAGTGTTCGCAGATTCTGGTCGTGGTGGACGGCTATGTGGTCGAGCGCGGCGACCATGAGACGCTCCTTGCCGCCGGCGGGGTCTACGCCGGCATGTGGGCCGTCCAAAGCGGCGCGGAGACTTTGGAGGAGGGGGGAGCCTCCGGCGGCTCGGGGGAAACTTTTTGAAAAAAGTTTCCCCCGAGACCCCCTTCAAAAACTTTCAAAGGGATCGATTAAAAAGTTAAACCATAACATGATGTGTTATTAAAAGTACAAAAATAAATCATAGTTATAGAACAATTGAGGGAATAATCAGGAGCGGTAGGCCAGACGCCGGGCGCTTCCCCGAGTCGGGAAATGCTCCCACAGAGGGACCGGATGATCAGGGCCGGCGGGAGGGGCGCGGACGCGAAGGCGTATTCTTCAACTATGCGCCGCACGTGGCCGCGCCCCCCCCGCCGGCCAAGCAAAAAATAATAATACAATACAAGACAATACAGTATGACAAATCGACAATACGAAAAACCTCCGCCGTTCGACCCGGAGGTCGCGACGGTCCTGGACGTGGTGGCGGCCCATCCGGCCACCCAGGATGTCTTTCGCGGCTACGACGCGGCGGCGGGCTGCTGCCTGCTGTGCCAGGGGCTTTTCGAGACGGTGGGCGGTTTGGCCGCGCGTTTCGGCCTTGACCGCGACGCGCTGGTGCATGATCTTACGATGGCAATCAACAAGGAAAATCCATGAGCATCGAACTGGTCAAGACCGTCACCGCCGCCGGCTGAGCGGCCAAGATCGCTCCAGGGGACCTGGAGGCCGTCTTGCAGGGCTTGCCGCCCGTATCTGATCCTCGCTTGCTGACCGCCTCCGGCGTCAACGAGGATGCGGCGGTGGTGCGCCTTCCGGACGGCCGGGGACTGGTCCAGACCGTGGATTTCTTCACCCCCATCGTCAACGATCCCTTCAAGTTCGGCCGCATCGCGGCGGTCAACGCCCTGTCCGACGTCTACGCCATGGGCGGCACGCCGCTTTCCGCCATGAACATCGTCTGCTTCCCCATAAAGACCATGGAACGGGAGGTGCTGGCAGAAATCCTGCGCGGCGGGCTGGACGCCGTTCTGGAGGCCGGGGCGGTCCCGGCCGGCGGGCATAGCGTGGAGGACCCGGAGGTCAAATACGGCTTGGCCGTGTCCGGGCTGGTCGACGCCGATGCCTTCGCCACCAACACCGGCCTTGCGGAAGGCGACGTGCTCATCCTGACCAAGCCGCTCGGCACGGGCGTCTTGGCCACGGCGCTCAAGGGCGATTTCGGCGATCCTGTAGCACTCGAGAACGAGCTTTTCACCTGGGCCGGGCGGCTCAACACGGCCGGCGGCCGGGTGATCCGGGAACTTTCGCTCAAGGCGGCCACGGACGTGACCGGCTTCGGCCTGGGCGGCCATCTGCTGGAGATGGCTGTCGCTTCGGGCGTTGCCGTGGAAATCCGGCTTGCCGATGTTCCCTTCCTGCCCCAGGCCGTGGAGCTGGCCGGGCTGGGGATGCTCCCGGCCGGCAGCTTCGCCAACCGCAACTACTGCGCCAAGACCGTTTCCGTGGCAAGCGGCCTCGATCCGATCCAGTCCGATCTCGTCTTCGATGCCCAGACCTCGGGCGGCCTCGTGCTGGCCGTGCCCGAGGCGAAGGTCGCGGCGGCGCGACGGATGTTGCTCGATGCCGGCGATCTGGCGGCGGTGGTCGGCCGGGTGGTCGCGGCGCGCCCGGATATGGCGCGGCTGCGCATCGTCTGATAGAGACTTCCGGCAAGGAGAGATCGTTTATGCGCTACGACGTTGTTTTCCATGTCGATGAGGACGCCGCCCATCTCGATGCGGCGCTGACCAATATTCGCAATTATTACGATGCACTGCCCCAGGAGCGTTTCACGGCCGTATTGCTGGTCAACGGTCCGGCCATCAAGCTTATGGGCGCGGACGGCGAACATGCGAAGGCGCTTGCGGAGGTCGCCGCGCTGGGGCTTACGGTCCGGGTTTGCCGTAATGCGCTGCGGCATTTTAGCCTCGCCCCCGAGTGGCTTTGCCCGGTGTGCGAGATCGTGCCGGCCGGCGTGGTGGAGCTGGTTGCGCGCCAGGCCGAGGGATACGCCTACATTAAGCCATAGCCGCCATTGGCCTCCATGGATTACCTGAGCCTGTGCTGCATCGCCAAAGACGAAAACGCGTTTATCGTCGAGTGGGCGGTCTATCATGCCATGCTCGGCGTGGAACGGCTCATCATCTACGACAACGATTCACGCGTCCCCCTGGCCGAAACCCTGGCACCCTACGCCGCCCACATCCCCTGCTCCATCGAGACCATCACCGGCCCGGCCCGGCAGCTCGACGCCTACGCCCATTGCCTGGAAACCCATGGCGCGAGCACCCATTGGCTCGGGTTCATCGATGTGGACGAATTCCTGCTGCCGCGCCGGGAAGACGACCTGCGCCTGCTTCTGACCGACTTCGAGGATCATGCCGGACTTGGGGTCAACTGGGTCATGTTCGGCTCCTCCGGCCATGAGGCCCCACCACTGGGACTTCTCCTCGAAAACTACACCCGGCGTTCGGACTACGCCGCTCCGATCAATCTGCACATCAAAAGCATCGTCAAACCGCGCGCCGTACACCAGCCCCTGTCGCCCCATCATTTCGCCTACAAAGTGGGAAACGGCTGCGTGGGCGAAGGTGGTTTTCCCCTGCCCGGGCCTTACGGACCGCACCACAACGAGCGGATACAGCTCAACCACTACTTTTTCCGGTCACGACAGGATTTTCGGGAAAAAATCGAACGCGGCCGGGGCGACATGCCAACGAGCGCCTTTCGGCACAACATGGCGGATTTCGACTACCAGTTGCGCCACTACACCATCCCGGACCGGGACATGGAGCGCTTTGTGCCGCAACTGCGGGAGCGCTTAGCTGGGAACTGGCCGTCTCCGGCCGTTCCCGCCGACTGGGAGGCGGACAGCGAACGGCTGCGCCTGCTTTTGGAGCGCAACCGCCCGGACTTGGCCGAATCCCTGTCCCGGAGACTGGTGGCCGCCCATGCCGCAAATTCCGGGGCTTGGAGCCTGCGCGCTCTGGCCTTGGCGCTCCTTGGCCGGCACGGGGAAGCGCATGAGGCCATGGCCCGCTCGTTTCGCATCGAGCAGACCGTCGAGAACCTCTATCAGCTCTTCCGCATCCAAACCCTGGCCGGCGATACGGACGAAGCCCGGCGCACGGCGCGCTATATCTCTTGGCGACTGACCGGCGTGGACGCGGAGCTGCAAAGCGAATGCGCCTGGATTCTGGAGGCGATCCGGCCTGTGCTCTAACCGGGCCGCATGCCGCACCAAAAGGAATGGACTTGGGTGAACGAACGCCAAAAGCCCGTCGCGGCGAACCGTGACGGGCGAAAAGGCGTAACAGCCGGGGCGAAGAAAAGGCCCTAGGCCTGTTTGGCTTTGTTGACGGCGGCGGACAGGCGGGAGACGTTGCGGGCAGCGGTCTTCCAGTGGATGATCTTCTTGCTGGCGGCCTTGTCCAACACCTTGGTGGCGGTAAGCAGAGCGGTCTCGGCGGCGGCGGTATCGCCACCGGCCAGGGCGACGCGGACGTCCTTGATGACGTTGCGCACGCGGGTCTTGACCGCCCGGTTGCGAGCCCGGGCCAAAAGGCTTTGACGATGCCGTTTCAGAGCGGATTTATGATTGGCCAAGGATCGTTCCTCCATGTAATGTTCGCTGAAGCAGAGTTACTTATGCGAACTCGTTAAATGCGTCAAGCAAAATATTGATCAAGCCGGGGGAGGGAACCCCACCCTCCCCAAAAACTCTTAACGGGTCATTTTCGTAAGAGTAAAAAAACTGGTCACGGTGACCGGATGATCCCCGTTGAAAGTTTTTGAAGGGGGTCCAGGGGGAAACTTTTTTCAAAAAGTTTCCCCCTGGCCGCCGGAGGCGCCCTCTTTCCCTCTTACACCTGCAACGCGGCGAAGTCCGCCACGCGGCCCAGGCGGTCGACCAGGGCCTTGAGCAGATTGAGTCGATTGAGGCGCACGTCCATGGCGTCGCACATGACCATGACGTTGTCGAAAAAGGCGTCCACGGTCGGGCGCAGTTCGTAGAGCACGTCGAGCACGGCGGCATAGTCGCCGGCGTGAAACAGTGCATCGTAGCGCGGAAAGACCGCTTCACAGGCCGCGGCGAGGTCTTTTTCCGCCTGTTCTTCCAGAAGCTCGGGCTTGATCGCGCCGGAAAGCGGCACCCCGGCCCCGACGCCCTGCTTGCGGATGATGTTGGCCGCGCGCTTGAAGGTCAGCACCGCCTGGCCGAAGTCCGGCGTGGCGGCAAAAGCGGCCAGGGCCGCCACGCGTTCGGCCAGGGCCGCGATATCGGTAAACGACGCTCCGACCGCCGCCTCGACCACCAGGGTGTCGAAGCCGCGCCCGGTGAAGTAGGCCCGCAGGCGTTGGCCGAAGAAATCGAGCAGCTTGGCCAGAAGGTGGGTGCGGTCCACCTTGAACTTCAGGTCGCCGTAGCCGTCGATGGCCGCCTGGAGCAGTTCCATGAGGTCGAAGCGCAGCCCGTGCTCGATGACGATGCGGCAAATGCCGAGCGCCGCGCGGCGAAGCGCATAGGGGTCGGCCGCGCCGGTCGGGGCCATGTCGTTACCGAAACAGCCGGCGAGCGTATCGGCCTTGTCGGCCACGGACAGGATCGCCCCGGCCAGGGTGGCGGGCACCGGGCTGTCCGGTCCGGCCGGCAGGTACTGTTCGCCGACGGCCCGGGAGACGGTCTCGGACTGGCCCTTGCGGCGCACGTAGATGCCGCCCATGATGCCTTGCAGTTCGGCGAATTCGCCCACCATCGTCGAAACGAGGTCCACCTTGGACAGGCCGCCGGCCTGGGAGGCCTCGAGCATGATCTCGGGCTTGCCGGAAAGCTCGGCCACCACGCCGCACAGCCGTTCGAGGCGGCGGGCCTTGTCGCGCATGCTGCCGAGTCCGGCCAGAAATACAACGCTTTCGAGCTTTTTCTGCCAGGTTTCGATGTCCGTGCCCAAATCGGCTTCCCAGAAAAAGCGCGCATCTTCCAGCCGGGCCGTCAACACCCGCTGCCAGCCCCGGCGTACCAGCTCGAGATCGGCCGGCATGAGGCCGAGTGTGGTGAGGAAGACCGGCAGCAGTCCGCCCTTCCCGTCTTGCACGGCGAAGCTTTTCTGGTGCGACTCCATGCTCGTGATGAGCACTTCGCGCGGCACGTCGAGGAATTTGGGGTCGAACCGGCCGAGGACCACCACCGGGTGTTCGGTCAGGCCCGTGACCTCCATGAGCAGCGTGGGATTGATGACCGCCGTGCCGCCGGCTTCGGCCGCCAGCTTCTCGGCTTGCGAACGGACCATGCCTTCGCGCTCCCGGGCGTCAAGGATGACCTTCCCCTGGTCGCGGATGACGGCGAAGTAGTCCTTGGCCGTGGCGATGGAAAACGGGCCCGGGCCCATGATGCGGTGCCCGCGCGTTTCTCGGCCCGAGGCGATGTCGTCCAGGCGAAACGGCACCACGGCGTCGTCGAGCAGGGCCAGAAACCAGTGCACCGGCCGGCCGAAGGCGAATTCACGGGAGCCCCAGCGCATCCGTTTGGGGAAGGACAGTTTTTTGACCACATCCTGGCAGATGCCGGGCAGAAGGTTCATGGCCGTCTCGCCGCCAACGGTCTTGCGCAGGGCCAGATAGCGGCCTTTTTCCGTCTCCATGACGAAGACGTCGGCGACGTCCTTGCCCTGTCCCTTGGCAAAGCCCGACGCGGCGGGCGTGGGGTTGCCCGAGGCATCGAAACCCACGCGTTCGGGCGGGCCGGTGACGACTTCCTCTTCCCGGGGCGAGGCTTCGGCCAGCTCCGGGATGCTCACCACCAGCCGGCGCGGGGTGGCGAAGGCGGCCACTGCGTCGCTGCCGAGTTTGACCTGGGCCAGCTCTTCGGAAAAAAGCGCCCGGGCCTCCTCGGTCAGGCCGGCCAGAAACCGGGCCGGCATCTCCTCGAATCCGATCTCGAACAGAAAATGGGGCATGGCGTGGAGTCCTTTATGCGCTTTGATTGAGGAGGGGGTAGCCGAGTTCCTTGCGCTGGGCGGCGTAGAGCCGGGCCAGTCCCGAGGCCAGGGCGCGCACCCGGCCGATGTAGCCGGTGCGTTCGGTGATGGAGATGGCCCCCCGGGCTTCGAGCATGTTGAAGGCGTGGGAACACTTGAGGCAGTAGTCGTAAGCGGGCCAGGCCAGCCCCATCTCGCAAAGCCGCCGGCATTCCTTTTCGCAGGCGTTGAAATGATTGAGCAGCATGGCGGCGTCGGATTCCTCGAAATTGTAGCGCGATTGCTCGTATTCGCCGCGCTGGTGGATCTGGCCGTAGGTCACCTGCCCGTTCCAGTCCAGGTCGTAGACCGAATCCTTTTGTTGCAGATACATGCAGATGCGCTCGAGGCCGTAGGTGATCTCCACGGAGACCGGCGACAGGTCGATGCCGCCCACTTGTTGGAAATAGGTGAACTGGGTCACTTCCATGCCGTCGAGCCAGACTTCCCAGCCCAGGCCCCAGGCGCCGAGGGTCGGCGATTCCCAGTCGTCCTCGACGAAGCGGATGTCATGCTCGCGGGCATTGAAACCGATGGCGGCCAGACTCTCCAGGTAAAGGTCCTGGATGTTGTCCGGTGAGGGTTTCAGGATGGTCTGAAACTGGAAATATTGTTGGAGCCGGTTGGGGTTTTCGCCGTAGCGGCCGTCGGTGGGACGGCGCGACGGTTCGACATAGGCGGCCTTCCAGGGTTCGGGGCCGATGACGCGAAAGAAGGTGGCCGGATTGAAGGTGCCGGCGCCGACCTCGGTGTCGTAGCCCTGGACCACGAGGCAGCCGGATTTGGCCCAGAAGTGTTGCAGCGTCAAGATGAGATCCTGAAAATACATGGTTGCTCCGATTTCAAGGTTACGCCGCCGGCCGGGCCGGGGCGCCGGGACGGAAAGAACGTCGGACATGGCCGCAGCCGAAAAATTTTCGCCGGGTCAGGCGCGTACGAAGCCCCCCTGCTCCCAGGCAAGACCCAGATGGAAACGCACGAGCAGGTCAACGGTCCGGGAAAATTCCCGAGCCGCCGCCGGATCGGGACGGCAGGCCGCCCAGGCGCCGGGATCGCCGGAGACGGCCGACTCGAGCAGAGACAAGGCCTCGGGGGCGAGGTGCTGACGCACGCCGTGATCCCCGCCGCGCCGACAATCCGGGCAGGTCAGCCGGCCGGCTTCCACATGGCAGACGGCTTCGTCATCGCCAAACGGCCTGCCGCAGACGGCGCATCGGTCGCAGACCGGAAAGGTGCCGTGCAGGGTCGCGAGTCTGGCCCGGAAAAAAAGCGGAAAAAGCGCCGCCGGGGCGGACGCGTTTTCCAGGGCGGCCAGCATGGCCCGCAGCAACGCGTAGGCATCGGCTGCGCCCTGGGGACCGATATGCACGGCCTCGAAAAATTTCAAGCAATTGATGGCCATGCCCAAGCGCGGAGGATCGTGGCGCAGGTTGGTCGGGGCGTCAAGCAGTCTGGCCTCGGTCAGGCAGTGATAGCCGCCCCGTCCCGAGCGACGCACCTTGAAGCGGACATGGTTGAGCGGGTCCAGGCAGCCGAGAAAGCGACGGCGGCTTTTCATGCCGCCGAACGCAAATGCCGTATACCCGCCGCGCACCGGGGAGAAAAGCCGCACCCAGGCGTCGATTTCCCGAAACCGCCCCACCTTGAGCACGAGCGCCTGTTCGGAAAATTCCATGGCCGTCTCGAAGCGTCGCCTTTTGGCCTCCCCCCGGCGAAAAGGGGTTCCCGCCGGAGGGGGGCACTGGGCCGATTTTAGGGGAACCGGATGGTCTTGCTTTCGCCTTTCTCGGTCGTGACCGGCGTTTCCTTGCCGGCGTACCGGAACACCACGCTGCTCGGATTGCCCAGGCGGATCTCGACCTTGTCCGCAAAGGGGACGGTGAGGCGCTGCCCCTTTTTCACGTAGATTTCCTTGGAAGGTCCTTTGTCCGGCGTGACGATGAGCCAGCTGCCATCCTGGCCGTATATCTCGACTTCCTTGGCCGTGGCGGCGGTGTCGCCGGAGGAGGCGGCAGCGGGCGTCGCCGGGGCCGCCGCGGGAACCTGCGCGGCAGGCGGCGTGGTTTCGGTGCTGGCCGGCGTCTTGGCGGCCTCGGATTCGGTCTTCTTGGCTACGAACTTCAGGGTTTTCACCGAGCCCTTGGTGGCCTGAAGCGGATAGAGCTTGTTGTCGAAGCGGATTTCCACCGCGCCGGCGTTGCCCAGGCGTACAAGCAGATAATCGGCGAAGCGGCCCTCAAAGGTATCGCCTTTGGTCAGCATGGCTTCGCGCATGGCGCCGCCGTCCGCGCCGGCTTGAATCCAGCAGCGGTCGTTGGCCGTGATGACGACGGTATGGGGGCCGGCTTCTCCCACGGACAGGGTCGGGGCGGCCGGAGCGCCGGGAGCGGGCGGAGCCGGTTCGGGCGCGGGAGCGGGCGGAATGGATGCGTGGGCGTCTCCCGCGGCCGGACCGCTGGTGGCGATATCCTGGGTGGCCTGATCCTCGGGGGTGGGGGCCGGCGCTGCCGGCTGGGCGGCCGGAGGGGGCGGCAGGGTCGTGGCCTCGGCCTGCGTTTGCGGCGCAGCCGGTGGCGTGGCCGGTTCGGCTGGTTCGGCCGTCTTGGCCGCGGGCACGGTCGGCACGGGGCGTTCCGGTTCCGGGGCGGGTTGCGGCGGCGCGGCCTTGGGGGCCGGTTCGACGGCGGCCTGCGGAGCCGGGGCTTCCGGTTCGACGCCGGACTTGTGCAGGACATGGCCGTAGAGATACCAGCCGAGGCCCGCCACGACGCACACGACGAGGACAACGACGAGGATCGGCCCGACCGGGAACTTCGGGGACGACCTGACGATGCAGTCGCAATCGTCTTCGGGGATGTTGTGCAGAATCGGCGTGTTATTGAGTTCCGGCTCCTCGGGTTGATAGACCTCGGCCAGCCGCTTGGAAAAATCGTCCAGATCCACGCCGAGCAGTTTGGCGTAGTTTTTTATGAAACCCTTGGCGTACACCGGGTGGGGCAGGTTGCTCTTGTTGCCCTCCTCAATGGCCGTCAGACAGCTGCGCGTGATCTTGATCTTGTCCGACACGGCCTCGATGGAAAGGCCCTGCCGCTCCCTTTCCTCACGCAGCATTGTCCCTAACTCGCGCAAATCCATAGAAGAAGCTCCTCTGAAACCACGGCGGCTGGGCGGGAGGGACACCCGTGAGGCGGACCGGGGTCGTTACAGCTTGACCTCGATGACCGCCTTGGACCGCAGATTGTCCATATAATCCTGGAAGAGTTTATCGAATTTCTGCTTGTACAGCATTTCCTGTATCTGGTTCCGGACGCTCTCGAAGGACGGACCGGCCGACGGCGCCGGCTGCGGCGTCTTGGCCGGAGCGGCGTTTTTCCCGGTACGCAGCTTGAGCAGCACGGCCTTGCCGTCGAGCATCACCGGCTGGCTGACCTGTCCGGCCGGAACGGCTGTCAAAGCGTCACGCAAAGGCGGGGCCAGATCCTTGACCTGCACGTCGCCCAGGTCACCGCCTTGGTCCCTGCCGGGGCCGATGGAAAACTTCCGGGCCGCGTCGGCGAAGGTGATCGTCCCCGCGCCGATCTTTTGGCGCAGTTCCTCGGCCTGCTTTTTGGTGGGCACCATGATGAAGCTGATGTTGCCGGACACCTTGGGGCCGAGGATCGACTTCGTGGTCGACAAGGTAGCCTTGTGTTTTTCGTAGTAGTCCCGGATCTCGTCGTCGGTGACCAGGACCTTGCGGTGCACCATGAAGCCGAGCAGCCGCTTTTTCATGTTGTCTTCACGCATGCGCTTGCGGAATTCCTTGAGGGTGAGCCCTTCCTTGGCCAGTTCGGCCTGGAACTGCGCCTGCGTCAGATTGTTTTTCTTCTTGAGCTCATCGATCTGGGAATCGAGTTCCGTTTCCGAAACATTGATTTTGAGCCGGGCGGCTTCCTGTTCGATGAGGATGTCGTTGATCATGGATTCCAGGACCTGACGCCGCAATTCCTCGGCCCTGGGGTCGCCGGGCGCGAACGAGATCCCTTGGGTCCGCTGCACCAGCTCGGCCACTCGGGAGTCGAGGTCGAACAGGGTAATGAGTTTGCCGTTGACCACGGCAACCACCCTGTCCACGAGCTGGGTCGCGTGGGCCAGGCCGGACAATGCAACCAACAGGCTTACGACAACGAGGCATTTGGGAAGGCGAGGCAAGGTATCCTCCATGCGGGGCTTTTCAGGCATGATCGGCAAGGTGCGCCTTCCGGGCTGACGCGCTCCCCGGTTGCAAAGCCGTGACCGCGTCCGCCTCCTCCCAGGCTGACGCAACCGCTTATCCGGGGCCTATAAACGTTTTTGTCAGCCCAGGCAACGGCGTCGACCGGACAAGTCGCGGGCGGTTTAAGGAAATTCAAGGCTTCGGTTTTCCTTGTTGCCCACGGCGACCGTTTCCTCATGACCGTCGTGGCTGTAGCGCACCTCACTGGGGCTGCCCAGCCTGACGAAAAGTTTTTTCGTGTATGCGATTTTGTAGGGCTTGCCGGGTTTGAGATAGACCCGCTTTTCCTCGCCCTCGTCCACGGCGTAGCGAATCCAGCTGGCCTTGATGGCTGTAAATTCCACAACGCCCCCGGAGGATTGCCTTTTGGGCGCGACCGGTTCGGGTGATGCCGGTTGGGCCGACGAGACGGCTTGGCTGTCTGCCGGCGCGCTTTCTCCGGGCGAAGCGGCTGCCGCGTCCGCGACGGTGGGCGTTGCTGCGGCCGGTTCGACGTCCTTGCCGGCTTCGGCGGGAAGACTCGTCGTAAAGGCCGGTTGGATCGGTCCGGCTTTGTCCGGGACGACGGGCGCGGCCTGGTCCGCTTGCTCAGGCGTCTTTTGGGGCGCGGCCGGCTGCTGGGCTTCGGTTGACGCGGGCTGTTCCGTTGACGGAGCCTGTGCCGGTTCCGTCGCGACGGGCGTAGGCGGCGTTGCCGTTGATGGGGGGACGTTGTCTTGCGCCTTCCTGGCGGCTTCCGGCAACGTCGGCTCGGGCGGTGACGCCGGCCGGGGTTCGGCGGACGATGCCTCCTTGGCGCGCCGGGTCAACTCCGACCGGACGTCCGAGCGCACGGCGGCGTCCTCCAAGCCCTGCCCCGCCTCGTCGCGCACCTCCGTCGCGGCCGCGGTCTCCCGCCCGGGGGACATGGCGGCCAGCAGCTCCTTGTTGATGGAAATCTTAGTGGTACGCAGGGTTTCGGCCAGCCAGGCGGCAAAGGCCTTGGCCGTCTTGCCCCCGGCCAGGATGGCTTCGACCCGGGCGTAGGCCTTGGCCGGATCGATCACCTTGGCGGGCAGACGTTCTTGCAGGATGCAAAAGAGGCTTTCCCCGCCTTCGGTCAGGATGGTGGTGGGCTCGCCTTCCTTGAGGCTTTTGAGCGCTTCGCGCCAGGGCGCGGGCAGATTTTTTTCCGGCAACACCGCGTCCCGTACCGTGATGCCGGAACGCCCTGCCAAGCTCTCCAGTTTGCGCCCGGATTTGCGGTAGGCGGCCAGGGCCGCCTTGACGGCCGCGCCGTCGCGTCCCTGGACCCGGGTCAAGCGCATCCGGGGGGCTGTGGTGAAGGCGTCGATATGTTTCTTGTAATAGTCCGCCGCCTCGGTCACTTCCACCCGCACCTCCAGGCGCAGCACCTCGCGGGTGAACTTTTCCAGGGCCAGCCGGTCGGCGAGCATCTCCCGCCAGCGGGCCAGGTCGATGCGTTCCTCCAGGAGCATGCGATCAAAGCTGTCGCCGGGGTAATCAGCGCGCACCCGCTTCTCGACGGCGGCGATTTCGGCTTCGGTGACGGATTCATGCCGCCGGGCCAACTCCTGGCGCACCAGCCGGGCCACGATCATGTCGGCCAAAACCTTGCCATAGGCGGCACGCAGCGTCTCCACGGGCGGATTGTCCACCTCAGGCAGGCCGATCTCCCCCAGGTCGTACCGGGCCTCCACATCGGCCAGCCGGATGGGGGCCCCCCCGACCATGGCCACCACGCCGGGCTCTTTTGCCGTGTCGCGGCCGCATCCGCCAAGAAGGGCCGACAAAGCGAAAAAGACCAGCAGGCACACGGCGAGGCCGCGAAAAGACGGCGCGGCAAGGCGCATTACGGCGCGACCTCCTCGGCCCCCAGGGCGGCCAGTTCCGCGGTCCAGGCGGCGATGGCTTCGGGCAACGGCGCGTTGGCGTCGAGCGGCAGGGACAGGCGGCCCGGAGGCAGAAGCCGCACGCCCTCGCCCCGCGTCGCGGCGAAATTGACCAGCCGCTCCGGCGAGACGGCCGCGCCCTCGGCCTCGAAGGAGACCACCAGCCTGGTCGGCGCGATCTCGGCCTTGGTGCCGCCGAGCCTGGAAAGCAGCTGCTTCAAGCCCAACACGGCCCGGAAATTTTCCACCTCAGCCGGCGGCGGCCCGAACCGGTCGCGCATCTCGGCCATGAGTTCGGCCAGCCCCTGTTCGGTCTTGGCCGTGGACAGGGCCTTGTAAAGCCGCAGCCGGTCCGAGGCCTCGGGCACGTAGCGTTCCGGGATGCGGGCGGCGACGCCGAGCGTCAGCTCCGGCTCGGTGCGTTCCTTGACCGGCTCGCCCTTGAGCCGCCCGACCTCCTCGGCCAGCATTTCCAGGAACATGTCGAGGCCGATGCGGGCGATGTGGCCGGACTGGGCCTCACCCAAGATATTGCCCGCCCCGCGCAGGCGCAGGTCTTCCATGGCCACCTGGAATCCGGCCCCGAGGTAGTCCATGTCCAGGATGACGCGCAGGCGCTTTCGGGCCAGTTCCGGTACCCGCTCGATGCTTGGCACCACGAAATAGGCGTAGGCCTGCCGGGGTGAGCGCCCCACCCGGCCGCGCAGCTGGTAGAGCTGGCCCAGGCCGAACATGTGGGCGTTGTCCACGACGAGCGTGTTGGCCCGGGGAAAATCCAGGCCGGACTCGATGATCGAAGTGCACACGAGGATGTCGGTCTCGCCGTGCCAGAAGCCGTGCATGGCCTCCTCGAGGCCCGTCTCCGACATCTGGCCGTGGGCCATAGCCACCTTGGCCTGCGGGGCCAGGGTCCGCACGAAGGCGGCCACCTCTTCCAGGCCCTGGACGCGGTTGTGCACCCAGAAGACTTGCCCCTGGCGTTCCAGCTCCCGGCGCAACACCTCGCGCAAAAAGGCCGGGTCGCGTTCGACCAGGGCCGTTTCCACGGTCTTGCGTTCGGCCGGGGGCGTCTCGATGACCGAAAGCCCCCGCACTCCGGACAACGACAGTTGCAGGGTGCGCGGAATGGGCGTGGCGGTGAGCGTCAACGCGTCGATATTTTTTTTGAACGCCTTGAGGCGTTCCTTGTGCTTGACCCCGAACCGCTGCTCCTCGTCGAGAATGAGCAGGCCGATATTGGGGATGGTCACGTCGGAGGAAAGAATGCGGTGGGTGCCGATGAGGATGTCCACCTCGCCGCGCGAAACGGCTTCCAGGACGACCTTGCGGCGCTTGGGCGAAACGAAGCGCGAGAGCATTTCCACCCGCACCGGAAAGCCTTCCAGCCGGGCCATGAAATTTTGATAGTGCTGCTCGGCCAGGACGGTGGTCGGACAGAGCATGGCCACCTGCTTGCCGTCGAGCACGGCCCGAAACGCGGCCCGAAGCGCCACTTCCGTCTTGCCGAAGCCCACGTCGCCGCATACCAGCCGGTCCATGGGCTCCGGGCGCTCCATGTCGGCCAACACCTCGTCAATGGCTTTTTCCTGGTCCGGCGTTTCCTCGAAGCCGAAGGTGGCCTCGAACTCCAGGTATAATTCGTTGGTGGGGCCATAGGCGTAGCCTTTGGCCACTTGCCGGTAGGCGTACATTTCGACCAGGTCGGCGGCGATGCGCTCGATGGCCTTTTTGGCCCGCTCCCGCACCGATTTCCAGCGCGCCCCGCCGAGGCGGTCCAGGGGCGGCGTCGCGCCTTCGGGGCCCTTGTAGCGCTGCATCAGCCCCAGCCGGTCGGCCGGGAGATACAGTTTGTCGTCGTCGGCGAAGACCAGGAGCAGAAAGTCGCCGCCGGTGGCGTCCACGGTCATGCGGGTGAGCCCTTCGAAGCTGGCCACGCCGTAGTCGCGGTGCACCACCAGATCGCCCGGCCGGATGTCGTCAAACGAGGTCAGTCCCTTGAAATCCTTGTCCCGGCCGCGCCCGGCCCCGGCCTTGGCGGCATCGGGATGCAGGATGTCCTCGGGCAGCACGCGCGTGTCGCGCCAGGCAAGCTCCATGCCCTGGCGCAGATCGGAGATGAGGGCGAAAAGGCCCGTCTCGCCGGCGCTGTAGCCGGTGCGGAAGGTGAGCCCCTCGGGCTCGATCATCTGGAGGAATTTCTTGCGGGAGCGCTCGCCATGAAAGGACAGGATGGTCTGGCCATGGCCGCTCCATTCCTTGAGCGCGGCGGTCAGGGTGGTCCAGGGCCGTTTGTCCGAGCCGGGTTTCCAGAAAAGATCGCCGAAACGCTCCAGGGCCTTTTCCGGCATGTCCGGGCCATGACGGCCCCGGCCCATGACCAGGTCCTCGAACAGGATGCGCCGGCCCGCGACCAGGGACTTGCGGGCCATGTTCTCCGGCCACAGCACCCGGGACGTGGGCCAGGGATGGCCCTGCTCCTTGGTCTGAGCCTCGAAAAATCGCCGCCAGGCGTGCTCGGTCTCCTCCAACCGCTCCTTCACCCGGGTGGGGTCGTCGACGATCCAGACGGCGTCGTCCGGGCACCAGGCGGCCAACTCCACCGGGCGTTCGTAAAAAAGGCCCGGCCAGATGCCGCCGTCCCCGGCCTCGACGGCGGTCTCGAGACGCGCCTTGGCCGTGCGGTGCAGTTCCCCGGTGCCGGCGATGGTCTCCCACATCGCGGCGGCCTGTTCCTTGAACGTCTCCGAGAGCACAGCCGGAGCCGCTGGCAGAAGCACCGCCTCGGTCAGTTCGGCCAGGGAGCGCTGGGACCCGGCATCGAAACGGCGGGCGGTCTCCACGGTGTCGCCGAAAAATTCCAGGCGCAGCGGCGTGTCGTAGCCCGGAGGGAAAATGTCCAGGATATCGCCGCGCAGGGAAAATTCACCGGGATTCGTCACCATGGGGGCGCGTTTATAGCCCCACAACACGGCCTGTTCGGCAATGAGGTCCCGGGGCAGCTCCTCGCCCACGGCCACGGTCAGGATATTGCCCTCGAGGGCTTGCAACGGCGGCCACTTGGGCAGCAGGTTGTCGGCGGAAAAAAGGAGCACGCGCGGCCCCGTGCCCATGGAGGCAAAGGCCAAAAAGGCCATGCGCCGGGCCCAAAAGGCCCCGCTCGGCAGTCCCGGGGCGTAGGACGGCAGGGACATGGACGATGCGCCCCAGAGCTGGCGCTTCGGCTTGGGCGCCACCAGGTCGAGCAGCGAGGCGATTTTGGTCAGCTCATGGATGCCCGGGGTCACCACCACGGCGGATTGGCCGCGGGAAAGGGCTTCGGCGGCCAGAAACGCCAGGGTGGCGGGGCCGCTTTTGTAGACCGAGGCGGAGTCGGGACTGGCGAGCAATTCGGAAAGCGCGGGAGTACGGGACAAGGCGTGCCTCGTGAAAAATACGGGATGGCCGCCGTCACAGACGCGTGACGGCGGCCGGAAACGCTCTTCGGTGTGGGTCCCCCGGAGCCGCAAGCCGCTTACGCGGCCGCATCGCTCCCGGTGGACGGTATGAAAAAGCCAACCATGCCCAAACGGTACGACACAGTCAGGGACTTCTTCCAATACTCCTTCCGGAACAGGCGGTCCCCTAGAAGGAACTCAACATATCGCGCTCTTCACCGGAAAGCAGCTTGTCGAGGTCGAGCAGGATCAGCAACCGATCCTCAAGCTTGCCCACGCCGCTGATGTACTCGGATTCGAGGCCGGAAACGACGGGTGGCGGCGGCTCCACCGTGCTGGCGGGTATGCGCAGCACCTCGGAGACGGAGTCGACCACGAAACCGACGATCATGTTGTTGATTTCGATGACGATGATCCGGGTGTGTTTGTCATGGTCCCGCGTGGACAGACCGAAACGGCGACGCAGGTCGATGATGGGAATGACCTTGCCCCGCAGGTTGATGACGCCCTCGACGAATTCCGGGGCGCGCGGGACCTTGGTGATATCCATCATGCGGATGATTTCCTGCACGCTGAGGATATCCACGCCGAACTCTTCCTCGCCGATACTGAACGTAACGAGCTGGAGCAGTTCGGCATCCTGTTTTTTGAGGGTTTCCTCCATGCGGCAAGCTCCCGTTGTTGGTGTGGCCGCGCGGGTGGCGGCAAAAGCGTACCTACCTGAGTTCTTATCCAATTGTTCCCGGTTTACGCAAGCGGCAAGCCGGGGGAACCTCGAAACTAGTCGCCGGAGGTCTCGGCGCGAAGCTCATCGGGGGGCATGCTCCAAAACGGGAAGCCATCCCTGGTACGACGGACCTTCAACTGGGTGTTTTCACCCTTTTTCACTTTGACGGCCAGCAGCACATCCTGCCCATCCACTTCGGCCCAGGCGCCGATGACCTTGACCTGATCGCCCTCCCTGAGGCCGATGGAGTCCAGGTTCACGAAATCCTTGGGTCCCAGATGGACGGTTTCCAGGCTTTTGTCCTTTTTGTCCTCGACCTGCAAGGCAATGCCCGGGGCCATGCCGGCATAAGGGGTGATCTCGTAAATCTTGACCACCCTGCCTTTCAGGGAATCGGCTTCCTTGGGATCGAAAAGCTTATCGTATTCGCCGCCTTTTTCCCAGCCTTTGATATCGGGATGGGCTTTGGGGCCGGCATGGGCGACGCCGGCCAGGCAGACGGCCATGGTCACACAGAGCAATACGGCGAGCTTGCGCATGGGCTTCTCCTCGGACACGATTCCATATAAGCGGCCCAAACCGCTGCGACAAGCAGGCGATACGGCGCATTGCCCGCCGCGTCAATAGCGGAACTGCCCGTCTTCATACAACGTCACGTCGCGTCCATCGGTCAGATGGGCGCGCACCCGTTTGGGTTCGGTGTTGACGAGGTCCCAGTGCAGGGCCGAGTCGTTAAACCCCAATTCTTCCTTGCGCGTGCCGTCGAGGCTGGCCGGGTCGCCGTCAAACGTGTCGGAGTAGGAGCTTCCCACGGCAACATGGCAATTGCCGTGCGGGCCGCCGAAGTTTTCGTCATAAAGCGTGTTGGCCATGAATTTGTCTATCTTGGAAAAGCGCTTGTCCGTGAGCGAAAATTCTCCCAGGCGTGAGGCCCCGGGGTCCATGGAAAGCTGCTTGCGCACGAATTCGGCGCCCTGGTCGGCCGCGATATCGGTCACCACGCCCTCCTCGAAGGTCAGGCGCACGCCGGTGACGTAGTTGCCGCTGCGATACGACGGCTGGTCGGCGTAGTAGCGGCCGGACGTGCCGCGCCAATCCGGGGAAGTGAAGATTTCGAAGCTCGGGATGTTGTGGCCGGAGAGCCCGAGCCAGCGCCGGTGCTCGCCGGGAGTCACCTTGAGGTCCACGTTGTCGGATTCGATGTGCAGGTAGCTGGCCTTCATGCCGTCGAGCCAGGCCTTTATCTCCCTGGCGTCCTCGTAAAGCTTGCGCCACAGGGCCACGGGCTCGGGCTCCTTGAGGAAGCAGGCGGCCGCGACCTGGGCGGCGTACTCCTTGGCCGTCATGCCGGCCTTGGAGGCCAGTTCTTTTGTGGGAAAGATGCACAGCGTCCAGCCGAATTCGCCCCGCTCCTCCCGGCGCACCAGGATGTCGCGCAGGGGTTTTCTGGCCAGGGCCGCTGTGGCGATGCGCTTGGGGTCGATGGCGCTTAAGTGGGTGAGGCTGTCCGGAGCGAGCAAATGCATGGCCCCGTGGATATTTTCATGAAGCACGGCCTGTCCCGGAGTCTGGAAAACGAGCTGGGCCTCGTCGGCTTTGCCGTAAAATTCCGTTTCCATGTGCGGGGTCAGGGTCAGGCGCGGGACGGGATTGAGGCCTCGGGCGAGCAGTTTGCCGTAAACGGCTTCGGCCAGGCGCAAGGCGGCCAGATCGAATTGGACAAGCACGACGTCGCCGGGCTTGTAGGGTTCGACCCGGGAGGTCGTCAGGCCCCACAGCAGGACGTCGGCGTATTTGTCGCATTGGGAGCGCGTCAGCACGGTTTGTTCCTTTTCGCCGCAACATAGCCCGAAAAGGAGACAGGCGGCAAGGACCGGGTCGGGCAACAGGCCTTTGTTCCCTTCTTGCTCTTGCCAGAAGGCAAAAAAACGACTATCTGCATACGTTCACACGAAAACACGCAGGCGGACGCCGTCTTTTCGCGCGCCGCCAGGAGGATATTTTTTATGGCTAAAGAAGGTGCCATCGAAGTCGACGGCAAGGTGCAGGAGGCCCTGCCCAACGCCATGTTCCGCGTGGAGCTGGAAAACGGCCATGAAGTGCTGGCCCACATTTCCGGCAAAATGCGCAAGTTTTACATCCGCATCCTGCCCGGCGACCGGGTCAAGGTCGAACTCTCCCCCTACGACCTCACCCGCGGCCGCATCACCTACCGCCTCAAGTAACAAGCCCCTCGCGGGCGCATTGCCACTTCGGGCCCTCACGTCCCATCTCGTATGTACGGAACGTGCGAGAGGGGACACCCCTTATAAAGAAGGGTTATCCCCTCTTGTGCTCTCCCCTTCCTAAAATTTTCGATGGTGATGTGTGCTGTAAGAGCAACACTCCGTCATCATGAAAAGTTTTTGGAAAGGGGGTCGGGGGGAGAACCTTTCCTCAGAAAGGTTTCCCCCCGGGAGTTCTCCCTCTCCCCGCACTACATCTCCGACAACACGCGCAGCATGTCGCCGTCCACGGCCGCGAGCCGGCGGCGGATGTCTTCCTGCTCCTCGGCCGTACGGGCGGTAAGCTTCTCCTTGCGTTCCTTGAGGAGCCGCAACCGGCCTTCCATGGCATTGAAGACGACGTCCCAGTCGATATGCGGCCGGGCCTTGGCCTCGTCGACGGATACCACCGGTTCCGTGCCCGGAGTGAGCGCGTACTCGTCGAGATAGCCCGGGATGCGCACTTTGAGGCCGAAACGCTCGCGCACCAGTCCGGCCAGCACGTCCAGGGCCTTTTGCTCGCCGTGGACGAGAAAAACCTGCGGGTGGTTCACTTTGAAGTGGGTGAGCCAGGTGAGAATCTGGCTTTGCCCGGCATGGGAGGAAAATCCGCCGATGGTGAACACCTTGGCGCTCACGGCCACCTCTTCGCCGAGCAGCCGGATGACCTTGGCTCCGTCCACGATCCTGCGGCCCGGAGTGCCCATGGCCTGGAAGCCGACGAAAACGACGCTCGATTCGGGACGCCAGAGGTTATGGCGCAGGTGGTGCTTGATCCGTCCGGCGTTGCACATGCCGCTGGCCGAGATGACCACGGCCGGCCCTTGGAGCGTATTGATCTCCCGGGATTGTTCCGTGGTTTGGGTGAAGCGCAGGCCCGGCAGGGACAAGGGGTCTTCGCCCCGGTCGTAATAGGCCCGGGCGGCGGCATCGAGGTATTGGGGATTGCGCCGGAAGATTTCGGTGGCCTTGATGGCCAGCGGGCTGTCCACGAACACCGGCATGTCGGCCGGCAGTTTGCCCTCCTTGAGGAGCAGGTGCAGGCAGTACAGCACTTCCTGGGTGCGCTCCACGGCAAAGGCCGGAATGATGACCTTGCCGCCCCGGGAATAGCTGTAGGCAATGGCCTCGGCCAGTTCATCGCGACTGGCGGATTCGTTTTTGTGGTCGCGGTCGCCGTAGGTGCCCTCGAGAAAGAGGTAGTCGGCGTCCACCGGCTTGGCCGGGTCGTTGACCAGAAGCTGGGAGGGCCGGCCGAGGTCGCCGGAAAAAAGCATGCGGGTGCGCGTCCCGTTCTGTTCGAGACTCAGTTCGATGAAGGCCGAGCCCAGGATATGCCCGGCATCGTGGTAGATGGCCGTGACGCCCGGGGTCGGGGAAAAAGGCTCGCCGTAAGGTACGGCCACAAGCCTGTCCACGGTGGCGGCGGCGTCGGCCCGGGTATAAAGGGCCTCAACCTGGCGTCCGCCATGGCGCCGGTTTTTCCGGCTGGCCCACTCGGCCTCCATTTCCTGGATGTGGGCGCTGTCCTCGAGCATGATCCCAAGCAGGTCCCTGGTCGGCGGCGTGCAGTAGATCTTGCCGGAAAAACCCGTCTTGACCATGCGCGGCAGAAGCCCGCAATGATCCATGTGGGCGTGGGTGACGATGAAGAAATCCATGCGCCTGGGGGCATAAACGTCCGTATCCTGGTTGCGGTCCTCGATGGATTCGCTGCCCTGGTGCAGGCCGCAGTCGATGGCGAACCGGGTATTGCCGGTTTCGATGACATGGCAGGAGCCGGTGACGGTCCCGGCCGCGCCGAGGAATTTGACCTTCATGGAGCCTCCGGATAATGGCTTGCCCGACTTGATCATCCATCTCCAAGGGAGCACAATCAGGATTGCGGGCAATTGGTCGAGGTCGCCGTGTACTGCGTTTGGCCGATCCTGAAAAGCCCCGGGACGCACAACCCTAGGGAGGACGCATGGGCGCGTCACGCCAATACCTGATCGACGACCTGTCGGTGACCGAATCCTGGCGGCTTTTCCGCATCATGGCCGAAATTGTGGACGGCTTCGAGGTCCTGGGCGACGTGCGGCCGGCGGTTTCCATTTTCGGCTCGGCCCGTGTGCCCGCGGACGACCCGCTCTACGGGGAGACGGGAAAACTGGCCGATCTTTTGAGCCGCGCCGGCTATTCGGTCATCACCGGCGGCGGTCCGGGACTCATGGAAGCCGCCAACAAGGGCGCGGCCGATGCCGGCGGCGATTCCATCGGCCTGCACATCCACCTTCCCCTCGAGCAAAAGCCCAATCCCTACCTGACGATCAAAAGCGACTACCGCTATTTCTTCGTGCGCAAACTCATGTTCGTCAAATACGCCATGGCTTACATCGCCATGCCCGGTGGGTTCGGCACCCTCGACGAAGTGTCCGAGGCGCTGGTCCTCATTCAGACCAAACGGATCAAGCCCTTCCCCATCATCTTTCTGGGTTCCGCCTTCTGGAGCGGGCTTATGGAATGGTTCCGCGGCACGCTGCTTTCTCGCGGCTTCATCTCCAAGGGAGACCTGGACCTCTTTACGGTCCTGGACACGCCGGAGGAGGCGGTGCAGTTCATACAGCGCCATGTGATCATTTAGGCATGACCGCCGGCGCGGCCTCGGGAAGACCCGAAGGCGCCGGCGGCCTACGCGTGGCTTATGGGGAAACGACGGCCTTGCCCCATCCGCAAGGCGCGCCAAGGGAGGCAAGGGGCGTTTCGATGAATAAGATACCGGTCTCGAAAACCCTGCAACTGGGCACCGGCATCGCCCCGGCCGCGGACATGGCCGTGGTGCGGCTGCTGTTCCAGGAATACGCCGCCGGATTGGGGTTCGACCTGTGCTTCCAGCGCTTCGATGAGGAGCTGGCGGACCTGCCCGGCTGTTACGCCTTGCCCGATGGCGGGGTGTGGCTGGCCTGGATGGAAGACATGCCGGCGGGGTGCGTGGCCCTGCGACCGCTTGCGGAGGGCATCTGCGAGATGAAGCGGCTTTTCGTGCGTCCGGCCTATGCCGGCCAGCGGCTCGGTCGGGGGCTGGCCGAAGCGGCCGTGGCCGGAGCCCGGGAACGCGGCTACGACGCCATCCGCCTGGATACCCTCGCCACCATGACCGCCGCCAACGCGCTCTATCAAAGACTCGGCTTCGTCCCCATCCCACCCTACTGCGACAATCCCCTGCCCGGTGCCTTGTTTTACGAGCTGAAACTGTAGAGGGGGAGCGGATGAAGAGGATGCGAGAGGGGAACCCTTTTTTCAAAAAGGGTTCCCCTCTCGCGCTCTCCCCTCCTCAAAACTTTCAACTTTTTCCGTATGGTGCCTAGCTGCATGTTGAAAAATTCCTCCGCGTGGCCGAGAATCCAGCCATCACGGTTCCGGAGGTGATCTGATGGGGCTTGGCCGCCAGGGTTATCAGCAGGGAACGATGTATCTGGACTGGGATGAGATTCCCCGATCCCGTGGGCGCGCTTTTTACGACCGTCTCCAGCAAATTTTCCGGAAATCCGGCTTCGACGCCTTCGCCGAGAAACTGTGCAAGCCCTTCTATGCCGACAAGGGGCGTCCCTCGATTCTTCCTGGTCGGTTTTTCGGATGCGCGTCGGAGGCTATTTCGAGGGCATCGACTGCAAGCGCGGCATTGAGTGGAGGTGCGCCGATTCGCTTTCCCTCGGGATTTTCTCCAGCTTTTGACCAAAGAGTCGGTCCCGGATCATTGTTCGCTGAGCCGGACACGGTCCCGTCCGCTGGCGATCAACGAGCTTGATCATTTTACGTGGGGCTCGACACTTTGATGAGATCTTTCGGCACGAGATCCATGTGGGTCCACAGCCAGAGCGTCACGGCGATGTTGGGGACCAGCATGAACCAGGTGCCGAACGGCGCGAGCACATAGCCCGCCGCTGGGGCGGGGAGAAGAACACCCACCCCCATCGTTACGACGAGTGTGCCGAGCGGCGACAGAATCACGAACCAGCGGGGGAAGATCGTCCGGCCGCTCAAGATGCCGATGGCTAGGAGAATCGCGCCAGCGTCGAGCGCGGTGGCCGCAGTCAGGTCACCCATGGCGAAATGCTCGATGATGTAGCGGTTGGCCAGATCGAAGAAATTCGGATCAGTGCAGCCCACGACGGCCTTGGCCTGTTCCAGAACGCTCAGAAAGGCAAATCCAGCATGTTGAATGCCGCCGATCATCATCAGGGCGTAAACGAGGAGTAGGACTGGAAGCGTGCCGAGCCAGAAGCCCGCCCGGCGCATGCCGATCCACCAGGGAAAATAAGTGAGCGCGAACAACGGGTAGAGCCAGCCGGCGGTCTGCGCGAGCAGCATCACCCAGTGCGGGCGTCCGTCCGCCGTGAGCACGGTCGTAATCACGGCGGGTGAGAAATATGCCGGCCCACTAAGCGTTGCGGAATAACCGTAGATCAGGTCGCAGACCCCGTTCCAAAGCATGAGGATAGATCCCCCGATTCCCAGTATCTTGAGATGGAGGCGAAGCCTGTCGGCATCGATCTTGAATTCCATCGGACTCTCTTTGTCTAAAGGTTGGGAAGAACCATCACGCCGCGCAGGTTAGGGATGCGGTCTTCGCTGCCGGACATGACCATTGCGACAGGCGACGATCAGCAGGACGAAAAGGGTTAGAAGCGCTAAATAGGCGAGGACATTGCCGATGCGGCTGTAAAGCGTCAGCGTTCTGCCCACCGGCATATAGGCGAGCATCACTCGGTCGTTGTTCCCGAAATTGGGCAGCGATGCCAGGATCCGGCCCCGGCTGTCGAAAGCCATGGACGTCGCGCCGTCCGCGGGACGGAGTATCGGGAAGCCGCCTTCGATAGCCCGCATTCGCGCCATGAGCGAATGGCGGCGCAACATGCCCCGCCAATCAAGGCCCGGCAGCACCACGAAGTCCGCGCCTAACCGGGCATAGGTGAGCGCGATCTGCGGAAAGTCGAAATCATAGCAGATGGCCCCGGCCATTTTGCCGTAGGCGGTAGAGATCACCCTGAGCGGAACTTGTCCCGGCACGCTGCCCTCGCCGGGGACGGGATGATGCTTGCGATAGGTTTCGGCGATCGCGCCGGTATCGGTGAGCCAGGTGAACTTGTTTTCGAGGTGATACGGCGAGCCCTCTGGCAGCAGGACCGCATAAGCCGCGACGATGGCGATGTGATCGGCCTTAGCGAGTTTGGTCAGTTGGTCGAGAAGCTGTGCTTCGCCGCTTGGCGTCACGATGGTCGAGGCCTCGGCCCAGACGGCGATAGCCGCGCCCTGATGAGCGGCCAAGATCGTATCTGCGATCAGCTTGTCAGTCGTGCTCGCGATTAAGGGGCTTTCAGGATCGGGCAATGCCCCGGTGAAGGTGTAGGCCGTGCCGATCGCCGCCGCGCGGATATAATTGCCAGTCGGCACCTGATTGAGGCGAAGATCCCCATAGACATTGAGCGCGACGAAGACGACAGCGAAGACCGCTATATGCGCCCTCAGCCTGGAAATGCCGCCCCTCAAGGCCATGGATGCCATCAGAACCGCGGCCCAGGCCATCATAGCGGAAATCGCGAGAAAACCGAACAGGGAAGCGGTTTGCAGCAGCGGCAGATTGGAAAGCTGGGTGTTGGCCAGCGCGCCCCAGTCGCCCAGGGGAGTGTAATTGGCTTGGAGGTATTCCAGGCTGATGATGACAACGGGAAAAGCCAGGATGCCGGCAATGTTTCCCGTTCTCTTGCGGATCCAGTCCCAGAGGACATAGGCGATGAAAAAGCGGAGCCCAGTGACCGTCCCGCTCATCACCGAAAACGCGACCGACATCAGGAGCGGGTCCGATGCGGTCTTGGCGAGTGTCAGGATCGATGCCACCACCAGGACCACCAACAGCCAGAGGCGGTTTCTGGCGCTACGAAAACGCGCGACGTAGACCAGAAACGGGATCGGCATGAACCAGGCAAGGATGTCCGCGCTACCCGGCATGTCCGAAAGGAGGGTGAGCACAAAGCCAATCAGCAGAAGGGGGCCGCCTCGTGTGATCCGGTTGTCATTCGAGGCAAGGCGCTTCGCCGATCGCTCACCGGCATCCACGACACTTCCCCCGTCGGCTGTTCGGGGGGCTGGCATATTGAAATCCATGGCTAGGGTTCCCGTCGTTAGACCAATAGTTATTATAACTAGACTAGATGTCAATAATGTCAACAGCGCTCCGTCTGCGGCGTCCTTCCACCCGCATTTTTCAAGGTGGCTGACGGGGGCTTCCAACGGACCGGGGGACAAGGAGGGCAGAGAGGAGTTAACCCCAAGCGGACGGAACTGGTTGAAAGGAGTTTCGAGCACACCCTGGACCACACGGGTCTGGCTCAGAGGGCGAGAGAACATCCGGAAACGCTATCTGCTCCATGTGGCCGGTTTCAATCTCGGATGATGCTGCGGGATCATGCCCATCGCCGTCATCTACGGGGGAGAATAGCCGGAAACAGCTTTGTGCAACGGCCTGCTAACAATCGCCCTTTCTCCTTTGAAAATCTTTTGAAGGGGGGCCTGGGGGAAAACTTTTCGTAAGACAAAGTGTTCCCCCAGCTTCTTCGAGAAATTGGCTACCAACGGCGTCCCAGGGCTTCCGCCCAGACGGGGCTGATCAGGGCTTGAAACGGCGCGCCGACCTGGTCGGCTGGGATGCGCTCCCCGGCGAGTTCCACATCGCGCATGTAAAAAAGACGCGCCGGCACCGGACTGGCTTCGCCGGCAAAAGCGTTTTCCGGGCTCAGACGCAGCCAGGTCCGCCTCGTCCTGTCCGAGGCCCAGACCGCCTCGGGCATGAAGACCGTCCGTTCGAGGCGACCGCTCAACGCGGCAAAGAGGGCGGCGCTGATGGCCGTAAACGGCTCCTTGTAGAGCCGGTGGGCGATTGACGGCAGGGTTTCATTGGTCACGCAGGCGATGTCCCCTTGGGGAACGTCGTTGTAGATTGCGGATGTGGTTGCGTCGCCATGGGCCACCCGCCCAATCCCTAATCCCGAAAGCAAGTCGTCGGCGCGGGCCGCCACCTGGGGCAGATGCTCCACCCCCCAAAGGCGGGGAGCTTCGTATCCACGTCGTCGGGCCAGCAGATATTGGCCAAGAAGCAAAATGCCCGTGCCGGCTCCAAGGTCCAGGCCGACAAACACCCCTCCCCCGGGCGCAACCTCGCGCCGCAGCAGCGCATCGAGGAGATGCACGGTCTTTGGGATGTCGAAAAGCATCTGCAAGGCAAAGCCGTGATGCAGCAACACCCGACGCAGCGCGTCCTGCCCCGCGAGCGACCGGCAGCCGCCCCGACGGCGGGCGAAACGGCCGGCGAGCAATGTGGCGTCTTCCAGGGTAACCGCTTCGCCAAGCCGCTCGGGATGGACGTAGGCATGGGCGTAGGCCAGGCACAGGCTGGCCAACCCCTCGGCCGTGACAGGCGTTTCACCCCGTCCAAGGCGTTCGATATGCCCGGCCAGGGAATCGGTCACAAAAGCGCTTTCGGCCATGACCGGCCCCGGTGGCGGCTCACGCTCCAGAAGCCGCAAAACAGCGGGTCGCAGGTCATCATCCATGGTGGGCATGCATTTGAAAAGAAAACCTTTGCGGGAGCGCCTTTCTGAAGAAAGGTACTTCACCCAGGCCCCCTTTCCAAAGAGTTTTCCTCAAAAAGAGGCATGTTGAAATCAGCGCAAAGGGAGAAAAGTGAGGGAAGGGAGAAGGCTTTTTAAAGGTGTTCCCTTCTCGCATGCTTTTCGCTCTTTTTCTAATATTGATAGAGTGCATCGAAGCAGGTGTAGGTGTCGTCAAATCCGTTTTGGTAGCACACTTGGGCCGCGTCGTCGATATAACGTACGTCGTCCATGGGGATGCGGTACTGCTTGCCCGCGATCCACATGCGGTACAGGCGTTTTTGGGTGTCGAGCACAAGCGGCGGATCGGCGTAGAAGGTTTTGTTGTCGTTGAGTTCGACGAGATAGGTGTGCCGGGCGCAGCCGGAGCAGAAAAGGGCCGACAGGGCAAGGCAGGCAAGCAACAGGCACATGGCGCGCATGGGACCTCCCCGCGCCGTCCGGGCGCGTGCTGATGGTTGCGGTGCGAACGAACGTATGCTCCCCGCGTAACCGGTCTTCAAGGGGCGGCGCCCGGTTACGGGGAAACGGGCTGGCGTGTCTGGCTGGCGCCCGCTTCCGGAAAAAGCGTCGCCGCCTGACGGAAATAGGTCGCGGCCGCCGCGATGTCCCGGCGGGCCTGGGTAAGCTCCACCGAAACGGGCAGGTCGCCCACGTTTTTTTCCGTCAGTCCCATCCATTCCAGCTCCTTGTCCAGCTTGCCGGCGATGACGCCGAGTCCGGTGCGGATCAGACCGCCCATGCGCGTCACGTCGGCGGAACAGCCAGGGTCGAGCTGGTTATAGACATAGATCATATCGCCGGCGTTGAGGAAGATCTCCCAGCAGGCGGACAAGGAGGCGCGAAGGGCCAGCACATCCTTGATGCGCTCGGTGTTGCCCTCCTTGGCCAGCGATGCGTAATAATCCGCGACCTTGAGCAGATGGTCGTAGATTTTGGCGCTCTGGGCCGAAAAGAAGGCGTTAAAGGCCCTGGTGTCGACCTTGGCCGCCAGGGCCCGCTCCGGCCCCAGGGACAAGGCCAGACCAGCCAGCACAAGAACGGTCGGGAGAAGGCGCATGAGGCGCCCGGCGAATCGGTATGAAAAACGGGCGTGCATCGGCGTACCTGGCGGCCGCATCCGCCGTCGGTTCGGCTCTCAATTGGCGTTGTCGACCATATCGCTCAGCGGCGCCAGAGCGGCCTTGGCCTGCAGGCCAGCCACCTTGGCCGGGCCCAGGCGTGCGGCACTGGCATCGCGCAGCTTGATGGCCCGATCCTTGTATTTTTCGCCAAGCGTGGAGGACGCGGCAGCCAACGTGGCATAATAATAGGCGTTGGCGTCGCTTGCCGGCACGCCGGCGTAACCTCGGCTGTACACATCGGCCAGGACGTAACGGGCGTAGGCGAATCCGGCGTCCGAAGCCCGGGAAAGCCAGGCAAGGCCCTGGCGAAAATCCTGGGACACGTGGTCGCCGTTCAAATAGGCCACGCCCACCTCACACTGGGCCCTGGGGTCGCCGGCCTGGGCCTTGGCCAGCATGGCGGCAAAGGACGCCGGGGCGTCAATGTCCGCGGCCTCGGGCGCATCGGCCGTTTTCTGGGCCGAAACGGCCGGGGCACAACACATGACGACGAGAAAAAGGGCGGCGGCGCAGGCCGCGAGGCGTCTTCCCGAGCGGACGCGATCAGGCATGAACATCTCCATTAAAACGCGGCCGCGCCCGAAGGCACGGCCGCGCCATCGCGTCAAAAGGACTATTTCTTGAGCCAGCCCATCATGTCGCGCAGCTTGGCGCCCACCTTCTCCACGGGATGGTCGGCGTTGAGGCGGCGCATGGACAGGAAATGGGCCCGGCCGGACATGTTCTCCACGATGAATTCCTTGGCGAACGTGCCGTCCTGGATTTCCTTGAGCACCCGCTTCATCTCCTTGCGCGTCTCGTCGGTGACGATGCGCGGGCCGCGGGTGTAATCGCCGTATTCGGCGGTGTCGCTGATGGAATAGCGCATGCGGGACAGGCCGCCCTCGTAGATCAGGTCGACGATGAGCTTCATCTCGTGCATGCACTCGAAGTAGGCGCTTTCGGGCTCGTACCCGGCTTCCACCAGGGTGTCGAAGCCTGCCTTCATGAGCTCGGCCACGCCGCCGCACAGCACGGCCTGCTCGCCGAAGAGGTCGGTCTCGGTCTCTTCGCGGTAGGTCGTGGTGAGCACGCCGCTGCGGGTGCCGCCGATGCCCTTGGCGTAGGCCAGGGCCATTTCCAGGGCTTTGCCGCTGGCGTTCTGGTGCACGGCCACGAGGCAGGGCACGCCGCCGCCCTCGGTGTAGACGCGGCGCACCAGATGGCCCGGGCCCTTGGGGGCGATCATGGTCACGTCCACATCGGCCGGGGGCACGATCTGCTGGTAGTGGATGTTGAAGCCGTGGGCGAACATGAGCATCTTGCCGGCCTTGAGGTTCGGCAGGATGTCTTTTTCGTAGAGCGCACGCTGGGTCTGGTCCGGGACCAGGATCATGATGACGTCCGCGGCGGCGGCGGCCTCTGCGGCGGACATGGGCGTGAATCCGTGCTCCTTGGCCAGATCCCAGTTGGGGCCGCCGGGGCGCTGGCCGATGACCACCTTGACGCCGGAATCGCGCAGATTCTGGGCATGGGCATGCCCCTGGCTGCCGTAGCCGATGATGGCGACGGTTTTGTCGGCCAGCAGGGAAAGGTCGGCGTCTTGGTCGTAATAAATCTTCATTGTAGCTCCTTTTTTATTCCTGCATGCCGCGCCGCATGGCCACGGCGCCGGTGCGGGCGATTTCCTTGATGCCGAAGCGCTGCAAAAGGCTTATCAGCGCGCCGAGCTTGTCCTGGGTGCCCGTGACCTCGATGATGAGTTCGTCGAGGCTCACGTCCACCACCTTGCAGCGGAAGATGTCCACGATGCGCAAGACTTCGGCCCGCTTGGATCCCTCGGCATCCACCCGCAGCAGCATCATTTCGCGCTCCACGGATTTGACGTCCGTCAGGTCCACGACTTTGAGCGTGGTGACGAGTTTGCGCAACTGCTTGATGATCTGCTCCACGATGGCTTCGTCGCCCTCGGTGGTGATGGTCATCATGGAAAGCCCCTCGGTCAGGGTCGGGGCCACGTTGAGCGTTTCGATGTTGTAGCCGCGACCGCTGAAAAGCCCGGCCACCCTGGAGAGCACCCCGGGTTCGTCTTCGACCAGAATGGAAAGAATGTGGCGCATGGGCGGCTCCTAGACGAGAATCATCTCGGTTATGGACTTGCCGGCCGGGACCATGGGCGCGACGTTCTCCTCGCGGTCGATGACGACGTCCACGATGACGGTCTTGGGCAGGGCGAAGGCCTCGGTCAGCACGGATTCGACTTGCCCCGGGTCGGACACGCGGTAGCCGGCCGCGCCGTAGGCCTCGGCCAGCTTGACGAAGTCCGGGGCCACGTCGAGGCAGGTGGAGCAGTAGTTTTTCGCGTAGAAAAGCTCCTGCCACTGGCGAACCATGCCGAGGTAGCCGTTGTTCAAAATGACGATCTTGACCGGCAGGCCGTAGCAGACGGCCGTGGCCAGCTCCTGGATGCACATCTGGATGGAGCCGTCGCCGGCGATGTCGATGACGAGGCGGTCGGGGAAGGCGGCCTGGGCCCCGATGGCGGCCGGAAAGCCGAAGCCCATGGTGCCGAGCCCGCCGGAGCTGATAAACGACCGAGGCCGGAGGAACTGGTAGAACTGGGCGGCCCACATCTGGTGTTGGCCGACCTCGGTGGTGATGATGGCCTCGCCCTTGGTCAGCCGGGAAATGGTCTCCACCACGTATTGCGGCTTGATGACGTCCGTGCCCTGGTCGTAGGTCAGGGGTTTTTCCTCTTTCCAGGCGGCGAGTTTGGCCAGCCAGGACGTGTCGTTCGGCGCGGCTGGGGCGGCGTCGGCCGAAAGCGACTGGCGCAGCGCCGTGAGAAAGCTCTTGCAGTCGGCCACCACCGGGATCTGCACGGCCACGTTTTTCTGGATCGAGGTGGGGTCGATGTCGATGTGCACGATCTTGGCGTTCTTGGCGAATTCGCTGAGCTTGCCCGTGACGCGGTCGTCGAAGCGGCTGCCAACGGCCAGGATCAGGTCGGCGCCGCTTATCGCCATGTTGGCGGCGTAGGTGCCGTGCATGCCGAGCATGCCGAGCCACAGCGGATCGTCGGCCGGAAAGCAGCCCAGGGCCATGAGCGTGGCCGTGACCGGGATGTTGAAGGTGCGGGCGAGCCAGGTCAGGTCCTCGGAGGCCCCGGAGGCGATGACGCCGCCGCCGGCGTAGATGATGGGCTTTTTGGCCTTGCGCACCACATCCGCCACCTTGGCCACCTGCTTGGGGTTGGGGGTATAGGTGGGGTTGTAGCTGCGCATCTTGATCTGCTTGGGATAGCTGTAGGCGCACTTGGCCTGCTGCACGTCCTTGGGCAGGTCGATGAGCACGGGGCCCGGCCGGCCGGTCGCGGCAAGGTAGAAGGCTTCCTTGATGACCTTCGGCAGGTCGCGCACGTCCTTGACCAGAAAGTTGTGCTTGGTGCAGGGGCGCGTGATACCGACGATATCCACTTCCTGGAACGCGTCGTTGCCGATCAGCGGCGTCGGCACCTGGCCGGTGATGATGACCACCGGCACGGAGTCCATGTAGGCGGTGGCAATGCCGGTCACGGCATTAGTGGCTCCGGGGCCCGAGGTCACCAGGCATACGCCTACCCTGCCCGTGGCCCGGGCATAACCGTCCGCGGCGTGGATGGCTCCCTGCTCATGGCGCGCCAGCACGTGTTGCAGCAGGGGGTAGTTGGGAAGCTGGTCGTAAATGTCGATGACCGCTCCTCCAGGGAAGCCGAAAACGACTTCCACGTCCTCGCGGCGCAAGGATTCGAGGAGTATCTGGGCCCCGGTGAGTTCCATGTCTACTGGTCCTCCGCCTTGCGATATTTTCTGAGGAGCGTTTCGATGCGAGTCTTTCCGGACAGCTTCTTCTTCTTGATTTCCTTAAGCTCTGTCTCTTCCGCGGGATTCAGAAAGGGCTTGCCTTCCATCTTCTCCAGAATCTTTTCGAACGCGACGTGCTCCTCGTACAGGCTCTTGAGTTCCGGGTCCGCCTCGCCGTATTTGGCAATAAGATCCAGATCGCGTTGATCCATGGCAAAGACTCCTTGTTGACGGTTCTAGTCACATCCCGTCCCGGCCGCGATGGACCAGTCGGGTTCGGACTCGGCGTTGATACGCACAATCTTTTTCCGGGATTTTTCCCCGGACACGATACGGACCTGTCGGGGGCGCACCCCGAAGCACTCTGCCAGAAACGCGGTGAGCGCGGCATTGGCCTGGCCTTCGACGGCCTTGGCCCGCAGCCGCACCCGCAACCTGTCCTCGGCCAGTCCGGCCAAGGCGTCCCGGCTGCCACCGGGGGCGACGGCCACCCGCAACGTCCAGCCGCCCTCCCCGGCCGCCGCGACGAAGACGGGAAGCGCCGGGGCTGTGGCTGTTTTTTTCGCCGGCGCGGCCATGTCAGCGCGCCTCCGCTGAACGGACCAAGGCCGCCGCAGCGCGCGAAAAGGCCACGACCAACGGACGGGTCGCAGTGCGCCGGCTGTTTCCGGACGGGTTACAGGAAAACATCCGATTCGTCAGGCTTCGCGTCTCAATGATCACGGCTATCGCGCCTGGACTGCAGACGGCTTACGGGGGGCCGTCTGGTTGGCGTCATTTCGGGCAAAGACACGCGCATGCGCGAACTCCGGTTCCGTGATTACATGCGCCCCAGTCCCATGCCGCCCAGCCGCATGAGGGTGGGCACAAGGAACCACTGCAGGAACTGCACGGCCAGGATGGCCACGATAGGCGAAAGGTCGAAGCCGCCGATGGACAGAAAAGGCAGCCAGCGCCGGATGCGGTAGAATACCGGATCGGTCATGGCCCGCAGGAATCGGACAATGGGATTGTAGGGATCGGGACGCACCCAGGACATGAGCGCGGCGATCACGATAATCCAGAAGTAGAGGGAGAGGACGATGTCCAGGACCCTGGCCACCGCTACAAAAAAATATCCAATGATATCCATGTAATTTCCTTTCGCATGCGGCGTCTGTACAAAAACGCCGTAACCCAAAAATGGCACAGCGACGGCCATTAATCAAGTCAATTCCCGCCAGCCAAGGCCCGGCGGGGGATTGCGGCCGTCCGCCGGTCCTGTCGCCCGGAGAAAAACGGCTCCCCTAGGCGTCCTTGTCTTCCGGTTCACCGGCCAGGCAGCCGCGCAGGGTGTCGAAGTCCGGGATGTACATGACCGCGGCCAGGGCCGGGTTTTTGTACGACCAGAAGGGCACGGCCGCCGCCTTGGCCGAGCGCTCGTCCAGGGCCGAGTCGCCGATGTAGGCCACGGATTCGGCCGGCAGCTTCCAGGCGTCGAGGATCGTGAACACGCCCTCGGGATCGGGCTTGGGCCGCTTCAGCCGGCCGGCGCTTATGACCGGGGCGAAGTACCGGTCGATTTCGAAGTGGCGCAGCAGGATTTCCACGGTGTTGGTCCGGTTGGTGTGCACGGCCATGCGCACCTTGCGCCGGGCGAACGTCTCCAGGAGCTCGAGCAAGCCGTCTTCCAGGTAGATGAACGGAAAAATCTCCTCGGGGTAATCGAGGTTGCGCTGGACTTCCAGGGCTTCCTCCATGCGGTCGGCCGGGATGATGTGGTTCAAGCACTCCTTGACGGAATGCATGTGCACGTAGTCCTCCTCTTCCGGCGTGAGCGACAGCATGCCGACGCCTTCGCGGATGAGGTTGTAGTACATGCGGTTGGCGTCGCGGGAATCGACCAGCACGCCGTCGCAGTCGAAGATGACGCCCCGCACCCGGTCGAGAAATGCCGGGGGGGATTTGGTATCGCACACGTACACCGGGCGCTCCTTACGGTTTGGGGATGACGATGGTCCGGGGGGCATCCAGCCAGGGGGCCTCGGGATCGGGCCGGGTGTTGCCGCGAAGCCGCCAGCCCGGAAGCGTGGCCGCAAGGAGCGGCGTCTCGGGCGCGCCTTCGGGGAAAAGCGTCGCCAGCGCATCGGCGCCAAGCGGCGCGAACGGCAGGCCGGCATCGAGCAGGCTGTCGGCGATCTCGGGATCGGCGATGAAAAGCCCGGCCCCTTCCGGCGCGATGGCCCAAAAAGGCGGCAGCAACTGTCGCCAGGGCGGCCGGAACTCCTCGGCCAGGGCGGCCTGGGCCGGAACGTGCGTCGCCGCCAGGGCGGCGATCAGCTCCTCGTCGGCGTCGTCCTCGGTCAGTCCCAGGCTTTCGGCCATGGCCACGGCGAAGCGCGCGTCGCATTCGCCCGCATCGACAAGTTCGAGCAGGCTTTCCTCGATCCGGTAGGCCAGGCACAGACTCAGTTGGGCGGCGCGCAGCCGGCGGGCGGCCACGCGCTCGGGATGAAGATGGTCCTCGATCTCTTCCCGGGCGGCAAAGGACGTGTCGGCGAAAAAATGTCCCGCGCCGTAACCGGCAAGCAGGGCCAGATCCTTGGGGTCCTTGGTTTCCCGGCGCAGCCGGTCGCATTCGCGCAGGCAGCCATGCAACTCCTCGGCGCGAAGCGGCAACGCGTCCGGGCGCAGCCGGGCTTCGTCCGCCTCGCCAAGGCCGGGATCGAGCAGGCGTACGCCGGCGGGGAGGTCCCCGGCCAGGCCGGGATGCAGTCCGGGAAAGAAAAGCAGGCCGTTCATGGGCAATCCTTTATTCACGGCATTATGGGGCTTGGCGTTTGAAAAAACGCCGACACCGGCCCGGGCAGGCCGGCAGGGCGAGCAGGCACAGTTCACCGGCCGCATTGGCGCAATCCGGGAACGACGTCGTATCACCGGGCAGGTAATCCCGACAAGAGCCCTCTCTGGCCAGGGTTTCCGGAAAACGGTTCCGCCAGGCCCGTCCGGCCTGCTCCTCGGTCAGGCCCATGGCCTCGGCCCGAACCAGGAAATCGTCGAATGTCCGGCCAAGGCGCGTGAGCACGCGGCAGCGCAATCCCTGGTCGAGGCCGGGGTTCAGGTGCTCCTCGTACAGGCAACGGCCGGCCAGGTAATGGCGGCAGCCAAGGCCCGACAGGGGCGTCAGCACGGCCGACATGACGCTTTCTCCATGTGTCCCGGGCTTTCTTGACCTGCCCCCAGGCGGCGTGTATAGCCTCGGCCAACCCATTCGCGGAGGCATGACATGTTTGGAATCGGATTTCCGGAGCTTATCATCATTCTGGTCATCGTGCTCATCATTTTCGGAGCCAACAAGCTTCCCGAGATCGGTGCCGGCATGGGCAAGGCCATCAAGAACTTCAAGAAGGCCACCAACGAGCCGGACGAAATCGACGTGACCCCGAAAGGCAAGGACGACGCCGATAAAAAATAGCCTGGTCCAGGATCGCCGACAAGGCCCCGGAAGTGATGCTTCCGGGGCTTTTTTATGGCGCGCCGACCGTTTCCTTGCCGGCTGTGGCCAAAACGGCCAGGGCCAGGGCTTCGGCCATGGCCTGCCGCTTCTCCGGCACGGCCAGCGCGGCGGCGTCTTGCGGATGAGACAGAAAGCCGAGCTCCACAAGCACGGCCGGGGCGTCGGCAGCGGCCAAAAGCGGAAACGGTCCCGAGCCGCCCCCGGCCACGGCAAGCGGCGCTCTCCCCTGCCGCAAGGCGTCGGCAAGCTCCCCGGCCAGTCTTTTTCCGGCCGCGATGCGTCCGGTCCCGGCGGCGCGCCGCGCGGCGGAAAGAAAGATGTCCTGTCCGGCCCGGCTTGCCTCGACCGGATGGAGGTTGCGCCCGCCTCCCTCGATCCGGGCCGTTTCCCGGGCCAGGGCATCGGAAGGCGTGCGCGCATAGGCGTACACGGCGATTCCGGCCGCCTCGGGACGGGGCACGCGGGCGGCATGCAGGGAGAGGAGCATGTCCACGCCGTAAAAACCGGCCAGGGCCGCCCGCGCCCAATCGGGCAGGGACACGTCGGCCGTGCGCGTCAGCGACAACGTCACCCGCTGCGGCGAAGCGGCCAATATCCGGGCCAGGCGCAAGGCGATATCAAGCGTCACGTCGGATTCGCGAAGCCCCTCGCCCGGCGCGCCGACATCCGCCCCGCCATGCCCGGGATCGATAAGCAGGCGCAGGGGCGCGTGGCGCTTGTCCCCAGCCGTCGGATGGATAAGCGCTTCACGCTCCGCCCTGGCCGCCGCGTCCGCTGCGGGCAGAGCGTGCCGGGACGGCGCGTCCCCGGGCTTTTTGCCCTCCGGCGGCAGGGGAAACTGGCCTATGGTTTCGACCATGATCCGCGACAGCGTATCCTCGGGATTGAGACGCACGGCCAGGGTGAAATGGGTCAATGCCGCGCGCGCGTCGCCGCGCTGGAAATAGGTCCGTCCGAGCAGGGCCTGGACGTGGTCGTTTCGCGGGTCCTTGGCCTGGGCGTCGTTGAGAAGGGACAGAGCCTTGTCCGTATCGCCGGCTTCCAACGCGTACTGGGCGCTTCGGGCCAGCTCGTCGGACGATTCGGCCAGGGAAAGGCCCGGCAGTCCGGCAACGAGGGCCCCGGACAGGAGCAGCAGGCGTAGCGCCTGGCGACGAGTCATGCCGCGCCTCCGTCAAGCCATCGACCGACCGCTTCGCATACCCCGGCCGCATCCCCGGGCGCGAACCAGCGCACCTCCGGCTCCTTGCGAAACCAGGTCATCTGGCGCTTGGCGTAGGCACGGGTGTTGGCCAGCCACCTGGCCTTGGCTTCCTCCAGGCCGTAGGCGCCGGAAAGGTAGCCGGTGATCTCCGGGCCGCCGATGCCGGTAAGCCCCGGAGCGTCGGGCGCATAGCGTTTATGCGCTTCCTGGACTTCCTCCACCGCGCCCTCGCGCGCCATGACCTCGATGCGGCTGGCCAGACGCGGCGTCAACATCTCCAACGACAAGGACAGACCGATGACCAGGGCGTCGTAATCCGGCGCGTCCGGGTCGCCGGCGGCCTGCCAGTCGGAAAGGGCGCGGCCGGACGCGGCATGGACCTCCAGGGCCCGGGTCACGCGCTGGCGGTCGGCCGGGGCGATGCGGGCGGCGGCGGCCGGGTCCACGGCCGCCAGGGCCTCGTGCATGGCCCGTCCCCCAGTGGCGTCGTAACGGGCGGCAACTTCGGCGCGGATGGCCGGCGGCACGGGCGGGATGGGGGCCAGCCCGCCGCGAATGGCCCGGAAATAGAGCCCCGTGCCGCCGACAAGCAGCGGCAGCAAATCGCGCTCGGCGATGGACGCGACGACCGCCCGGGCGCGTTTGGCGAACCAGCCCGCGCTGACGGCCACGTCGATCGGCGTGTCGCCATAAAGAAAGTGGGGACATCTGCCCTGCTCCGCGGTTGTCGGCTGGGCGGTCAGCACGGGCAACCCCGCGTAGACCTGCCGCGAGTCGACGTTGACCACGGCCCCGCCGTACGCTTCGGCCAGGGCCAAGGCCACGGCGGTTTTGCCCGTGCCCGTGGCCCCGAGCAGGCAGACGATGCGCGTCGCCGTCACGTTCACGCTTCCTTTTTGAGATCGGCCAGGCCGTATTTTTCCCGCATCCGTTCCCGCACCAGTTCCGGGACCATGCCGCGTATCTCGCCGCCGTGCTTGCAGACTTCCTTGACGATGGTGGAGCTGATGTAGAGCCACTTGTAGTCGGTCATGATGAAGACGGTTTCAATGCTGCGGTCGAGCTTGCGGTTCATGAGCGCCATCTGGAACTCGAATTCGAAATCGGATATGGCCCGCATGCCGCGCAGAATGACATTGGCCCGGCGGCGCCTGACGTAGTCCACGAGCAGGCCGTTAAACCCCTCGACCATGACGGAGGCGTCATGGTCGAACACGGCTTCGGCAATGGCCACGCGTTCGTCGAGGGAAAAAAGCGGCGTCTTGTGGGAATCGCCGGCCACGGCCACGATAATCGCGCCGAAAACCTTGGCCGCCCGGCGCACCAGGGACACGTGGCCGTTGGTCAGGGGGTCGAAGGTTCCGGGATAGACGGCGATGCAGTTTTGACTGGCGTCCATAGGATGATCCTCGTTTGACCGTAAGTCCGGTCGGTCAGGCAGGCGAGCGACTCCGGGACGTCCACGGGAGCAAGACGCGCGCCGGCCTCGATTTCCGCCGCGATGACTCCGTCCGGGGCGAGCAGGCCGCTTCCGACAAGGGCGGCCAGGGTCGGCGGGAGCAGGTCGTGGCCATACGGCGGGTCAATGGCCACGATATCGAAAGGCGTTTCGGCCAGCCGGGGCAATGCCCGGGCCACGTCCGCCTCCACTACTTTGGCTTCGCCGGAGGCCAGTCCCAGGCCGCGCAGGTTTTCGCGCAGCATTTTGGCCACGGCCGGATTTTTCTCCACGAACAGGCAAAAGTCCGCGCCGCGCGAGAGGGCCTCGATGCCCACGCTTCCGGCCCCGGCGAAAAGATCCAGCACCCTGGCCCCGGGGAAAATCGCCTCCCGGGCCGCCAGCATGGAAAAAAGCGCTTCCCGCACCCGCCCCGTGGCCGGACGCAGCCCCACGGCGTCCACGACCTTGATGCGCCGCCCGCCGAAACGGCCGGCAATGACCCGCATGCTCATCGCTGTCGCGACCCCGTGGCCACGGCATAGACGGCCGGGGCGTAACGCATAAGCAGGTTTCCCAACCCCACGCACAGGACAAAGGGCAGGATCGTCAGTAGCAGCACATAGCCGATGCCGGCCGCCGAGCCCGAGGGATGGAAAATGAAGCGCGTGCCGTAAATCAGATAGGACAACACCGGCTCATGGGTCAGATACACGAAAAAAGAGACGCCGGACAGGCGCAGCAGAAATGGCGAATCGCCGAATCGGGAATAGCCGGTCAAAAGCCACAGGCACACCGTGCCGAGGATCATCTCCTGCGGATAAAGCATCTGGTAGGCCGCGGCGACCGTTCCCTGCGTGTATTCCACGTAGCTGACGGTCAGCATCACGATCAGGTAGAGCAGGCAGACCGGTATGGTAAAGCGCCTGGCCCCGTCGAGGTCGGCCCTGGTGCGGGAAAGAAGGCAACCCAGGTAGAAAAAGAACATGCCGCTCAGTTCCACCGGCAGACCGTGCTGGGGAACATACATCCAGATGGTCCAAAAGACCACCAGCCCGAGCAGGGGAATTTCCACGGACACGACATAAAAGACCGGAGCCAATATAAAAAAGACATACAGGTCGCGCAGGAACCATAAGGTATAAACGGCCGGAAACCGGTAGATGCCGAACAGGTACTTGAGAATGCCGTCCCGGTGCAGGTCGTTGAAGTCGCCGATATAGGGGATTTTGTTGAAGATGAGGATCAGGGCGATGCTTATGGCGTTGAACAGCAGATATGGAACAAGGATGGTGCGGGCCTTTTTGACTAGCATCCGGCCGTAGGCCTCCACCGTCGGCTTGTAGGTCAGATAGAACAGGTAGCCGGAAATGCTGAAGAAAACCGGCACACAGAGCCGGAATATGTTGTGGGGCAAAACGACCAGATAGGCGCGCAGCACATCGGGCACCTGGGCGTAATAGGCCTGGATGCCTTTTTCCGCATGCACGCCGACGATAAAGACGACGAGCAGTGTGCGCAACACATCGAAACGTCGGGAGATCTCCGGGGGAACCAGGGCGCGTGTTGACATCGAGGATAGGGGGCGGGCTTAGGCCAGCAGGTCGAATTTTGAAAAACGCATGGTCATGGCGGCCCGGCCCTGGGTGGCCGAACGCAACTCCGTGGTAAAACCGAACATCTGTCGAAGCGGGGCCAGCGCCGCGACGAGCTTGTGCCCGCCCCGGTCGATCATGTTCTCGATTTTGGCCCCCTTGGAGCCGAGCAACCCGATCACATCGCCGACAAAGGCGTCGGGGACGCTTATTTCCAGGTCCATAATGGGTTCGAGCAGGGCCGGTTTGGCGGCGCTCAGGGCGGCCTTCAGTGCCTGGCTGGCCGCGAGCCGGCAGCCGACCGCCGAGGTCGCGCCCTCGACCGTGCCCACTCCCGTCACCCGCACCCGCACGTCCTGGACGGGGTAGCCCTTTATGGGCCCGCTTTGCAACCCGTCGGCAAGCCCCTCCTCCATGGCCGTGATCCAGGCTTGGGAATAGGGTTGGGTGTCGATGGCGAAGGCGATGTCGCGGCCCGTGCCCCGGGGCAGCGGCGAAACGGCCAGGGTCACCTGGCCGTGCTGGCGCTTGTCGCCAAGCTCCCGATCGAACAGCCCTTCTCCGACGCCCTCGGCGGCGACCGTTTCCTGGTAGACGACCTGCGGCTTGCCGGCCCGGGGGGAGACGCCGTATTCGCGGCGCACCCGCTCGAGCACCACGTCGAGGTGCAGTTCGCCCATGCCCGAAAGAATCATCTGGTCGGTGTCCGCGTCGTGGACGAGGGTCAGGGTCGGGTCTTCCTGGAGCAGCTTGTCGAGGACTTCCTTGAGCCGGTCGGACTCCTCGGCGTTGCGGGGTTCGAGGGCCAGGCTGATGACGGGCTTGTAGCCGGCGATGGACTCGAGCACGATGGGATCGGCCCGGTCGCACAAGGTATCGCCGGTTATGGCCTGGCGCAGCCCGGCCACGGCCACGATCTCGCCCGGACCTGCGGCTTCGAGCTTCTCCCGGTGTCCGGCGTGGAGCCGGAAAAGTCTCGCCGGCCGTTCGACGCAGTCCCGGGTGGCGTTGTAGACGTCCTTGCCGGCTTCCAGGCGGCCGGAATAGACGCGCACGAAAATCTGCTTGCGCCCGGTTTCCATGCTGACCTTGAAGGCGAGTCCGGAAAGGGGCGCGTCCGGGTCAGGGGGAAATTCCTTCTCGCTTTTGGTGCGGGGATCGAGGCCCGTGACCGCGCCCCGGTCGAGGGGGCTCGGCAAAAAGGCCAGCACGCCGTCGAGCAGCGGCTGCACGCCGATGTTTTTGAGCGCCGAGGCGGCATAGACCGGGACCAGGGCGTGGGACAGCGTGCCGACGCGAAGGGCCGCGACGAGCGCCGCCCGGTCGATGGTCTCCCCGGAAAGATAGGCCTCCATGAGGGCCTCGTCGTGCTCGCAGGCCGCTTCCACCAGCGCCTCGCGCCAGGTCGCGGCCAGCTCAGCCTCCCGCGGGGAAAGTTCCCGACGGGCGATCGCCTCGCCCCGGCTTTCCTGGTCGAAGTCCAGCCGTTCCATGGCGATCAGGTCGATAATTCCCGACAGCTCCGCCCCCTGGCCCACGGGAATGGTCACGGCCACGGGATTGGCCCCGAGCTTTTCCCGCATGCCGTCAAGGACGGCCTCGAAATCCGCGCCGAGACGGTCGAGCTTGTTGACGCAGGCGAGCTTGGGCACGCCGTAGGCCACGGACTGCCGCCAGACGGTCTCCGATTGGGGCTCCACCCCGGCCACGGCGCAAAAGACGCCCACCGCGCCGTCGAGGACGCGCAGGGAGCGCTCGACCTCGATGGTGAAATCCACGTGCCCTGGGGTGTCGATGATGTTGATGGAACTCCCCTTCCAGGAGCAGGTGGTGCAGGCCGAGGTGATGGTGATGCCGCGTTCCTGCTCCTCGGGCATGAAATCCATGGTGGCCGTGCCGTCGTGCACCTCGCCCATGCGGTGGATCTTGCCGGTGTAAAAGAGCATGCGCTCGGTCAAGGTGGTCTTGCCGGCGTCTATGTGGGCAATGATGCCGATGTTGCGGAGGCTTTGGAGCCTGTTCTTGCCGGCTCCCTTCTTGGCGCTCATGAAGGCTCCGTCGGGGTTGGCGCGTGTTGGCCGCTGGCGTTAAAAAACGCCTTGGGAGCTGTCCTTGACAGCGGCGGCAGTAGCAACACGGCGGAAGGCATCGGGCGAAAGTCGCGGCCACAACCAGAAGGTTTCCCGGCCGGGGGCGAGGACCAGAGGCGCTGCGCCAAGGGCCCGCCTCACGTCTCCCGGCGCGACGTACAGGGCATCATACCCGCATTCGGTCGCTTCAGCCAGCCCGCCCGGGGCAACGGCAAAGGGTGCGCCCCAATGTTCGTCATGGCTATGGACGGAAAACGCCATGTCCGGCTGGGCAAAGCGCAAGGCTTCGCGATCCAGCCCGTCATCCGGGCCGCACAGGATGCCGCAGCGGCCCGAGGTTTTGGCCGTGAGGCTTTGCAACGTCCCCGTATCGTCCGGCTTGGCCGGAGGGGCGACGCCGTCCAGGAGAACCACGGCCCCCCTGCCCCGCTGCCGGGCAAGTTCCCGCCACAGACCGGCCAGGGCGCGCACGCCGATGCGGCAGGCGGTCTCCACGCCGCAAAGTTCGAGCGTGGTCAAAAGCGGCTGAGGCCAGCTCCCGCCGCCGACACGCACGGCCGCGACCTCCGGCACCCGGGCGCAAAGGGCCGGGATGACGGCGGCGGCAAGGCGCGCCGGGGAGGCAAAGCCCGCACCGCACAGGACCACGGCGAAATCGAGGGGCGTATCCAGGCGGTCCAGGACCAGATCGTGGCCCAGAACGAGGCGCTCACGGCGATACGGAGGCATGGGGCCGCCGCAGGCGGCATAGATGGCGGCGATGCCGGTTTTCAAGAGCGAACGCTGCCGGTCCGTCACCGCGGCATAGGCCCGGGCGAAGGCGGCGTCGGCCACGCGGCCGCGTTCCATGGACGGCGGCCAGAAAGCGGCCGGCGCGTCACACTGCTCGGTATCCTGTTCCGGCATCATGGATTCTCGGAAATGTGAGCGAGAGGGGAACAAGCGGGCGGAACCAAGAACGGCACCGCCCGCCTCTTCCTTCGCATTACAACCAGCGTTTGAGCCAGTTGTGCCAGCTGCCTTCGATCTTGCGGCGCTCGGCTTCGCTCAAGGTCTTCTGGTATTCGAGGTAGGAAAGTTCGGCCCGCAGCTTGGAGTAGGCCACGACCTCCTCGAGGTCCTTGAAGTTCTCCACCGTGTACATGTAGCGCTTCCAGGCCGCGCCGTACTGGTCGGTACGCCAGTAGAAATCGGCCACGAAGAGCTCATGCTCGGCCAAGCGCTTGCGGCAGCGACGGATGTACTCCGCCGCTTCCTTGCCGTATTCGGTGTCCGGGAAAGTCTGTTGCAAAAGATAGAAGTATTGCAACGCCTCCTGGAGGTTTCCCTGCGGCATGTCGATGGATTCGGAACGCTTGAAGTTGGAAACGCCGATTTGATAGAGAACGTAGGGAATCTCTTCGCTACGCGGATGGACGGATTCGAACTCTTTGTAAGTTTCGGCGGCCGGCCCATAATCCTCGGTCAGGAAATAGGCATCGGCCAGGGCGATGGTGCCCATGGGAGTATAGGGGCTGAAGGGGTAACGGTCCTTGAGCTTGATGAAAAACTTGGCAGCCCCGTAGTAGTCCTTTTCCGACATGGCCTGTCGCCCGGCCTCGTAGAGTTCCTGGGCGGTGTCCTCCGGCGGCGGGAGGAAGTAGTAATCCATGAGCCCGGCACAACCGCCAAGAAGCAGCAGCAGGCAGGCCAACGGCAGAAAACGGCGCATCATCGCGTTCATGGTACATTCCCAAATACGGCCCGGAGGGGTCCGGGCGCATTGCGCCGGGCGCAACGCCCCCACATGGCGGCATCGCGTCCGGCGTTTTGATGCGCGTCCTCTTACCAGATGGACCAAGGGCGCACAATGGAAAAAACCGAACCCGTCCGGCCGCCTCCTTCGGAGCAACGTCCGTCCGGGTCCGGCTGTCAGCCTTGCGAGAAGCGCGAACTGATGTAGGCGTAGGCGGCATGGGCGGCGCTGGCGCCGTCGCCGACGGCCGTAGCCACCTGCCTGCAGGATTTGGAGCGGATATCGCCGGCGGCGAAAATGCCCCCGATATTGGTGCGCATTTCCGCGTCGGTCGTAATGAACCCATGGTCGTCGCGGGCCAACCCTTCGGGATAGAAGTCGCCCTGAGGCTCGAAGCCGACGAAGACGAACACGCCGTCGACGGGGATGACGTGGCAGTCGCCGCTTTTGACGTTGCGCACCTCAATGCCCGTCACGCTCTCCCCGCCCGTGATGGAACACACGATGGTCGAGCGCAGGATTTCGATGACCGGGCTCACCGAGCAGCGATCCTGGTAGCATTTCTGCCCCCGGAAATCGTCGCGACGGTGGATGAGGTAGAGCTTTTTGACCAGCCGGGACAGATAGAGGGATTCCTCAAGGGCCGAGTTGCCGCCGCCGATGACGGCCACGGTCTGTCCCCGGAAGAAGTTCCCGTCGCAAAGGGCGCAGTAGGATACGCCCTTGCCCGCGAATTCCTTTTCCCCGGGGATGCCCACCCGCTTGTAGCGGGCGCCGGTGCAAAGGACCACGGCCGTGGCCTCGATGGTCTCGTCGCCGACCGTGATGCGGTGGACGCCGTCGACGGTTTCGATGGCCCGGACCTCGTCCCCGACGCGGTCCACGGCGTAATGGCCGAGGTGGGCGGCCATGAGATCGGCCAGCTTCCAGCCCTCGATGCCGTCCGGAAATCCGGGATAGTTCTCGATCAGATGCGTCATGAGCATCTGACCGCCCGGGGACAGCTTCTCCACCATGGCCACGGACACATCGGAGCGGGCCAGATACAGGGCGGCCGTAATCCCGGCCGGGCCGCCCCCGATCACCACGGCGTCATAACGTTTCATGAACTACAAAGCCTTTTGGGTGAGCATTTCCTTGATGCTGCTTTTGGACACGGCGCCGGTGATCTGCTCGACCACCTCGCCGCCCTTGAAAAGGATCAGGGTGGGGATGGCGCGGATGCCGTACTTGCTGGGAGTGCTCGGGTTTTCGTCCACGTTCATCTTGGCCACTTTGACCTGGCCGGTGTACTCGTTGGCCAGCTCGTCGATGACGGGACCCATGGCCCGGCAAGGCCCGCACCACGGAGCCCAGAAATCCACCAGGACCGGCAGATCGCACTGCAGGGCTTCGGCCTCGAAATTCGCGTCGCTGAGTTGAATGGCCATGGTTGCATACTCCTTTTGTGGCTTGGCCGGCCGCCAGGCGGCCGGGTTATCTCCGAATTGGAATGCGGCGGAGCGTGGTCCGCCGCCTGACCGTTACGCAGTCTGCAACTTTGCAAACCTATTGCGGCTCGGGCCGCCTGTCAACAGATGGCCGCCCGAGGGAAGGCCCGGTTCGGTAATCCCAGGGCACCTTCCGCCCCCGCGGCACGGCATCGAGGTCGAGGCCGTGGGTCAGGCCGGCCCGCCCGAGCAGGCAGCCCGTGGCCGCGATCATGGTGGCGTTGTCGGCGCACAGTTTGGGTTGCGGCAAAAAAAGAGGCAGGCCGCGCCTGGCCGTCAGGTCCGTGAGCATCTCCCGGATGCGGCTGTTGGCGGCCACGCCGCCGGCGGCCAAAAGCGCGCGCACAGGCCCTGTGTCACGGGCGTCGAGCGCCCGCTCCATCTTGACGCGAAGGGTGTCCGCGATGGCGAAATTGAGCGCGGCGCAGACCTTGCGCATGGCCATGGGCCAGTCGAGCGGGTCGATAGGCCCGCCCGGGGACGGCATGACGTCCAGGCGCAACTCGGAATGGGCGGCAACGTACGTGGCCACGGCGGTTTTAAGGCCGCTGAAGCTGAAATCGAGGTTCCGGTTGTCGAGAAATGGTCTTGGGAAAAGGCCGCGCTCGGCTTCGATATCCCGGCCGAGCGCGTCGATGTAGACGCCGCCGGGATACGGCAGGTTCAGCGACTTGGCCGCCTTGTCGAAGGCCTCGCCGGCGGCGTCGTCGAGGGTGCGACCGAGCACCGCGATGTCGAGGGCCGATCGCAACAGCATGATCTGCGTGTGTCCACCGGAAACCAGCAGTCCCAGGGCCGGATACGGCACATCCCGGCCGATGGCCGCGGCCATGAGGTGGGCGTGGAGGTGGTCCACGCCGATAAGAGGCTTGCCGGCCCCCAGGGCGAGGGCCTTGGCCGTGGCCAGACCGATGAGCAGGCTGCCGAGAAGCCCCGGCCCCCGGGCCACGGCCAAGGCGTCGACATCGGCGAGGCCAAGACCCGTTTCGGTGAAAAGGGCGCGCAAAAGCGGCCCCATGCGGCGCAGATGCTCCCGCGAGGCCAGCTCCGGCACCACGCCGCCGAAAAGCGCGTGGACATCAATCTGGGAAGCGAGCTTTTCCGCCACGGGACGGCCGTCGTCGCACAGGGCCACGGCCGTCTCGTCGCAGGAGGTCTCGATGCCGAGACAAAGCATGGCGTCTTAGGACTGGCGCGCCTTGGCGTAGATTTCCACCACCTTGGCCACGTCGTTTTTGCTGCCGATAAAAAGCGGCACCCGCTGGTGCAGTTCCTCGGGTTCGATGGACAGGATGTCGCGCGCGCCGTCGCTGCCCATGCCGCCGGCCTGCTCGCACACGAAGGACAGCGGCGAGGCCTCGCACAAAAGCCGCAGCTTGCCCTTGGGCTTTTTGGGATCGCGGTGGTCGGCCGGATAGAGGAAAACGCCGCCGTAAAGCAGATTGCGGTGGAAGTCGGCCACAAGCGACCCGATGTAGCGTCCGGCGTAGGGCTGGCCGCGCAGGTTGTCCGAACCCTTGAAGTACCGGACGATCTCCTTGGTCGGTTCGTCCCAGAAATTCCAGTAGGCTTCGTTGACCGAATAGACCCGTCCGGTTTCGGGAATCTTGATGTCGGGATGGGAGAGCAGGAATTCGCCCACGCTCGGGTCCAGGGTGAAGCCGTTGACGCCCCGCCCGGTGGTGTACACCATCATGGTGGAGGTGCCGTAGAGGAAGTAACCGGCGGCCACCTGTTCGGAACCGCGCTGGAGCAGGTCGCACAGCTTGTCGCCGCCGCATTCGCCCTTGGTGCGGTAGATGGAAAAGATGGTGCCCACGTTGACGTTGGCGTCGATGTTGGACGAGCCGTCAAGCGGGTCGAAAATGAGGAAGTAATCGCCTTTGGGGAACTGGTCCGGGATGCGGACCAGGTCGGCGTTTTCCTCGGAGGCGATGGCGCAAAGCACCCCGGATCGCTCCATGCGGTGGATGAGCACCTTGTTGGCGTATTCGTCGAGCTTTTGGACCTGCTCGCCCTGGACGTTGATCTCGCCCGTAAATCCCAAAACGTCGACCAGGCCGGCTTTGCGGACTTCCCGGGAGATGATTTTGGCCGCCAGGATGAGCTCGTTTAAAAGCCGGGTGAACCGGCCGGAGGCCATGGGGGATTCCTTCTGGTGCAACAGCAAATGTTCGGTCACGGTAACTTGGGGCATGTGTTGTTCCTCCCGCCGTCATGGTTGCCGCTGGGTATGAAACGCCGACGGTGCGTGCGGTGTCGGCCTTTTTACAATGGCCCGGCGGTTCCCACAAGATTTTCCGGGGGTTGTCGCAAATAAAAAAGCCGGCGGCCCGGGCCGCCGGCCATAAAGGCGTATCGCCGCGGCGTCAGGGATTGGCCGGGGAGCCGTTCATCGGCACCCCGTGCGAAGCTTCGGGCGCGGGCGTTTGCGGCGTGGCCGCGTCCGGTGTCGCGGCTTCCGGCGCATCGGCCTTGGGCGCGGCTTTTTCATCGGACGACGCGGCGTTTGGGGCCGGTTCCGGTTTCGTGGCCCGGGCATCCCGGGCGTCGGTGACATAAATGAACTCGAGCTGGCCGACATAGCGCGCCTGCCAGAGGTACTCCCCGCCGCCGGAAGTGATTTCGCCGTTGACGGAGTCCTTGAGGAGTTCGTCCCATTTGAGCCCGGCCAGGGCCTCGCCCTGCCCGCCGCCGGCCCAGACCACGCCTTCGGTGGACAAGATGGACAGGGCATCGGGCTCCGGCGAAAATTTGGCCAGATTGCGCGGATCGAAGCTCGCGACCACAAGGCCGGCCCACTCGTTGTTCTTGAAATACGGCGCGGCCACCATGACCACGGTGCCGAATTCGTCGGTTTTGACCTGGGCCCCCATCTTGCGGACCTTGTAACGGTCGCCGAAGTCCACAAGCCCGGCGAAATCGAGCGGTCGCATGGACACGGCCGGAGCCTGGAACAGCACCGCACCGGAGGCGTCGAGCACGGACACGGCGGAGAGCCAGGCATGGTTGGTCAGAAACTGCTGGCACCATTCGTTTTCCGGGGGCGTATCCTGGCTGCCCAGGCCGCGCAGCATGGCCATGAGGCGCTCGTCCACGGGCATCATCAGGGCGGCCAAGCGTTGCAGCCCCTTATCGGTGATGCCCTGGGCGGAAAAGTCGATGGTGGGATCAGTGTTGATATACTCGCGGTACAGTTTCTTGGTGTCGCGCCACGAGGTCTTGATCGTGCCGCAACCGCCGAGAAAAAGAAGGCAACACATGGCCGCAAGGGCCGCGCTCACAGTGCGTTTCAAGGCCGTTTCCTCTTGAAGTTCCAGATTATGCTACGAGATGGGCGGCCGCCAAAGCGGCCAGCCGGGCGGCGTCAGTTATCGGCCCGGGCGTCCAGGCGTCCGGCCAGGGCCTCCAGGAAGCTTACGAGCTTGGCCGCGCTTTTGGGCTTGCCGGCCGCGTCGGCGGCATCGGACGCCGACGGGACCTCGGGCGTCGCCCCCCCCTTCCCGGGGGAAAGCGCCGCCATGCGGGCCTCGATATCCTGGCGTTCGGTTTCGGAAGGAGCCGAGTCGAGCAATTCCTCGTAGATGCCGAGCGCTCCGGAGATGTCGCCCTGCTCGGCCAACACGGCGGCCATACTCTTGGTGCACACGGCGGCTTCGCGGCCCTTGCCGGCACGCGCCCTGCCCTTGTCGCCGGCTTCCGCGGGCGGTTCCAAAATTCCGGCCAGCTCCATCACTTCCTTTGCCCCACGCAATTGCGGGGCGTCGTCATCGGCTTCGGCGGGCTTTTGTTCGGCCGCCGGGGGGGCGGGCGCGTCCTCCTGGGGCTCCACAGCCGGGACCGGTTCCCGGGTTTCCATGACCGGCTCGGGCTCAGGCGTCACCACGGGTTGCGCCGCGGTCGCGGCCCCCTCCGGGGCCTGTCCGGGCGTCTCCCCGGGCGAATCGCGGCGCAGGCTTTTGAGCCCCCGCTCCATGACCTCGGCCCAGGTAAGTGTCTGGTTTTGGAAATAGTTGGCCAGAAAGAGCATGGCCAAAGAGGGGTCCTTGGCCCGGGCGGCGGCTTCGCGGGACCACAGCAGCCAGACCGAGGGATAGTTGGAGAGCATCTTGCCGACATCGGCAAAGACGGCATCCGCCTCCCCCTGCCGGCCAAGGCCGGTGAGCAGTTCGATCAGGAAAAATTTGGCCTCGAGATGATCGGGATGAAAGGTGATGCCCTTGGCCAGCACGGCGGCCGCCTCGGTGGTTTCCCCCTGCTCGGCCAGCTTGCGGGCCAGGGGAAAGAAGATCTTGGAATTGGGTTCGATCTCCAACACTTCCCGATAAAAATCGATTTTATTGACCATCGGCCCTCTGCCCCTCCTGTTGCGCGGGTGCGGGGGTGTCTTTGGGAAATTGATAGAGGATTTCGTTTCCCTTGAGGTAGTTCATCTGGGATCGGGCCATTTTTTCGGTAAAAGCGCGATCCGTCTTGAGCCAGCGGATTTCCTGGCTGAGGTCCAGGGAATGGTCGTTAATGGTTTCCAGACGTTCCTTGAGTTGTTGATGACGGGCCTTGAGTTCCAGATAGGCAAAAATACCGTTATCGCTCCATATGAGATTATAGAGCAGAAAAATATTGAAGAATATAAGGCCCGTCAGCAGGAACCGTCGCCAGATCATATCATTGCACGACGTACTTTTTTGAACGTTTGTACTCGTTTTGCTCCAATGGTTCCTTGAGTTCCTTCAGGAAGTTCTCGGTGGCCGCCTCGATGCGGGCCACGTCCTGCTCCTGTACCTCGATTTCTTCAACGTGGGAAAGGAACATCTTGAGGATATTGAAGTCGCGCAGCAGATAATGGCCGAACTGGAGGCGCTCCAGATCAGGCTCGAGCTCCAAAATGGTATGCAGGCAATTCTCGATGCGGGCCGAGAGGTTCTCGTCGCGGCGGTGGGCGTTGCGCCCGCCCCGACCGCCCGGTCGCGCCACGCGGACCCGGCGTCTGGCCAGCTTGGATATGTTTTTGGCTTTCATGAGTGTCGTACTTGCTTTTTCCGTCCAGGCGGGCCGGCGTCTAATGGGAAGCATCCTTGGCCCAGATCACTTTTTTCCCGAATCCATAAAAGTAATTGCCCCCGGATACAAGGGTCAATACCACGGCCAGATACAAAAGAATATTGCCGAGCGGCACGGGATCGAAGCCGAACCAGGGGTAGTGCAGCACCAGCGGGCACAGGGCCAGCATTTGCAAAATGGTCTTGAGCTTGCCGAAACGGTCGGCCGCGATGACCACGCCGTGGTCGATGGCCATGGCCCGGAGCCCGGTGACGGCGATTTCCCGGCCGATGATGATGACCGCGACCCAGGCTTCCACCCAGCCGAGCTTCGTCAGCATGATGAGCAGGGAGCTCACGAGCAGCTTGTCCGCCAACGGGTCGAGGAATTTGCCGAAGGTGGTCACGAGATTGCGATGCCTGGCCACCATGCCGTCCATGATGTCGGTCACCGAGGCGGCAATAAAGAAAAGCAGGGCCACAAGACAGGTGATTCTCCCTGGAAAATACAGGAGAATCACGAGGATGGGCACAGCCGCAATGCGGGCGAGGGTCAGGTTGTTGGCAAGATTGAACATGGGGATTGGCCTTTGGGGTTAAAAAGGACGGCTCGCAGGCAAATAAAGCAATCGTCGCCCGGCGTAAAGTCTTGGGACCATACATCGGGTCCGGCGCGGGCGTCGCGGCCTTGCGCTCGCGGCATCGAGAACAGGCCGGTCCGTCAGATACAGGGCGACGCGGCGGCCTCGAGGCTGGCGCCGCAGGCGGCGGCGATGGACCGGGCCAGGGCCGTAAGCGCCAGCTTGGCCGGGCAGTCCTCTTCCAGGCGCACCACCGGCCGGCCCAGGTCCCCGGCCACCACCGTGGCCGGATCGAGAGGCACGGCCCCGAGAAATTCCAGGCCGTAGGCTTTGGCCAAGGCCTCGCCCCCGCCCTTTTTGAAAAGCTCGATTTCCTTGTGGCAATACGGGCAGACCAGCCCGCTCATGTTTTCCACCACGCCGAGGATATTGGCGTTGGCGTACTGCAGGAAATTAACGGTCTTGCGCACGTCGTCCAGGGAGATTTCCTGGGGAGTGGTCACCAGTACGCACAGGGCGTCGCGCACGGTCTTGAGTACCGCCAGATGCTCGTCGCCGGTCCCGGGCGGGGAATCGATGACCAAGTAGTCGAGCTCGCCCCAGTCGACATCGGCGATGAACTGGCGGATGGCGGTGGTCTTCATGGGACCGCGCCACAGCACCGCCTGGTCCGGATCGGTGAGCAGGGACTGCATGGAAACCACGAGCAGGTTGTCGCCCAGGCGCTTTGGGGAGATGGCCGCCGCGCCCCGGGCTTCCATGGCCCCGGAAAGGCCCAGCATGCGGGTGACGTTCGGGCCGTGGAGGTCCACGTCCAAAAGCCCTACCCGGGCCCCGGCGTCGGCCAGGGCGCAGGCCACGTTGACGGCCACGGAACTCTTGCCCACGCCGCCTTTGCCGCTCATGACGAAAAGCTTGTAGCGGATCTTGGCCAGGGCCTCGCCGATGCGTCCCTCGCGGGCGGCGTCACGTCCCGAAGTTTCGGACTTGCCGAAAGAGGACATGCCGGAACTTCCTTGCGCCATGCGCAACCTCCTTGCGGCTACCAGCCGTGAGCCCCGACGAGGTCCACGAACGTCACCTCGCCGAGCCTGCGGGCCACGACCCGGCCGTTTTCCTTGCGCACCACGTGCAGCCGCTGGCTGCGCCTGGTTTCGCCCACGGGAATGACCATGCGGCCCGGATCGGCGAGCTGTTCGATGAGCGGCTCCGGCACCTTGGGGCCGCCGGCCGTGACCAGGATGCGGTCGAACGGGGCCGCATCGGGCCAGCCCAACGTGCCGTCGTCGAGCTTGAAGCACACCTTGAGGTAGCGCAGGCCCTCCAGACGCCTGCGGGCGGCCGCCTGGAGGGGACGCACCCGCTCCACGGTGAACACGTAGGCGCCCATCTCCGCCAGGACCGCGGCCTGATACCCCGAGCCCGTGCCGATCTCCAGCACGCGGAGTCCGGGTTTCACCTCCAGCAGCTCCGTCATCCAGGCGACGACATAGGGCTGGGAGATGGTCTGGCCATGGCCGAGCGGCAGGGGATGGTCCTCGTAGGCCTGGGGGATGAGCGCCTCTTCCACGAACAAGTGCCGGGGCACCTTGCGCATGGCCCGCAGCACTTCGGGATCGGACACGCCCCGGGCCGCGATCTGGTCCCGGACCATGCGGTCCCGATTGCGCTTCAAATCGATTGTCGGCTCCGCCCCGTTCATCCTCCGCCCTCTGCCCGAACCGATGCCAGGCCTTTCCGCGCGCCGGCGCGATCCTATTTGGAAAACAGAATTTCCGCCTCAAGTCAACGCGGCCCGGCTTGACAGGGCAAGGCGGCAATGCCATCTCCGGCAGACAAGGAGGATTCCATGCTGCTCACCCGCGACCTCATGACCGAGGACCTCATTGCCCTGCGCGATACCGACAGCCTGCTTGCGGCCAAAAAGACCATGGAAGAGGCCCGCATCCGCCATCTCCCCGTCATCGACGCCGCCGGCGCCTTCGTCGGCCTGTTGACCCACCGCGACATGCTGGCCGCCTCGGTGTCCCGCCTGGCCGAAATCGACAAAGCCACCGAAGACGAAATCTACGACGGCATCCCCATCGCCGAGGTCATGCGCGCCGACGTGGCCATGGCCACGCCGGAACTCCCCCTGCGCCAGGCGGCCGAGGTGCTGCTGACCCAGAAATACGGCTGCCTTCCCATCGTCGAGACCGGCAAGCTGGTCGGCATCATCACCGCCTCGGACTTCATCCGCTTGAGCCTCGACCTCATGGACGCCCTGGAAGCCAGCGAAAAATTCGAGGAAGAAGAGCCCGCGGAATAATCCTATTCGCGGGCCGGAAAAGCGTGCTCTGGCGTCCTCCGGCCGGACCGGCGCATCCGCGTTGGGACAACGCTTTTTTCGGAAAATCTGTTGACTTCCGATTTGTGAAATTTTACGCTTTTTACTTGAATTACGGCGGCGGGGTTCACGCCTGCGACGGCCGCCTGTGTATTCGCAGCGGCAAGGTCCATTCACCGTTTGTTGGAGTTTTTAAGGAGGGAGTTGGATGCGTTCCAAGGTCATGTTTTCCATATTGGTCCTTTTCGTGTTCACCCTGGCGCTGGCCTCGGCGGCCTACAGCGAGGGCGGCAAATTCAGTGCGATCGTCGACGCCAAGTCCACGGTCTGTTATCCTCTGGAATTGACCTTCAAGCGCCCGGCCGGGGTGCTGAAGACCAGCTTTGCGCCCGTCAGTTTTTCCCACGGTCAGCACGCCAACATTCCCTGCGTCACCTGCCACCACATGTGGGACGGCAAAAGCAAGATCGAAGGCTGCAACACCGAAGGTTGCCACGACAATCTCAAGGAACGTCAGGACCCGATGTCCTACTTCCGCGCCTTCCATGACAAGGATGCCGCCAACAGCTGCCTCGGCTGCCACATGAAGACCAACATCGCCCGCAAGGAAAAGGGCCAAAAGCCCCTTCCCGTGTCCCCCTGCTCCAACAACGGCTGCCACCACGTCGCCCAGAAGTAACGCAGGGTTCACAAGGCTCCGCCGACAAAGCCCCCGCTTTTGCGGGGGCTTTTTTTATGGGCGATGCGACATCCGGCCCGAGAGGATCGCGCTTTGGCGCTGCCCCGCCTTGTTGCCAGTCCGCCCCCTTTTTCGTAGGGAAACCATGCGGGGAAGCCGATTGGCGGTCATCCCGAAAGAACGGGAGGTGCGATCATGGGAGAGGACTTCACCAAGCAGGGCGTTTTCAGCTGGAACGAGCTGATGACCACCGATGTGGAGGGGGCCAAGGCCTTTTATGGCAAGTTGCTCGGTTGGACCAGCGAGGACAAGCCCATGCCCGAAATGGGCATGACCTACACCATCGTCAAGGTTGGGGACGCGGCGGTCGGCGGCATCATGTCCATACCGCCGGAAGCGGCGAAAATGCCGCCGGTGTGGGGCTCGTACGTTTCCGTGGACGACGTGGACGCGGCGGCGAAAAAAACCGTGGAGCTTGGCGGCACCGTCTATAAGGAGCCGACCGACATCCCGGGCGTCGGGCGCTTTTGCGTGATCGGCGACCCCCAGGGCGCTTTTCTGTCGCTGATCACCTTCAAAATGGACCCCATGTAGGCCGGCACGACGAAACGGAGCGCCGCGGCATCGCGGTCGGACCGGATTTTATCGGTGAAAAATGCGCTGCTGACGCCCTGGCGGCTTCGGGTTTACCCGCGGTTGCTCCTTTTTGCCTTGGCCCTTGCCGTCGGGGCGGCGCTTGTGAGCGGTTCCGGGGCGGGCGTGGTTTCGGGCCGTCTGGGCGGGGATTTCGCCGAATTTTACGCCGCCGGCCGCATCGTGCGCTCGGGTGATGCCCGACGCCTCTACGACCCGGCCGTCCAGCGGGCGGCCCAGGTCGACCTCATGCTTTCAAGCGGCGGGGCCTATGTGCCCTTTGCCTATCCGCCCCCCTTTGCCCTGCCCTTCGCCCTGCTCGCCGCCCTGCCCTACCGGCTCGCCTACGCCCTGCATCTGGCCGTCATGGCGGCGCTCCTGTACGGCGCGCTATGGCTGGCCTGCCGCGAGATGGCTTGGGCCAAGCCCTATGTCCCGGCCGTTTTCTGCGCCGCCGTCCTTTTTTACCCTATGCTGCGGGCCCTGCTCGGCGGCCAGAACACGCCGTTGACCCTTGCCCTGTGCGTGGCCGCCTGGAGCCTGGAACGACGGGGGCGGACGCTTTTGGCCGGGCTTTGTCTGGCGCTTCTCTGTTTCAAGCCCCAATTCGGCCTGGCCCTGCTTGGACTCTTCCTTCTGGCCGGCCGTTGGCGCATGGCGGGGGCGGGCATTCTCGGCCTGGCCGGGCTGGGCCTTGTCGCCACCGTCCTTTGCGGCCCGACTTGGCCGACCGCCTGGCTGGGGCATGCCAAGTGGGTGGTCGCCACCTCCCTCGCCCTGGAAGGCGACAAGGCGGTCAGTCTGCTTGGCGTCAGTCGCCATTTGCTCGCCGGCAGTCCGCGCGCCGCCTTGGCCGTCGGCCTCTGCCTGTCGCTGGTCGTGACGGCCATCCTTGGCCGGGCCTTTTGGCGCAGGCGCGGCCGGGACATCCCCTTTTCCCTGCTCGGTCTGGCCGTAACCGGACTCGTTTTGCTTGCGCCCCACGCCTATTTCTACGACACGGGGCTGCTTATCCTGCCGGGACTCGCCCTGCTCGATGCCCGATTCCCCCATGGCCCGGCTCTTGTCTTCGGACTGTGGCTGGCCGGGTTGGCGCAGCTCGGCGCGGGACTCCTGGGCCTGAGCCCCCTTTTCCCAGCCGCCCTGGCCGTATTCATCCTCATGGAGGTGGCCATACGGCACACCGCCCCCCGTCGTGCGACCTGACCATTGCGCATCGCTTTTCTCTCAATACTCGTTTTACGGTGATGGATCGTACGTTTTTCAGATTGAATGGGTAGAAAATAATGAATAATTTTCTTGATGTTGTAAAATATTTAATTTCGTAATACGCACTCTCCATGCCGTCTTCCTGCATGGCCCCCACGACGTCCCTGGCCGGCGGGCACCTGGCCCGCCAGAAAGCCAAGCAGGCCAAGGCGTTCGCCCTGTGCGCCGCCCTTGTCGCCCTTGCCCTCTATGCCCTGGCCGCTGGCAGCTACGACCTCGGCCTGTCCGACATCTTAGCCGCCCTGGCCGGCACCCGGCAGGGACCGGGCGCGGTGGTGGTCACGGGTATCCGGCTGCCGCGCATCCTGGCCGCCATCGCCGGCGGCTTCGGCCTGGCCGTTTCGGGCGTTTTGACCCAAAGCCTGCTTTCCAACCCGCTCGCCTCGCCCTTTACCCTCGGCATCAGCCACGGCGCGGCTTTCGGCGCGGCCTGCGGCATCGTGTTCCTGGGGGCCGGGGCGTTTTCCGGCAACGCCCTGGCCACGTCGAGCGCCGAATTCGCTCGGATCGGCGGCGTGTTCACCATGTCCCTGTGCGCTTTTGCCGGGGCCATCGGCACCACGGCGCTGGTGACCGGGCTTGCCCTGGTCAAGCGGCTCGGGCCCCAGGCGATCATCTTGTGCGGCGTGGCGCTCTCCTCGCTTTTCACCGCCGGCACCATCCTCATCCAGTTCTATGCCGACGAACTGCAACTCGCGGCCATCGTCTTCTGGACCTTCGGGGACGTGTCCCGGGCGCGGGACGCGCAAATTGTCGTCATGGGCCTCGTCGCCGCCGCCACCGGCGGTTTTTGTCTCTATGCCCGCCAGGACTTAAACGCCCTGCTCGCCGGCGACGACGTGGCCAAGAGCGTGGGCGTCAACACCAAGTGCCTGCGCCTTGTCGGCATGGGGCTGGCCGCTCTTTGTTCCGGGGTGGTGGTGGCCGTATGCGGCGTGATCGCCTTTCTGGGACTGCTCGCCCCGCACATCGCCAGACGTTCGGTGGGCTGCGATCATGGCCCGCTGGCCATCCATGCCGGGCTTTGGGGCGCGCTCCTTTTGCTCGGGGCCGATACGGCCGGCCGGCTGCTGGCCGGGACGGGCGCGTTGCCCGTGGGCGTGCTCACATCCTTTATGGGCGCGCCGCTTTTCCTTTTTCTCTTGCTGCGCGGAGGGAGCCGGACATGAGCCTGTCGGCGCGAAATCTTTCCTTTGCCTACAACGGCGCGGCCGTGCTTACGGATGTGAGCTTGCGGCTTGAGCCCGGGCGCGTCACCGCCATTCTCGGCGTCAACGGTGCCGGTAAATCCACCCTGCTCAAATGCCTGGGCGGCCTGATCCGGCCCCAGCGCGGCGGTGTCGCGCTCGGCGAGAAAAAACTCGGCGAATTGTCCCGGCGCGACGCGGCCCGGCGCATCGCCTACGTGCCCCAGTCCCAGCAGGCCGAAGGCATGACCGTGTTCGAGGCCGTACTGCTCGGCCGCCGTCCCCACATGGGGCTTCGCCCGTCCCGGCGGGACATGGGCATCGTGGAAGGCGTACTCACGCGGCTCGGCCTTTCCGCCCTGGCCTTTCGCCGCCTCGACGCGCTCTCCGGCGGCGAGATGCAAAAAACCGCCATTGCCCGGGCGTTGGTCCAGGAGCCGGACGTGCTGCTTTTGGACGAACCCACGGCCAGCCTGGATCTCAAGAACATGCTCGAGGTCTTCGCCATCGTCCGGCAGGCCGTGACCGGCCAGGGCGTCGCCGCCGCCGCCGTGCTCCACGACCTGTCCCAGGCCATGCGCTTCGCCGACGACTTCGTGCTGCTTTCCAGGGGCGCGGTCCTGGCCCGTGTCGACGCCAAGGGACTGACGCCCGAGATCGTGCGCGCGGTCTACGGCGTGGACGTGGCCTTCGGCGAGGTGGGCGGCCATCCCGTGGCCGCGCCCCTGGGCGTTGCCGACGCCGCCTAACCCTTGCCCCAAAAGGAAGCCGCCATGCCGCATCCGTATCGCGTTTTTTTCCTGTGTTGCGCCCTTGTCCTCATGACCGCCACAGCTCCGGCCGCGGCGGACACGCCCGCAGGGACGCGGCAGGTGACCGACGCCGCCGGACGCCAGGTCACGGTGCCGGACAATCCCCGGCGCATCATCTGCCTCGGGCCGGGCTGCCTACGGCTCATCGCCTATCTCGACGCCACAAATCGGGTGGTCGGCGTCGAGCGCTTCGAAAAGGACAAGCGGACCGGCCGGCCATACAGCCTGGCCCATCCGGAGTTCATAAAGCTCCCGGTCATCGGTCCGGGCGGCCCCAAAAGCATCAACCAGGAGCCGGACCTCGAAGCCGTACTGGCCGTCGCGCCGCAAGTCATCTTCGTGACAGCCATGGACGCGGCCGTGGCCGAGGCCATGCAGGCCAAGCTGCGCATTCCCGTGGTGGTTTTGAGCTACGGCCAGTTCGCCCGCTACGATTACAAGGTGTTCGACAGCCTGGCCCTGGCCGGAAACATCCTGGGCTGTCCGGACCGGGCAGCGGCGGTGGCGGATTTCATGAAAAGGGCCGAGGCCGATGTGCGCGCCCGGGCGAAAAAGGGGCAAGCCGCGCCGGGTTACGTCAAGCCTACGGTTTACGTCGGCGGCACCGGTCTTCGCGGCACCCATGGGCTTACCAGCACCGACAACCCGTATGCCCCCCTGGAGTGGCTATCGGCCGACAATCTGGCCGGCCGCGTCACGAAAGACGGCCATGCCTTCATCGACAAGGAACAGCTCCTGGCCTTCAACCCGGATGTCCTTTTCGTCGACGCCGCCGGCCTGGCGCTGGTGGCCGACGAATTCACGCAGCAACCCGAATTCGTCGGGGCTCTTCGCGCGGTGAAGGACGGCAGGGTCTACGTGCTCTACCCCTTCACCAACTACCTGACCAACTTGGACACCATCGTGGTCGACGCCTATGCGGCCGGGAAAATCCTCTATCCGCAGGCGTTCGCCGATATCGATCCAGCGGCCAAGGCCGACGAAATCTACCGGTTTCTGCTGGGCAAGCCCGTCTACGCGCAAATGGCCCACGATTTCGGGCCGCTTGGCCAAAAGCCGGCATTTTTCAAAAATACCCAGCCGTAATGTGGGGACAGACATGGAAACGGAAAGAGCAAGAGATGATGTGGCTACCTTGACGACGCGGGCGGTGGATTACCACGGGCATATGTGTCCGGGGCTGGCCATCGGCATCCAGGCGGCGCGCATTGGCCTCGCCGTATGCGGCCATGACGGCGACGAGGACGTGGTGGCCGTGGTCGAGACGGACATGTGCGCCGTGGACGCCATCCAGGCGCTTATGGGCTGCACCTACGGCAAGGGCAACCTGATCCACCGCGATTACGGCAAAAACGCCTTCACCTTCCACCGCCGTCGCGACGGCGTTGCCGTGCGTTTGCTTGCCCGGCCGGACCTGCACAAGCTGGTGGACCCGGAGTTCGCGGCCGTGCGCGAGATCCTCAACACCGACCCCCAAAATGCCGGGGCCAAGGCCGAACTGCCGGCGCTCGCCATACGGTGCGCCAAACGGATTCTCGAAAGCGATCCCGAAACCTTTTTCACGCGCACCGAACCGGCCCGGGTGGCCCCCAGACGGGCGGCCATCCTGTCGAGCCTCGTCTGCGAGGCCTGCGGCGAATCCGTGATGGAGTCGCGCACCCGGCGTTTTGCCGGCAAGACCCTGTGCATTCCCTGCTTTATGGCCGTGGAGCAGAAAATCTGACCGGCGCCCTCTTCCCTCTCAACGTATCCCCCAACAGCCAACTCGTTCCAATAGATGTCTTTTGAAGGGGGCCTGGGGGAAACTTTTCGTAAGACAAAGTTTCCCCCAGCTTCTTCCCTCCCCTACTCGACGCAAATGATGTCGTACCTGTCGCCGGTCAGGCATTTGCCGCCCTGCTCGGTCACCTCGAAGGTGTTCTCCACCCCGACCATGCCGATGTCGGGGATGCCGAACTTGGGTTCGAGGGCCAGGGTCATGCCCGCTTCGAGAGGCTCGTCGAAACCCTTGGCGATCACCGGCCAGGCATCGATGGCAAGCCCTATGCCGTGTCCCAGGAAGCGCACCTTGTTTCCGTCAAGCCCCATAAACCCTACGTCCATGCCGGCTTCGGCGACGATGGACAGGGCCAAGGCGTAGAGCTCGCTCGGCTTCGCGCCGGGCGTAAGCCGCTTTGCCACGGCCTGCTGGACCCGCATGCACAGGTCGTGGCCGCGCCGCACGCTGTCCGGGATGGCGGAGGCCTTGCCGGCGAAATAGACCTGCGTCTTGTCCGTGACGTAGCCTTCGATGGTAAAACCGTTGTCGATGGTGAGCACGCCGCCCTTTTTCCAAACAGCGCCGGCGTAGCCGGAAAAAGGCAAGGCCGGATGCTCGCCGCGAAGTCCCACCGGGCCGTTGAAGACGCTCGGATAGTTACCGCTGTCCCCGGCCGCGATATGGCCGAGGAAGATTTCGTCGCCATTTGTCATGCGAAGCTGCCCCTGGTGGCCGAGGTCGAAAAAGACGTCCCAGCATTTGCGGGTGATCTCGCGCTCGCTCATGCCCGGCTGGATTACGGCCGGCAGGCGCTCCATGAGCCCTTCGGCGTGGCGCGCGCCGCACAGGCGGATTTTGGCGAGCTCCCAGGCCGATTTTTGCGCCTGGGCCATGGCCAGGGCCGCGTCGCCCGGCACGAAGCTGACGCCGGGGAGCCGCGAGGATAAAAGCGCGGCCAGATTCCAGGACAGTCCCGACTGCTCCGCGGCGCAAATGGACGTTATGGGGCTGCCGGCTTTTTCGCAAAGCGGCATCAGGTCGCCGTAGGAGCGAAAGCCGACGATGGTTTGCAGCGGGCTTTCGAGCAGCGCCCGTTCCTTGCCCTTGCGGCAGGCCAAGACCGGCTTGCCGCTGGCCGGCAGCCACAGCACGCCGTTGGCCCAGGTTCCGGTCAGATAATAGATGGCGAGCCTCGAGAAGACGAGCAGTCCGCCGGCTTCGGGCGCGACCTTGGCCAAAGCGGCCCGGCACTTGGCCAGGCGGTCGGCCATTTCCTCTTCGGGCAAACGTTCCAGGGCTTCAAACATCACGACTCCCCTTGTGTTTTCTTTTCCGACCCGACACGGTATAGCGGCGCTCCGGCGCGACGCCCGGATACGACTGATTGTCGGTCAAAGCTGTAACGCGCCGCACAACCGTCTTTCGGATAGGTGCATGGCAAACGATAGAGTGTCCTGGCGAGCCGCTCTCGCCCTCACCGCGGGCACGCTCCTCTGGGGCGGCTCGTTTATCGCCATGAAGATCGCCATGCGCGGCTACGCGCCGCTTCTGGTGGTCTTTTGCCGCATGGCCCTGGCCTCGCTGGTCTTCGGGCTCATGTGGCGGCGCATGGGCGGGTTCGGCGCGGCCAAGGGCGACTGGCCGGGGCTCATCTTCATGGCCCTTTGCGAACCGTGCCTGTATTTCGTGTTCGAGGCCAAGGCGCTCACGCTCACCCAAGCCTCGCAGGCGGCCATGGTCACGGCCATGCTGCCGCTTTTGACCGTTCTCGCCGCCGCGTTATTCCTTAAAGAAAAGCTTGAGAAAAAAGCTGCCTTCGGACTGCTGCTGGCGGTGGTCGGGGTGGTGGTCATGAGCGCTTCCGGCGGGGCGACCGGGGACGCGCCCCGGCCCGTGCTCGGCAACTTCCTGGAATTTATCGCCATGTGTTGCGCCGTGGGCTACATCGTCACGGCCAGACGCTTGGCCGCCCGGCACAGGCCGCTTTACCTCACGGCCATGCAGGCCTTTACCGGAACGGTTTTTTTCACGCCCGTGCTTTTCTTCGTGCCTTTTCCGGAGCGCATCGAACCGGGGCCGACCCTGGCCGTGGTCTTTCTGGGGCTTGGCGTCACCTTCGTGGCCTACGGGCTGTACAACTACGGCGTGAGCCTCGCCCCGGCCAGCAAGGCGGCGGCGTTTCTCAACCTCATTCCGGTCTTCGCCTGCCTGCTGTCCTATTTCATGCTGGACGAAAAACTTACCCCGACCCAGTGGGTCGGCGGCGGACTGGCCCTTGGCGGCGTGGCCTTAAGCGCCCGCCCCGGCCGGGATGATCAATCCTCGCGCCGGGAATAGTCCATATTGCGCCGCACAGGCGTAAATCCGGCCGAGATGGCCAGCCGGCGCAGCTCGTCTTCCTCCATGCGGAAATGGACCCCGGCCGCGGCCACCACGTTTTCCTCGATCATGGTCGAGCCAAGGTCGTTGGCCCCGAAAAAAAGCGCCATCTGGCCGACCATGGGGCCCTGGGTCACCCAGGAGGCCTGGACATTGGGCACGTTGTCGAGAAAAAGCCGCGAAAGGGCCAGCCAGCGCAGGTATTCCCAGGACGAGGCCTCGGGCACGGTCAGCCCCGTGTTGCCGGGCTGGAAGGTCCAGGGGATAAAGGCCGTGAATCCGCCGGTTTCGTCCTGCAGGTCGCGGATGCGCGACAGGTGCTCCAGGCGGTGGTCGATGGTCTCGCCAAGGCCGATGACCATGGTGGCCGTGGTGCGAAGTCCCAAACCGTGGGCCTGGCGCATGACCTCGATCCAGTCGTCGGCCGGGCACTTGTTGGGCGAAACGCTTCCCCGGATGGGGTCGGAGAGGATTTCCGCGCCGCCGCCGGGCAGCGAGGCCAGTCCGGCCGCCTTGAGTTCGGAAAGCACCTCGGCTATGGAGAGCCCTTCCATTTTGGCCAGAAAGACGATCTCCGGCGGCGAGAAGCCGTGCACGGCCACTTCCGGGAAGCGGTCGCGCAAAAAGGCCAGCATGCCGGTGTAGAAATCCAGATGCAGGTCCGGATGCATGCCGCCCTGGAGCAGGATCTGCCAGCCGCCGAGGGCCACGGTTTCGCCCACCTTGGCCGCAAGCTCCTCCCGCGAAAGGACGTAGCCTTCCGCGTGTCCGGGCGGGCGGAAAAAGGCGCAAAAGCGGCAGCCGCAGGCGCAGATGTTGGTATAGTTGATGTTGCGGTCGACGATGTAGGTGACGATCGGCTCGGGATGCAGGGTAAGCCTTGCGGCGTGGGCTATTTTGCCCAGCGCGAAGACGTTGGCGTCCTCCCACAAGGCCCGGGCCTCGTCGATGCTTATACGATCGATGGCGGAAACGGACATGCGCGCGAAACCTCCGGGCATGAATGCCGCCAAGCGGATACACCTTTTTCCGGCAAACGAAAACCTCTCGGAGGCAGGCAGTGCTGTACGCCGATGCGACGCTTCAAAAACTTCTCGCCCCGGGCGCGACCATCGCCCTTCTCGGGGCCAAGGACCGCCCCGGCACCGAAGTGGACATGGTCGGGCGCTATCTGCTCGAGGCGGGCTTTACCGTCATCCCGGTGCACCCGGCCAGAAACACGGTCTGGGGGCTGCCCGCCCGCAAAACCCTGGCCGACATCGATATCCCGGTGGATATCGTCAACCTGTTTCGGGCGGCGCAACATTGTCCGGCCCATGCCGCCGAAACGCTGGCCCTGACGCATCGGCCGCGTTGCTTTTGGATGCAATCCGGCATCGCCAGTCCCGAAGCCAGGACGCTTTTGGAGCCAAACGGCGTGGTCGTGGTGGAAGATCGTTGCATCATGGTTGAACACCGTCGTCTTTGGGGGTAGAAAGTCGCAATGCCGCAAGTCGTCGCCTTTACCTGCCGCCGTTGCGGCCATTGTTGCCAGGGAGTGGGCGGCATCATGCTGTCCCTTAGCGACATCACGCGTCTGGCCGAACATCTGGGGCTCACACCGGAGGCAATGCTGGCGCGTTTCGCCGAGCATGTCGGCGGCAAGGACCGTCTGGCCACGGGCGCGGATGGTTACTGCATCTTTTACAACGAGGGCTGCTCGGTGCATCCGGCCCGTCCCGACGTATGCCGGGCCTGGCCCTATTTCCGAGGCAACATCATCGACGCCGCCAGCCATGCCATGGCCGCCGAGGATTGCCCGGGCATAAATACCGAAGTTGATCACGCGGAATTCGCCCGCCAGGGCATGGAGTACCTGCGCCGCCACGGCTTGGCCCGTGTCCAGGGCGTGGGCGCGCCCGAAGCCCTGGCCGTCATGCCGCCACAGCCAGCCGAGGAGACGGAGCATGGCCCCTGCGGATGCGATGCGTCTTGATGAAGCGCGCGCCCTGCTTGGCGTTTCGAGTTCGGATGAACTTGAAGCCGTCAAATCCGCCTATCGCAAACTGGCGTTTTCCCTGCATCCCGACCTGCATCCCGACGACCCCGGCGCCAAGCGGAAATTCCAGCGGCTAAACGAAGCCTACCTGCTGCTGCGCCATTTTCACGCCAACAAGGACAACGAACCCGGTCCCCAGGCCTCTCCAGGCTCCAAGCCCGGGCGAAAGACCACGACCAGGACAAGCGCCGGCCCTCGTCCGACCGCCGGTCCGGGGCCCGGCCAGGCTCACCGCCAGCGCCAGGCCAAGGCCGCCTATACCCAGGCGTCCAAGCAAAACGCCGACGCCGGGTTCTACTTCCGACGCGAGGAAGTGCTCCAGGACCTGCTCAAGGACCCCTTCGCCCGGCAGGTGTTCCAGGACATCTACCAGCAGGTGCGCAACAAGTCCGCCGCCGCCAGCGGTCCGGTCACGGCCAAGGGACCGCGCAAAGTCTCTTTCCACTGGGGCGAGAAGGCGCTATCACTTGATATTACCAAAGGTTTTTGGGATTCCCTCAAGGGATACTTTCAAAAGCAGCTCGACGACGAACAGACCATCCATCTGCCGACGACAAGCCTTTTTCCCGGCACACGCATCCGGGTGGGCATCCGACACGGCCTGGGCAACAGCAAGCCGACCATGGTGGAAGTGACCCTGCCCCCGGATTTCGTGGTCGGCCGCCCCATACGGCTCAAAGGCATGGGCCGGCGCATCGGCCCCATGCGCGGCGACCTGTACCTGCGGCTGCTGGCCAAATAGGAGGTGGAGTTGGGAGCCTCCGGCGGCCCGGGGGAAACTTTTTGAAAAAAGTTTCCCCCGGGACCCCTTTCAAAAACTTTCAAAGGGGGGGACAATGGCGCGGACACCTGCCACCCTGGTCATCCCGACTCTAGCCTTGGCTTTTACCCTAACCTTCGCCTGGCTCGCCGCCTCGTGTTTCGAACCGACAATTGCCCTGGCTGGCGTTGCCGCCACCCGCGTCGGCGGTCCTTGCACCTATGCGGACTTTCCCGGTAAGGCGGTCATCGTCGCCGTGACCCCGCAGCCGAAAACTCCGGTCACCGGCGGCGGCATCCCCACACCCTACCCCGGTTTCGACATCACCTACACGTTTACCCCGGACACGCCGATTGCCGGGGAACCGCTCTATACTCCCGGCCGGACGCATACGCTGACGCTCGTCAATGGCATGGCCCCCGGCTCCAGGTTCCTGCAAAAATACGGCATCACAGCGGGAAAGGTCTTCCCCTGCCGGCTTCGCATCATCCGTCAGGGGACCTGCACGCCCGTGCTTTACGATTTTCCCGGCATCGACCGGGCGGATTATTTCGAGCTCAAAAAATAAGAAGGCGAGGTTGGACGACTGCCAATGTGTCTGATAACATCTTCATGGAGTTCACCTACCTATCTTTCAAAATTTAGGAGAAGCACCATGAAAAAAGAAGAGCCCGACAACCCTTTCCCGTGGTTGCTTGAGCGTAAACCGCCTCCATTACCGGTTCATGAATTGGAGAGCTTGAACATCACTTATGAAGTAACAAAAGATAAAAAAACTAATCGAATGGTCATGATTGCCAGCAGGGACGAACGGGCATGGACCTTTCATAACCTTGAAGAATTGGTGGTATTTTTGGCTGGAGTGGAATTCGGAAAAACTCTTTAAGAGATATTAAGTAGTTACCATATATGAATCTGGCGCAATAGTTTGCACCATAGACAGGTGGGGTTGTACAAGCATGCTTCTTGCGAGTGCTTTCAAGCGAGAAAGGCTCCAGGCACCTTAACACCGCCCGGGATCGGTGGAAAAAGCCGATCCCGGGCGATTTGCTTAAGCGGTTGCGCTGCGCTCAGGCTGGTAGCGTCGCCAGAAACGACGCCACTTCCGTGCGGATCATATCCCGGTGGGTGAACAGGCAGGCGTGTTCCCCGCCTTCGGCGGTGACCAAACGCGCCTGGGGAATGCGGGCGGCGAGCTGCTTCCCGTGTTGCGCGTAAGGCAGATGGGGATCGTTCGTGCCGTGGATGACGAGCGTCGGCGCGGCAATGTCCTCAAGCCGGTAGCGCGTGTTGCGCGTCACCGCGATATCGTTTCGCGTGCCGGCGGCGCGCCGGCCCAACCGGTCGGCCGTGCTGGCGACCAGGGACGCAAACAATCCGGCGGTGTGCGGATCGGCCAGCATGCGCTTACAAAGAGCCTGATCGCGCACGCTTCGCCGGGCCGCCCGGCGCACATCGGGCTTCCCGGCGCGCAACAGCGCGCCGCAAATCGGCCAGCCGGCCACGCGCAGCATCACCCGAAAGGTAAAGGGGATCGGCGTCTCGACGATGCCGGCGCAGGTCGAAACAAGGATCAGCCCCCGGCACCGTCCGGGATGGCGCAGGGCAAACTGGAGTGCGCAGGGACCGCCCCCGGAGATGGCCATGACCGCCGCCGTTTCGATACCGAGGGCGTCGAGCAGGGCCAGGCACAGGTCGGCTTGCGCCTCGGGAGCGCCATGCTCCCCGAGCGGCGTTCCCAGATACCCCGGCCGGGAGACGGCAATCGTGCGGGAACCGGACGGTCCGGCAGCCAGGGCGAGCAGCGCCGACTGGTCGTAGCCGCCCATGGCCCCGTGCAAGGCCAGGACCGCCGGGCCCTGGCCGAAGGTTGCGTATTCCACCGGCCCGCGACGCGTGGCGGCGATGGTCGGTTGCGGCAGTTCGGGCATGATCCAGGGAGAGGGCGCGGTCTTCATGACGCACCCCCGGCAACCGAGGCGTCTCCCGGCCGCGAGCCTGTCCGTCCGCCGCGCACCCGGTGGAGGAGTTCCAGTGCCTCGGGCGGAGGACGGCGTTCGATACGCCGGTAGACCCGGCAGTCGGGCGTGCGCCAGAGAAGCCCCATGTCGCACAGCTCACGGCGCAACAGCACCGGATCGCCGAACCCGTGCGCCGCGCCCAAAAGCCCGGTGACGGTCGGCTCGTCGAAATCCCGCCTGGGCGGCAAGACGGCCCACATCGTCCACAGGCAGGTCAGCTGCATGCCGCGTTTGGACGGCCAACGCGCCAGCCGCCCGTCGGCGTCATAGAGACGGACAAGACGTTTGAGCCGGTTCTCGTCCATCGGTTCGGGGGCCGGTGCGCGCGGCGCGGGAGCCGGCACGGCCTTGGGCGCGGCGGTCGCCCGGAAGTGCTGGAAGTTCTTGTAGCCCGCGGCCCGGGCCAACCAGTTGAGCAGCTCCAGATGGCTCGGCGCGGTCTCGTTTTCCATGATTCTGGCGCGCAACACGCGGGCAAAGGCCGCTATGTCGCCGACAGCCAGGGGCAAGGCGGTCCTGGACATCGCTTATCCTTATCAAGCGTGCCTGTCCGTAAAAGGGATGTCGGTGGTCGCCGGCTTCCGACGCGGCACGGATAAGGTGTCAGCGCGGAAAGAGGAAATGGCAGGTTTAGCTCCCCGTACGGGGCGGCGACGCCTGGGTGAACTGCCGACCGCAGCCGCCCCTTACCCCGTCCGGCCGCGTATGGCAAGGGCGGCGGGGGAAAAGAAATGCGAGAGGGGGACCCTTTTTGAAAAAAAGGTCCCCCTCTCGCGCTCTCCCCTCCCCAAAACTTTTACCTGCTATGGGGGCAATATTGTAGAAGTTTTGGGGAAGATATTTCTTTTGCTAGAACATGTCCTTTTGGGACTCCGCGATGGTCTTTTCGATGACGTCGTGGAGTTCCTTGGGCAGGCCCATGATGTCCACGTTGAGGAAGCCGCGCACGATGGTGGAGGTCGCCTCGTCCTCGTCCAGGCCCCGGGCCATGAGGTATTCGATCTCTTCCTGGTCGATCTTGCCCACGGCCGCCTCGTGGGACAGCTCCACGCCGTCCATGGTGCCCATCAGTTCCGGCACGGCATGGATGACGCCGCCGCCCAGGATGAGGCCCTTGCACTCGAGATGGCCCTTGGCCGGCACGGAGTTGCCGCCGATGAACCCGCGCGACACGATGGTGCCGCCCGAGGCGATGGTGCGAGCGATGACCTCGCCCCGGGTGTCCGGAGCGTTGAGTTCAATGCGGCTGCCGGAGTCGACGTAGGACCCCTTGGGCGCGACGATGACGGAATTGAACCGCGCCACCGCCCCCCGGCCGTTCAAGCGGATGGCCGGGTAGGATTGCAGATCCTTGACGGGCTTGAGCAGCACGTAGTTGTTTATAAACGCCCCGCCCTCCTCCACCACGCCGCCGGTACGGGGCCGCACCACTGTGGAATCGGCCCAGTTGTGGATCATGGTGAAGGTCAGCTTGGCGTTCTTGCCCACGAAGAATTCCGAAATGCCGAGGTGGGCCGCGCCCTTGGAGTCATGGGCCACCGAGCAGCCGGTGATGATGTGCAGCTCGGAATCGTCCTCAACGATAACCACGTTGTGGACGTTCTGGCCGACCATGTCGGACTTGAGGAACAGGCAGGACTGCACGGGCTCGGTGATCTTGGCGCCCTTTTCGGTGCGCACGAAATAACCGCCGTGCAGATTTTCGGCCGCGGCCCGGGTGAACTCATCCTTGTCCTTGTCCACCTGGGTCCAGAAATGGCCGGGCAGGCCGTCGTATTTCTTCAGGGCTTCCTTGATGTCGAGGATTTCCACGCCCGGCTGCAAGCTCTTGCAGTGGACGCTGCCGTGGTCCACCTGCAGGTAGGTGCCGGCGCGCTGGCGTTCTTCGACATCCACGCCGGACATGAGCATCTCGGCCTTGTCCGCCGGATCGAGGGTGCGCAGGTCGGGGATCTCGCCCAATGTGGAACCACTGAACCGAAAGTCATGCAGATCGATCTTTTCCATAACGCAAGGCTCCTTGGGCTAATTGAGGCAGCGCACGCATTCCTGGTAGCCGTACTGGCTGATGTGGTCGAGGATGTCGCGCGGGTTTGCCTCGCAGCACAGGTGGCCGTTGTAAAGCACCTGCCCCCGGTCGGCGTTGACGTATTCGAGAATGTAGCCGGTGTGGGTGATGATGAGCCCGGAAACGGGGCGCTTGGTCACCCGCTGCTGCTTCATGCTGGTCTCGGGCCTGGGCTCGATGCCGCCGGTGAGCACATCGCGCACCGTCGAGCCGATGAGCTTCATGTTTTCCAGGTCCACGCCCGATTCCGGTTCGTCGAAAAGCAGCAGATACGGCTTTTGGGCCATGAGCTGGAGCAGTTCCGACCGCTTGATCTCGCCGCCGGAAAAGCCGGCATTGATGTCGCGGTCGAGAAAGCTGTCCATGTTGACCTTCTTGGCCAGCCCTTCCACGTCGATTGCGCCGCCCCGGGCGCACATGGTGACCAGATGGCGCGTTTTTAGGCCGTGGATGGTCGGCGGCCGCTGGAAGGACATGCCGATGCCGAGCCGCGCCCGCTCGTAGATGGGCGCGTGGGTGATGTCGTGGCCGCGAAAAAGGATGCGGCCCTTGGTGATTTCGTAGTTGCCAAAGCCCATGAGCGTCATGAGCAGCGTGGTCTTGCCCGAGCCGTTGGGGCCGAACAGGATGAACGTCTCGTTTTCGGCGATGTGCAGATTGATGCCCGCGAGCACTTCCCGCTCGCCGATTTTCACATGCAGGTCTTCTATGCGAAGCATGCTTTCCTCGCTTGTTGCCGCCAAATGGCGTGATTGTCGCTCAAGCGGTCTACGGAAAAAGCCGGGGAAAGTCCACTGCCCCGGTAGGGAAGCCGGAGATACGACGCGGGAGAAATGGCCTTTGCCGGCCAGCAAAAAGCGCCCGGGCACAACAACGGCATGCGCGCGGTTGTGCGGCGAAGGCTTGGCTAGCGATGGTCGTAGGAACGGATGATGGTTGCGAGCTCGTCGCAGTCGTAGGGTTTGGCCAGATAATCGCGCACGCCGAAGCGCTTGAAGAAGTCCATGTGCTGGCGCAGGCCGTAGCCGGTCAGGACCACGATGGGAATATCGGCCAGACGGGTTTTATCGGCCCGCACTAGGCCGATGAATTCGCGGCCGTCCACCCGTGGCAGGCGCATGTCGAGCAAAATAAGGTCAAAGGGCTCTTTGGCGATGGTATCCAGGGCGACGCGGCCGTCGGGGACGGTCGTGACAAGATGTCCCTCTTCCTCCAGGGCCTGGCGGGCCAGCGTGGCATGGTTGGCATCATCCTCGGCAAGCAGGATACGCAACATAGGCCGTGATTCCTCCCTCCGTAACGGCAAGCATCTTCCGTGCCGTGGAACTTGGAGAAATTCCATCACTTTTCTTCAAGGATTTCAGGCCGCATGCGGCTAGCGATCACTGTCCGCGCATCCTGTTTTCCCGTAAAACAGGAAAATCGTTTAACGAGCCTGAGCAGCCAAGGGTGCCGGCAGCGGTTTCCGCTTGGGCAGGCGGGCCCCAGTGACCACCGCGTACACGCGCGGCAGAAACCGGGAAAAGACTTCGCCCACGCCCCATAAAAAGAAGGTCACGGCCACTCCCGTGATAAAGTAAAACATGGTTTGCTGCACATCGCTAGCGGGTACCCACACGGAAAGGAGCCTTGTCTGAAAAATGGAAACCGTGGGCTCATGGGCCAGATAAATGAAAAAACTGAACCGGGCCATGCGGTGCAGCATGGCGCTGTCCCGGATGCGGGGAAACGACGAGACATACCAGAAAAAGGCCAACCCGATCATGAGGTAGCATTTGAAAAGAAACCGCCATACCGCATCAGCCTTGAAACCGAACGAAACATGGGCGACCAGCACGACGGTCAGGACGACGAAAACAAGCGCCCCAAAGCGCTGCCACCAGGACCGGCCGGACAGGGACAGACGGGAACGGGCCACAAAGCCGCCGAGATAGAACATGAAGAAGTAGCTGTGGTACGAGTACGGATCGTGGTCAAGGCCGGTCCAGAGGACAAAGAGGGTGACAAGCCCCACCCCCGGGGCTTCCTTGAGAAACAGGAGCAGGACGGGCGACAGGACGAAGACCAGCATCAGGTCGCGCAAAAACCACAACGGATAGTTAACGGGGGTGGCATAACCGCCGACGCCGAATATCTTGGCCCAAAGGCCGTGCGCAACAAAGTAGTTCCAGGAGCCCATCGTCTCGATGCTGCCCACGAAGTAAAACCAGGCGACAATCCAGATATTGAACAGCACATAGGGAATGAACAGTGAGAAGAATTTCTTGCGCAGCATCTCGCCGTAGGCGGCCAGGGACAACTCGAATTTGCGCAGGAACAAGAATCCGGAAATGGCGAAAAAAAGCGGAACCGTCACCAGGATGATATGGTCGTTGAAAAGCGTCACCATCAGGGTCGTGAGCGGCCCGGGGTCGCCAATGCGCACGGTCACGCCCTTGGCTCCATGGTTGAGGACGATCAGAAACATGAGCAAGATGCGCAGGACATCAATGCGTTTGGAAACCTCCGGGGCAAGGGGCTCCCGGACCGGCCCGAGCATCCAGGCGGGTTTGACGGCTGTACTCACGAAAAACTCCCTGTCAGCGACGGATGCGGGCGCGGCCTGTCACCGCCGCGACCGGTGGGCATGATTCGGGATCGCCAACCGGCGACCGCGCGCGTGTTTTCTGGAAGAAGCCCAGGCGAACCGGGCCGTGGAGGCGCTTTCCCGGGTGCCGCCGGGCAGGTCGAAAGCGGTCGCCCCGTGCGCTGTGGCGTCTCCGCACCCATCCTTGCCGCTTTGCAAAAAAAGAAGCTCCTATCGGGCGCGCCAAACATTGTCCAGCGGCGCCCTCAGGCACGTCACAGGTACGGAAATTTCCGGGCAGAGAGGGCTGGCCCTTTGGAATACGCCGGACGCGTAGGCCTAATGGGCGTAGGCAAGCATCTTTTTGAGGCGGTTTTCCGTGAGGGTATAGCCTTCCTCGCGGAGAATGCGCACAAAGCTTTCAATGATGCACTGGGTGGCGAAAGCCTTGTTGGCGATATGCGGCGAGTTCATGATTTCCCGCAGGGCCAGATCAATCATGTAGACGCAGTGGGCGACGTCCTGAATATCCTTGTGCGGCATAGCGGTTGCTTTTCGAGGCGCCGGCGGCGGGATGGCCGGCAATACGGGTTGGAAATCATGCCTCCCGGTCGTCGGCGACCTGCTTGAAGCGCGTCCCGTCGACGAATCCCTGGCGGTAGGCCATGGCCACGAAGTCCCGACGGATGCGGTCGCACAGGCGCTGGATGTCCTCGCCGAGCTGGCGCACCTGGTCATCCGCGCTGCCGCCGGCCAGGGCTTCCAGTTCGCGGATGCGGCAGACAAGCTCCTTCATGTGGGCCGTCATTTCCTCGTCCGTGCTCTGGGCATTGACCAGGTCTTCGATCCGGCTTTGAAACATGTCGGGCAAACACGCCATGATGCTTTCCATGTTCCCCCCCTGGCCACCCGTCGGGGCGGACGGCCTTTTGCTCCGGCCTGAGCCGGCGGACTTAACACGATCCCACACCGCATACCCCAGAAGGGAACGCGTGTAAAATCCGACAAAGGCCAGCCCCCTTCCCGGATGCCTACCGCCCCCCGATGGCCGCCAGATCCCGCTCTATGGTTTCGCGGGCGGCGAGTCCCCGCTCCCACGCCTCGGGCAACGTGCCGCGTCCCAGGGACGCCCCGAGCAGCATGCCGGCCAGCATGCCCCGGGCGGCGCTGTCCCCCCCGGCCATGACGTTTTGGGTGAGGCCCGCGCGCGAGTCGTTGCCATGGCGAACGAGCAGATGGATCACGCCGGGCATGGCTTCGTCGATATGGCAGGACCGGCCGAGGCGCCCGATGGCCGCCACGGTGTCCTCGCCGGCCGACTCGCGGCCAAGGGTCAACCAGCGTTCGATGGGAGCGCTGGCGTAGCCGGCCTCGGCGGCGCTGTCCAAGGCGGCTTCAAGCGGTTTTCCGGACAGGAGGGCCCAGGCGACACGGGCGAAAAACTCGGCCGCCTCGATGACCTGGGCATGGTTGTGGGTCATCTTGGTCTGGGCGCGCGCCGCCTCGACCAGGGCGGGCAGGTCGTGGCGCAGGGCGAAGACGAGGGGGGCCACCCGGCTCGCGCCGGCCAGATCGTTGGAATTGGACCCTGAATTCTCGGGGGATTCGCCGAAATCGAAAATTTTGAGCGTCATGCGGGTGGCGCCGTCGATGTATCCGTCATAAGACGCCATCCGCTGCCGCCATTTGGCGCCGAAGTCATCCAGGTCGAATCCTTTCCGATCAGCCAGGGAGCGCAGCAAGACAAGGGTCTGATCGCCGTAATGGGTCAGTTCGCCGGCTTTTTTGCCGCCATGGTAGCCGGCGGGGGCCGGAGTCGTATAGCCCGTCACCTGGCCGAATCGCTGGGCAAGCGCCTCGGGGTCGTACTCCCAGTGCGGGCCGAGGGCCAGGGCATCGCCGATGAAAGAGGCCAGGACCATGGCGGTCGCGTTGTCGGACATGCTTCCTCCTCCTTTGAGCCAAACATCATACGAAATACATCGGAAATGTCCAAGCTGTTTGCGACGCGGCAGGCAGGTTTTGCCGAGGCAGGCGGACGGCGAACATACGGTGGGCGCATCACCCTCAAAAAGAAGCGTCTTCTCCTACGCGAATAAGCATTGCGCAATGCGTTGGGGAAAAGATCACATGACGGTTTCCGCCCGACGGATGAAGCAAAAAGGATCGGCGCGCATGGTGCGGGAAACGGGCCTGCCCCCTTTGGAACAGAGCCGGTACGTTTCCCCGTCTTCCCGTCGGCGTCCGTGGGGGGATCGCGCCCATTCCTCGCAGTCGCCGCAGATGTCCGCGCCGTTTATGACCGGTCCGAAAGCGTCGCCGGCAACGGGTTCGAAACAGGCCGCATCGGCCAGCATATTGCGGCAGACGCAACGGCTGCCTTTGATGCATACCCGTTCCATATACGCATCGTCCTTGCGCCGTCCGGGCAAGGTGCGCGCCCAGCAAGCGCATTCGCCGCATGTTTTCGGTTGCATGGCGTGGCCCTCCGGTAATCGGGAATGGGAAAAACAAACCATGCAGGCATCGTGCCAATGAATCCGACCACTTTGACCGACCGCCGGGACATGCTTTTCTCGCATTGTTTCGGCTTTCGGAACACGGCTCCGCCCGGATACGGTGCCTCCTTTCGACGAACGGCGCGGAATTCTCGATAAACGGCCTTTGCGCGCGGGACCGATAGGTTTATTGGTTGCAAGCCGCCTTTCATCGAAAAATTCTGGCCGGGCCGGCCGCTTTCCGGCAAGCTCGCCTTCGATTCGACCAACAATCCCAACCCGGGGGGAGAAAATGATCGCAGACAACATCGAAAGCCTCATGCACGAACAACGCCGCTACGAGCCGCCGGAAGAAGGCCGCGAACGCGCCCATGTCAAAAGCATGGAAGAATACGAAGCCATCTACAAGCGTTCCATCGAGGACCCGGACGGGTATTGGGGCGAATGCGCCGCCGAGCTGCTCACCTGGTTCAAACCCTGGGACTCGGTCCTGGAGTACGATTTCGACAAGCCGGAGATCAAATGGTTCGCCGGGGGCAAGCTCAACGCCACCTACAATTGCCTGGACAGGCACTTGACCGACGGCCGGCGCAACAAGGCGGCGCTGATCTGGCAGGGCGAGGACGACGGGGATGTGCGCACCTACACCTACCAGATGCTGCATGACGAAGTCTGCCGCTTTGCCAATGTGCTGCGAAAAATGGGCGTGAAAAAGGGCGACCGGGTAAGCCTTTATCTGCCCATGATTCCGGAACTGGCCATCGCCATGCTGGCCTGCGCCCGCATCGGCGCGCCGCACAGCATCGTGTTCGCCGGATTTTCCTCCCACAGCCTGCGCGACCGCATCAACGACTGCGAGGCCAAGGTGGTGGTGACAAGCGACGCCGTCATCCGCTCCGGCAAGACGATACCGCTCAAGCCCAACGCCGACGAAGCCGTCAAGGAATGCGCCTGCGTCGAAAAGGTCGTGGTGGTGCGCCATGCCGGCAACGAAATCGACATGCTCCCCGGCCGCGACCTGTGGTGGCACGACGTCATGAGCGACCACGACGTCCAGGGCTGCTGCGAGCCCGAGCCCATGGACGCCGAGGACGTGCTGTTCATCCTCTATACCTCCGGCTCCACGGGCAAGCCCAAGGGCGTCTACCACACCACCGGCGGCTACCTGACCTACGCCGCCCACACGAGCCAGCTCGTCTTCGACCTGCACGACGACGACATCCACTGGTGCACGGCCGACATCGGCTGGATCACCGGCCATTCCTACATCGTCTACGGACCGCTGGCGCTCGGGGCCACCTCGCTCATGTTCGAGAGCGTGCCCACCTACCCGGCTCCGGACCGGTTCTGGCAGATCTGCGAAAAGTTCAAGGTCAACATCTTCTACACCGCGCCGACGGTCATCCGGTCGCTGATGCGCTCCGGCCCGGCCTGGACCCAGAAGCACGACCTGTCGTCGCTGCGCATCCTCGGCTCGGTGGGCGAGCCCATCAACCCCGAGGCCTGGATGTGGTACCACGACCATATCGGCCACGGGAAACTGCCCATTGTGGACACCTGGTGGCAGACCGAAACCGGCGGGCTCATGATCTCCCCCCTGCCCTACGCCACGACGCTCAAGCCCGGCTCGGCCTCCCTGCCCCTGCCCGGCATCGACCCCATCATCGTGGACAACGAGAACAAGGAAGTCGGCCCCGACCAGGGCGGGTTCCTGGTCATCCGCAAACCCTGGCCGGGCATGCTGCGCGGCATCTGGAACGCGCCGGAACGCTTCAAGCAGCAGTACTTCGCCGGGTTCAAGGGCCGGTACGAATCCGGCGACGGGGCGCGGCGCGACACGGAAGGCTATTTCTGGATCATGGGGCGGGTGGACGACGTCATTAACGTCTCCGGCCACCGCATGGGCACGGCCGAAATCGAATCGGCCTTGGTGTCCCATCCGACCGTGGCCGAGGCGGCCGTGGTCGGCATGCCCCACGAGGTCAAGGGCCAAAGCATCTACGCCTACGTGACGCTCAAAGCCGGCTACGAGGAGAACGAGGAACTGCTCAAGGCGCTCAAGCTCCACGTGCGCAAGGAGATCGGGCCCATCGCCGCGCCGGAAGTGATCCAGTTCGCGCCGGGACTGCCCAAGACCCGAAGCGGCAAGATCATGCGGCGCATCCTGCGCAAGATCGCCTCCAACGAGGTGGAAAGCCTGGGCGACACCTCGACCCTGGCCGATCCGAGCGTGGTGACGGAGCTGATCGAAGGCAAGAAGAAGCTGTTCGGTTAGGGACAGTTACGAAAAGCCCGGGGGAAACTTTGTCTTACGAAAAGTTTTCCCCGGGCCCCCTTTCCAAGGACTTTGCCTCGATGCGGGCTCCCGCCAGCTTCACGTCGTTGATAAAGACGAAAGCGGGCGAGTAGGAGAAAACCACAACTCCGCCAGCGGCCGTAAGTCCTCCCTGCGCGCCATTTTTCGCATCTCATCCGCCGCGACCACTCAAGCCGTTTTCCAGTCCCCTGCGTCGATTCCCATCGGCGGCCGAAAGTATCCTGGCCGCCCACAGCAACACGCCGCCATGGATATTTTCGGCAGCGCTGCCGTTTTTGTTTGTTTTCGTCAGCGGACGGATAGCCGCCAGCCGCGTTCGGGGGGGAATGCCCCGCCGCATCCATGCGCCTGGGAAATCCGTTTCACCGCCTGCTGCCTGTGAAGCTGACGCACCGGCCACAACATCCTTCTTTTATGAAAGAAATTCGCACCGGGCGCAGCCGACCAAGGATGCGCTCCGCAACGACATGAAATCGGTGTTTGACGATGTTGCGGCACAGTGGTGACGTTTGAAAAGCGTCTTGTATTCTCTGATTTTTGGAATAGAATCTGCATAAATTGAAAAAATTTGAAATTTTAGCTCTATACGCCTTATTATTTTAAAGATTTATAAAAAAATTATAACTTGAGTCCATGATTTGACTTTTATTTTTATCTATGTTTGGCTTGTTCCAGTATGAGAATAAATATTTAAGAATAATACATTGCATGCAATTGCCGACAGTAAAATATTGTATAAAATATTTTTTATACTTTATAAAAATAATAAGTTCAAATACAACATGGATGTGAAAAATACAATATATCACTCTGTGGAAAAATCATCTTTGTACAAACCGTACAAAGAATAAAACATGCAACAAGTGCATCACTTCAGTCAAACAGATGCACGAGCGCCAAGGAGGTATCATGGGAAACGATTTGGAAATCTGGCACGCCACCTACGAGGCAAAGACGCCGGAATCGCTCCAGGCGGCCTACAAGGCCTGGGCTCCGCGCTATGACCAGGACACGATCGAAGGTATGGGCTATGTTGCGCCCAACCTCGCCGCGTCCCTTTTGGACAATTATCTGGAGTCCAAGGCGTCGTGCGTCCTGGATGCCGGTTGCGGCACAGGGCAAGTCGGCGAAGCGCTCCAAAAAATCGGCTACAGCAACGTGGACGCCATGGACTACTCGCCGGACATGCTCGACCAGGCCGAAAAGAAAAATATCTACAACGAGCTTATCCGGGAAGACATGGGTAGCGGTATACGACTGCCGGAAAACAGCTATGACGCCACCATCTGTGTCGGGGCGCTCACCTACGCCCATGTCGGTCCCAACGTCTTCGAGGAGTTCGTGCGCATCACCAGGCCGAACGGTTACGTCTGCTTTACCATACGTGACGGCGCATACCAGAAGTACAACTACCGCAAGACGATGCTGGAACTCGAGGCGAACAATTCCTGGGAGCTCATGGCCATGCTGGATTGGGACTATCTCATCAAAGAAAGCGTTACGGCCAAGTTCTGCGCCTACAAAGTGCTCGAAACCTGAAGCCGGAGGATAACCGACGATGATCAGTGACAAAAAGACTCTTGAAAAAGTGTATACAGCGCGAAATTCCGAACAGCTCATGGACGCCTACAAGGATTGGGCGGTCCACTACGAGAACGACACCCTGGGCGAGTTCGGTTATGTGGCCCCCAAAGCCACGGCGAAAACATTGCACACCTTTGCCGCGGAGGCCGACCAACGCATCCTGGATGCCGGCTGCGGCACGGGGCTTGTCGGGCAAGCCCTCCGGGAACTTGGCTACGCCGCCATCGACGCCCTGGATTATTCCAAGGAAATGCTCGACCAGGCCGCCGGCAAAAACATCTACGCGAAGCACATCCAAGCCGATTTGCGCCAGCCCCTTGAAATCCCAAACGACACATACGACGCGGTCGTGTGCACCGGCACCTTCACCTATGGCCATGTGGACGCCCGGGCCTTCGACGAACTGATTCGCATCACCAAGCCCCAAGGCGTCATCGTCTTCACCATCCGTGACGGCGCGTACCAGGAACTCGGCTACCGCAAGCGCATGATCGATCTCGAGCTGGCCGAAGCCTGGGAGTTACTGACGTTCCACGACGAAGATTACCTCAGGGCTGAAAACGTCATCTGCAAAATGTGCGCGTATCGGGTTTTGTCCCCGGACCGCGCCCGGCAAGAAGCCTAAGCCCCAAAAATCCCTCGCGCGTTCGCGACAGTCGGGGCCGCAAACGTCCGGCAGGGCTCAGGGCGTCCTTGCGCTTTTAGGCGGACGGGGATTTTCGCGTGGTCGCAACAGACCGCGGGCTGAAAGGAACGACAGCCGGTCCCTGCCACATTCAGGGATCGGCTGTTTCCATGCACGGGCGGGCCAGTGTCCAGTCGTGTTCCGGCTCGCCCTGCCGGGCCACGTCCAGTCGTTTTTGAAATTCGCTTCGCCGCACGGGCACAGCGCCAAAACGGGCCAGATGCCCGGTTTCCTGCTGGCAGTCGATGAAATGGAAGCCGCGCCCGTCCAGATGGCGGCACAGGGTCACGAAAGCGACCTTGGACGCGTCCGCGACCTTGTGAAACATCGACTCGCCGAAAAAGGCCCGGCCGATGGTCACGCCATACGCCCCGCCGACCAGTTCGCCCCCCAGCCAGGCCTCGACGCTGTGGGCATAGCCGGCCGCGTGCAGGGCCTCGTAGGCCGCGATCATCTCCGGCACGATCCAGGTGCCGTCGCCGACCGTGCGCGACACGCCGGCGCAGCCCCGGATCACGCCGCTGAAATCTTCATCCAGCGTCACCGTGAATTTTCCGGACCGGATCGTCCGGGCCAGCCGACGCGAAACGTGAATCAATCCCGGGAACAGGATGGGCCTGGGGTCCGGCGACCACCACAGGATGGGGGTGTCCGCGTCATACCAGGGAAAAATGCCCCGCCGATAGGCCGCGACCAGCCGTGTGACGCACAGATCGCCGCCAACGGCCAAAAGTCCGCCCGGCTCGGCCAATGACGGCCGCGGAAAAAGCATCGGGTCCTCGGTCAGCGAAAAAACCGGCATGCCGTTTAAATCCTGGAGGACT